>NZ_JBFAPO010000001.1:240057-348733 GCF_040676755.1 Dactylosporangium sp. NPDC049525 | reverse complement strand
ACGCTGACTCCCCCGCCGCCCACCCCCCGCCCCACTCCCGCCCCCCCCGGTCGCGGCCGGAGGCCGCGGGCCTGTTCACGACCGCAGGTCGTGTCCGCGCAACCGCACGCGGAGGTGGCAGGGCCAGGGCCGGCGAAGCTGGGCCCCGGCCCGGTGGCTGACGGGAGCGGCGGGCCGCGCCCACGACGGACCGGAGCAGGAAAATCTATGCCTGCAGCTGGCGGGTCACGTTGGCGCAGATGTCGGCGCCGTAGTTCATGCCCTTCGATGACGGGTACACGGTCAGCACGCTGAGCACCCACTCGGTCCCGATCGCCATGCAGTTGACGTGCCACTTCCCGTCGCTGCGCACGATCCAGCCGTTCTTGACCGCCGTCGACGCCTTCTCCGCCGCCGGCAGCGCGGGCACCACGCCGAACTCCTGGCTGCTGCTCACGTTGCGCATCTCGTTGAGGACCCAGTCGGTCCACTTGGCGCCGGCGGCGCGGCCGTCGCCGATGCAGGCTCCCATGCGGGCGGCGTCGCGGGCGGAGACCATGGTGCTGGCCCAGTCGATGTACGCCTTGCTGTCGGTCAGGCCGCACATCTGCACCAGGCGCGTGATGCTCGCCGAGCGGCCGTTGAGCCCCCAGAAGTACGAGGCGGCGGTGTTGTCGCTGTTGCGGATCATCGACGTGAGCTGGCGGAGGTTCGAGGTGCTGGGGTTCGGGGTGCGGCGCAGGTAGTCCGAGGCCAGCCACGCCTTGATCATCGAGGCGGTGCGCTGGGTGGTGGCGGCGTTGTCGGAGCCGGCCATCGCGCCGGTGCGGCGGTCGAGCACGGTCCAGGACCAGAAGCCGGTGGCGTTGACGGAGACCGGGGCAGGGTGCAGCAGCGCCGGCGGCAGGTTCGGGGCGGTGGGCGCGGCGGGGTTGGCCTTCCGGGTCGGGTTGCCCGACGGCGACGCGGACGAGGTCTCGGCGACGGCGGCGGGCGCGGCGGCGCTGGAGCCGAGATCGTCCAGCATGTCGCTGCCCCACACAAACGGCACGCCGACCATCACTGCGACGGCGAGCAGTATGAACACGGTGAATCCGACGCGCTTGCGCATGGGTCGGTGGTCCCTCCCTGGCGGTCGCACCCATTGCATCGACCGCTGGTCATAAACAGGTATTGCCGGCGTTAACACGTCGTAAGAGATCAGGGGGTGACCTGACGTGATGAACCCGGACAGTCTCTCCCTCCAACGCCTCACCCGCAGCCCGGACGCGCTCAAAAGTCGCTGGTAGTTGGCTCGACGACTGTGACACCTTCTTGCTGAGTCGGTCAGTTGCTGTAACACTGAGGGGGTGTACGGCAACGATTTCGCCCCGCTCCTCGAGCAGGTGGACAGCGCCGAGCGGGACCTGCAGCAGGCCGCCGGCCGTGACGTGGCGGCCGGATCCGACCTTCAGGCCTACTTCGACACGATCGTCGCGGCGGATCAGAAGATCGAGCCACGTGACTGGATGCCGGAGGCGTACCGCAAGACGCTGATCCGGCAGATCGCGCAGCACGCGCACTCGGAGATCATCGGCATGCAGCCGGAGGGCAACTGGATCTCCCGCGCGCCGTCGCTGAAGCGCAAGGCGATCCTGCTGGCGAAAGTCCAGGACGAGGCCGGGCACGGGCTGTATCTCTATGCCGCGGCCGAGACGCTCGGCATCTCCCGCGACGAGCTGGTCGAGATGCTGATCGACGGCCGGCAGAAGTACAGCTCCATCTTCAACTACCCGACGCTGACCTGGGCCGACGTCGGCGCGATCGGGTGGCTGGTCGACGGCGCCGCGATCGTCAACCAGGTGCCGCTGTGCCGCTGCTCCTACGGGCCGTATGCGCGGGCGATGATCCGGGTGTGCAAGGAGGAGTCGTTCCACCAGCGGCAGGGGTTCGAGATCCTGCACACGCTGTCGCACGGGACGCCCGAGCAGAAGGCCATGGCGCAGGACGCGGTCGACCGGTGGTGGTATCCGTCGCTGGCGATGTTCGGGCCGCCCGACGGCGACTCGACGCACTCCGAGCGGTCGATGGCCTGGAAGATCAAGCGGTTCACCAACGACGAGCTGCGGCAGCGGTTCGTCGACATGTGCGTGCAGCAGGCCGGCATCCTCGACCTGCGGATCCCCGACCCTGACCTGCGCTGGGACGAGGCGCGTCAGCAGCACGACTACACCCAGCCCGACTATGCCGAGCTGATGCGGGTGATCAAGGGCGACGGGCCGTGCAACCAGGAGCGGATGGACCACCGCCGCCGCGCGCACGAGGACGGCGCCTGGGTCCGTGAAGCCGCCGCGACATACGCCTCGAAGAAGGTGCAGAAAAGTGCTGTTTGAGGTATTTGTCCGACCAAGGCGCGGCCTCTCGCACGCCCACGTGGGCAGCCTGCACGCGCCCGACGCGGAGATGGCGCTGCGCAACGCCCGTGACGTCTATACCCGCCGCCAGGAGGGCGTGTCGATCTGGGTCGTCCCGGCCACGGAGATCACGGCGAGCAGCCCGGACGAGAAGGACGCGTTCTTCGCGCCCGCCGCCGACAAGGTGTACCGGCACCCGACGTTCTACGACGTGCCCGAAGGTGCGGCACACATATGAGCCACGCAGGGTATGTGCTCGGCCTCGCCGACGACGCGCTGATCACCGCGCAGCGGCTCGGCGAGTGGTGCTCGCGTGCGCCGGAGATGGAAGAGGACATCGCCCTGGCCAACATCGCCCTCGACCAGCTCGGCGTGGCCAGGATGCTGCTGACCTACGCCGGCGAGCTCGAAGGCAAGGGCCGCACCGAGGACGACCTGGCGTATCTGCGCTCGGAGCAGGACTTCCGCAACGTCCGGATGGTCGAGCTGGACAACGGCGACTTCGCGGTCACCATGGCCAAGCTGCTGTTCCTGTCGGTGTACCAGCGGCTGCTCTACGACTGGTCGATCGGCGTCGGCGACGAGCGGCTCGCCGCGGTGGCCGCGAAGGCGCGCAAGGAGTCGGCGTATCACGTCGATCACAGCTCCCGGTGGGTCGTGCGGCTCGGCGACGGCACCGAGGAGTCGCACCGCCGCATGCAGGCCGCGGTCGACCTGGTGTGGCCGTATACGCACCAGCTGTTCGCGCTGGACCCGGACGTCCGCGCGCTGGACGTCGCCGGCGTCGTGGTCGACCCGTCGACGCTGCGCCCGGCGTGGCTGGAGGCGATCGATGCGGTCCTCACCGAGGCGACGCTGACGAAGCCTCCGGTCACTGAAGAGGCTCAAGGCGGCCGCGGCGTGCACACCGAGGCGCTGGCGAAGCTGCTCGCCGACATGCAGGTGCTGCACCGCGCACATCCGGGGGCCCGCTGGTGACGCTGTTCGACGTGGTCGCCGCCGTCAAGGACCCGGAGCTGCGGGTCCTCAACGTCGCCGAGCTCGGCATCCTGCGCGACGTCACGGTCGACGGCGACGCCGTCACGGTGACGATCACCCCGACGTATTCGGGCTGCCCCGCGATGGACCTGATCCGCGCCGACATCGAGTCCGCGCTGCACGACGCGGGCGTGTCCGAAATATCCGTCAAGACCGTCCTCGACCCGCCGTGGACCACCGACATGATCACTCCCGAAGGCCGGTCGAAGCTGGCCGCGGCCGGGATCGCACCTCCTTCTTCAACCAAGGTGACCGTCCAGCTGTCCCTGCGCTGTCCCCGCTGCGGGTCGCCGGCGACCGAGCAGCTGTCCCGGTTCGGCTCGACCGCGTGCAAGTCGCTGTGGCGCTGCACGTCCTGCCTCGAGCCCTTCGACGCGGTGAAGGCGATATGACGACCCCGCTCAAGCTGCGCCGCCCCACGTTTCAGCGCCTGCCGGTCGTGGACGTCGAGCCGCTGACCGACGACTCGGTCGTGGTGACCTTCGACGTGCCGGCCGGGCAGCGGGCGGCGTTCGCGTTCCAGGCCGGGCAGCACCTCACCGTCCGGCGCTGGGACGGCGACACGGAGATCCGCCGCTCGTATTCAATCTGCTCGACCCCGTCGCGGCTGGCCGCCGAGGGCGTCCTGCGGGTCGGGATCAGGGCGGTGCCCGGCGGGGCGTTCTCGTCCTACGCGGTCGCCGACCTCTGCCCGGGCGACGAGATCGACGTCATGCCCCCGCTGGGCCACTTCACCAGCGCGTTCGACCCGTCGCGGACCCGGCACTACGCCGCGCTGGTGGCCGGCTCCGGGATCACGCCGGTCCTGTCGCTCGTCGCGACGGCCCTCGAGGTGGAGCCGTCGAGCCGATTCACCGTCGTCTACGGCAACCGGGCCGCCGGCACCGTCATGTTCGGTGAGGAGCTCGCCGACCTCAAGGACCTTTACCGGGAGCGGCTGCACATCGTGCACGTGCTGTCCCGGGAGGCGCAGGAGTCGGCGCTGCTGTCCGGCCGCCTCGACGAGCAGCGGGTCGGCGCGATCCTCGACACGCTGCTGCCGGCGGGCACCGTCGACGAGTGGTTCCTGTGCGGCCCGCACGGCATGGTCCTGGACGCTCGGGTCGCGTTGAGCCTCCGGGGCGTCACGGACGACGTTGTGCACACGGAGTTGTTCCATGTCGCCGAGGTACCGGTGGCGCGCGCGCCTTCTTCGGACATTGCAGGTGTGACGGTCGATATCGTCCTCGACGGCCGCACGTCCCGCGTGGCGATGGCTCCCGACGAGCGGATCCTCGACGCGGCGCTGCGGCAGCGACCCGAGCTGCCGTATGCGTGCAAGGGCGGCGTCTGCTCCACCTGCCGCGCGAAGGTCGTCTTCGGTGAAGTCTCGATGGCCCGCAACTTTGCCCTGGAGCCCGACGAGGTCGCCGCCGGTTACGTCCTTACCTGCCAGGCCCTGCCGATCACGGACAAGGTCGTGGTGGACTACGACGCATGAGGCGTGGGTCTGGTCCAATCCGGCGCGGCAGCTGCTCCGAATGAACGATATGAGACCCGAACACGAGGAGCTGCCCACCCAGCGGCTCGTCGCCGTGCCCGCCCCGCAGCGGCGCGTCGACGCCGGTGAACTGCTGAGCCGGGTTGCCCGTGGTGACGAGCGGGCCTTCGCCGAGCTCTACGACCTGCTGTCGCCGCGCGTGTACGGGCTGATCCGCCGCGTCCTGCGCGACCCCGCCCAGTCGGAGGAGGTGGCGCAGGAGGTCATGGTCGAGGTGTGGCGCAACGCCGGCCGCTTCGACGGCACCCGCGGCACCGCGACGGCGTGGGTCTTCACGATCGCGCACCGCCGGGCCGTCGACCGTGTCCGGGCCGAGCAGGCCAGCAACGACCGGGCCCAGCGGGTGGCCGCGAGCAGCGTCGACACGCCGTACGACGACGTGGTCGAGACCGCCACCGCCCGCATCGAGCAGCAGCAGGTCCGCCGCTGTCTCGACGGTCTCACCGACCTGCAACGCGAGGCGATCACCCTCGCCTACTACAACGGCAACAGCTACCGCGAAGTCGCCGACCTGCTCGGCGCCGCCCTGCCGACCATCAAGACACGCATGCGTGACGGGCTGATCCGGATGCGGGACTGCTTGGGGGTGGCGTTCTGATGACCGAGACGGTGGACATCCACGCGTTGGCGGGCGCCTACGCGCTCGACGCGGTCGACGATCTGGAACGGGCCGCGTTCGACCGGCACCTGCGCGAGTGCGGGGCGTGCACGGTCGAGGTCGCCGAGCTGCGCGAGACCGCGTCCTGGCTGACCCACGCGGTCGCTTCGCCGCCGCCGCCTCGGCTGCGTGAGGCGGTGCTGGCGGAGATCGGCCGGACCGCCCAGGAACGGCCTCGCCGCAGTTCTGCCGGTGCCGGGCGATCCCAGCGTTCCCGGCTGCTGCGATGGACCGTCGGCGCCGTGGCCGCGGCCGTGCTGGCGGCCGGGGTGGGCGTCGGGACGTGGACGATCGCGCAGGACGGGATCCAGCAGGAGAACGCCCGGATCGACGCGGTGCTCGCCGCGCCGGACGCCCGCCTGGTCTCCTCCGAGATGGCGGGCGGCCGGGTAACGCTGATCGTGTCGCCGTCACGGAATGCCGCGGTGGCGGTCCTGGACGGCCTGGCCGATCCGGGGGCTGACAAGGACTACCAGTTGTGGATGATCGGTGCTGGCCCGGTGTCGGTTGGTGTTGTCCCGGGCGGGTCCGGGCGGCAGTACATCGACCGCGTTGCACCTGCCTTCGCCATTACGAAGGAGCCTGCCGGCGGCTCGAATACCCCATCCTCGGACGTCGTGGGTCGGATCAACCTGTAAGCGCGGCCTCGATCGCGGCCTGGTCCTCTTCGGTGGGGATCCAGGATCCGGCGGTGACGTTGGCCCTGACCTGCTCGGCACTGGTGGCACCGGCGATCACGCTGGTGACCGCCGGCCGGGCGGCCAGGCCCCCGATCGCCACCGCGAGCAGGTCGACGCCGCGCTCCTTGCCGACGTTCTCGAGCCGCTCGATCGTGTCCCAGGGCGCCGTGGCGAGGACCTTCTCGAAGACGTCACGGGCCAGGCGGGTGCCCTGAGGTGCGGCCTCGCCGCGCCGGTACTTGCCGGTCAGCAGCCCGTGCGCGAGCGGGAAGAACGGCAGCAGCCCCACCCCGTAGTGCTCCAGCGCCGGCACCAGGTCCTTCTCCACGGACCGCTCCAGCAGCGAGTAGTAGTTCTGTGCGCTGACGAACGGCGTCAGGCGCCGGTCCCGCGCGGTCCACGCCGCGTCCGCGGTCTGCCAGCCGGTGAAGTTCGAGTGCCCGATGTATCGGACTTTGCCGGCCTGCACCAGCGCGTCGAGCGCGTCGAGCGTCTCCTCGATCGGCGTCTGCGGGTCCGGGGTGTGCAGCTGGTACAGGTCGATGTAGTCGGTCCCGAGCCGCCGCAACGACGCCTCGACGGCCTTGGCGATGTACCGGCGGCCGCCCCGCGCGCCCCAGTCGGGACCGTTGGCGCCGCGCGGGTCCGCGCCGAACTTGGTCGCGATGACGACCTCGTCGCGCCGCTTGCCCAGGGCCGCGCCGAGCGCCTCCTCCGAGGCACCGGGGGTCAGGCCGTAGACGTCGGCGGTGTCGAACAGGGTCACGCCGAGGTCGATCGCGGCGTGCACGACCTCCGCCGCGCGGTCCGCGTCGATACGGCCGCCGAAGTTGTTGCAGCCGATGCCAACGACGGAGACGGAGAGGCCGGAGGAGCCGAGGCGTCGATAGCGCATGTCAGTCACTTGGTGATCCTAGGCACGACAGATCGCGGGGCCCTGCCGCGCGTCGAGTGATCCCACGTAGTCTCGGAGGCGTGACGGAGACTCCGGTGATCAGCGACATCCTGCAGCGCGCGGCCGACGGCGGGCGGATCAGCCCGGAAGAGGCGCTGCTGCTCTACACCGACGCCCCGTTCCACCCGCTGGGCGAGGCGGCCGACACCGTGCGCCGCCGGCGCTACCCGGACAACATCGTCACGTACATCATCGACCGCAACATCAACTACACGAACGTCTGCGTGACGGCGTGCAAGTTCTGCGCCTTCTACCGGGCGCCGAAGCACGCCGAGGGCTGGACCCACAACACCGAGGAGATCCTGCACCGCTGCCAGGAGGCCGTCGACCTCGGCGCGACCCAGGTGATGCTGCAGGGCGGCCATCACCCGGAGTATGGCGTCGAGTATTACGAGGAGCTGTTCTCCGCGGTCAAGCAGGCCTTCCCCGCGCTGGTCATCCACTCGATCGGCCCGTCCGAGGTCCTGCACATGGCCAAGGTCTCCGGCGTCTCCATCGAGGAGTCCATCGTCCGGATCAAGGCCGCCGGTCTCGCCTCCATCGCCGGCGCCGGCGCCGAGATGCTGCCCGAGCGCCCTCGCAAGGCGATCGCCCCGCTCAAGGAGTCAGGCGAGCGCTGGCTGGAGGTCATGACCCAGGCCCACCGCCTCGGCGTCTCCTCGACCGCCACGATGATGATGGGCACCGGCGAGACCAACGCCGAGCGGATCGAGCACCTGCGCATGATCCGCGACGTGCAGGACAAGGCCGTCGCCAACGGCTACTCGGTCGACGCCGACCTGGCCGGCACCGTCGGCGGCTTCCGGTCGTTCATCCCGTGGACCTACCAGCCGGAGAACAACCACCTGAAGGGCCGCACCCAGGCGACCAGCCTGGAATACCTGCGCCTGGTCGCCGTCGCCCGGCTGTTCTTCGACAACATCGCCCACCTGCAGTCCTCGTGGCTCACCACGGGCAAGGACGTCGGCCAGGTGTCGCTGCACCTCGGCGTCGACGACCTCGGCTCGATCATGCTGGAGGAGAACGTCATCTCCTCCGCCGGCGCCCGCCACCGCTCCCGCCTCACCGAGCTGGTCCAGATGATCCGCGACTCGGACCGCACCCCGGCGCAGCGCGACACCCAGTACCGGCACCTGCGGGTCCACTGGACCCCCGCCGACGACCCGACGGACGACCGCGTGCAGTCGCACTTCTCCTCGATCGCCATCCCCGGAGGCGGCACCGGCCGCTCCATCCCGCTCACCCCGGTGTCGTCATGAGCCGCGCCTCCCTGGACAAGCAGCCGCACGAGGTCGCCGCGATGTTCGACGGCGTCGCGCGCCGGTATGACCTCACCAATACGGTTATTTCGGGCGGCCAGGACCGCATCTGGCGCCGCGAGACCAGGCTCGCCCTCGGCCTCAAGCCCGGCGAGCGCGTCCTCGACCTCGGCGCCGGCACGGGCGTCTCCACCGAGGAACTCGCCAAGTCCGGGGCCCAGGCCGTCGGCGTCGACATCTCGATCGGCATGCTCCAGGCCGGCCACGCGAAGCGCCCCGCGGTCCCCCTGATCGCCGGCGACGCCCTCGCCCTGCCCTTCGCCGACCAGACCTTCGACGCGATCACCATCTCCTTCGCCCTGCGCAACATCGTCGACACCGACGCTGCCCTGCTGGAGATGGCCCGCGTCACAAAGCCCGGCGGCCGCCTCGTCATCTGTGAGTTCAGCCACCCGACCTGGCGCCCGTTCCGCGGCGCTTACCTCGGCTACCTGGTCAAGGCCATCCCTCAGGTCGCAAAGCGCGTCTCCAGCAACCCGGACGCCTATGTGTACCTCGCCGAGTCCATCCGTGCGTGGCCCGACCAGGAGGGCCTGGCCGCCCGCGTCACCGCCAACGGCTGGCGCAAGGTCGCCTGGCGCAACCTGACGGGCGGCGTCGTCGCCCTGCACCGCGGCTTCCGCGTCTGACCTGCGCTTTTTCCCGCGGACTCCTGGGGATGCTCACCCCAGACCCCCAATGCTCGCTGCGCTCGCACTGCCTGCGCGTGCGGCGGTCTCGGGCGCGTGCGCGTCGGTCTCGGCGCGTGTGCGCGGCGGTCTCGGGCGTGCGGCGGGCTCGGGCGCGTGCGTGCGGCGGGCGCGTGCGTGCGGCGGGCGCGTGTGCGCGGCAGTCTCGGCGCGTGTGCGGCGGGCTCGGGCGCGTGCGCGGTCTCGGGGGCGCTCGCCTGTCGCCTCCGCCACTGCACACCTCTCGCCGATCCGGTCAGGCGCCGGCCAATGCCCACATATGCCCGATCTGCGCCATAGGCATTGTGCGATAGCCCTCAATCCGGAGACCGCACACCGCCTATACGCACCACTGCGCAGGAGGCGGGCTCGCCGCCGTGACCGGTGACCTATGAGTCGCCGATTCGCGACAGGCTCCAGCGCCATCGGATCCACTCGGGATCACGACGGGAGCCCGGCCGGCGGGCGGCGGGCCGGCCGGAGCCGGGCCCAGGCGGGCGGCGGACGGGCCACCGGGCGTGGTTTCCAGCGGTGCGGGCCTGAACGCCCCCGGCCCCGCCTGGCCGTGCCGCGTCCAGTCCAGCGTGGTCGCATCATCCTGGTCACCACCGGACCGGGGTCAGGCGGTCCAGGTGCTGCCGCAGCTCCGCCACCAGTTCCGACGGGCGGGTCGTCAGGTCGTTCCAGGAATAGTTGACGACCGTCCAGCCGGCCGCGGCGAGCCGGGTGTGCCGCTCCTGCGGCGGCGCGGCCACCTCCAGCTCGTCGATGCCGAGCTCGATGACCAGCTTCGCCTCGGGGAACACCAGATCGCCCAGGCCGATGAGGCCCCACCGGTCGCTGATCGGCTCGTGCGGGGTCCAGCCCCAGATCCCGGCCCGCTGCAGCAGTTTGCCGGCCAGCTTCTGCGCCGAGGTGCGGTTGCCGAGCGCGACGACCCGGATCAGGCGGACCAGCCGCGGGGTGCCGTGCCGGCCGGTCGCGTCACGGATGCGGGTCGCCAGGTCGGGCATGGTCGTCCAGCACTCCTGCAGGGCGGTGGTGAGCAGCGCCGAGGCCGCCCCGTCGGGCAGGAGGCGGGCGCAGTCGAAGACCGTGCGCTCGGTGCTGGTGACGCGGACGCCGTCGATGCCGCAGACGTCCGTCGCCGGCACCTCCTGCAGCAGCACGTGCACGTGCCTGAGCCGGGGGCGGCGCGCCTGGAACGCCACGAACGTCTCGGCGCTCGGCACGTCCCAGCCATGCCAGCGGGCGGCGGACGGACCGGCGAGCACGGCGCCGGGAAGAGCGAGCTGAGCGGCGACGTCGCGCAGGCGTGGGGTGACCGGCAGGCCGCGGTCGGCGAAGACGTCCCGGAGGATCGCCGTCCAGTCGCCCGCCTGCAGTTTGGTCCTGATCCGCGGGTTCGTAAATCCGCAGCTCAAAGCCTGTGTACGAGTAAAGAGTCCGCGTTGTTCAGCGGCGTATGCGTCGAGCCGGTCACGGTCCGGCTGCCCGGGGTTCATGATGTCCGAGGATCGTCATGCACTCACCGCCTGTCGACGGACAAGAATTTTCTGTGGATAACTCAGCCTCATGATCGCTATCCGCCAACTGGCGAACCGGACCGTCCGCTGCCCTGTCGTCCCATTTGCGGATCTAGGTGACCGCTCGGGTGAAAACTTAGGGTCGCCTAACCGACAGCGGGCCTCTTCACGGTTCTAGACTCCCACCAGAAGGACTTTGTGAAGACTTTCACGAGCCGGAAACGACCGGTCAGCATGACGAAGGGCAGGAGGTGACGGCCGTGACCGACACTCAAAAAGACGCGGATGTCATCGTCGTCGGCGCGGGGCCCGGCGGGTCGTCCGCCGCGTTCCACCTTGCCCGGCACGGGCTGCGGGTGCTGTTGCTGGAGAAGACCGAGTTCCCCCGGGAGAAGGTCTGCGGCGACGGTCTGACCCCCCGTGCGGTCAAGCAGCTGATCAAGATGGGCATCGACACCACCGAGGACAAGGGCTGGCTGCACAACCGTGGCCTGCGCGTCATCGGCGGCGGCATCCGGCTCGAGCTCGACTGGCCCGACCTTGCGAGCTACCCGGACTATGGCCTGACCCGCACCCGCATGGACTTCGACGACATGCTGGCGACCGCGGCGACCGATGCCGGCGCGATCCTGCGCACGGGCACGCCGGTCAGCGGGCCGATCCTCGACCGCACGGGCCGGGTGGTCGGCGTGACCGCGACCGGGCCCGACAAGGAGCCGCTGGAGTTCCGGGCGCCGCTGGTCATCGCGGCCGACGGGGTCTCCGGCCGGTTCGCGCTCGCGCTGGGCATCGCCAAGCGCGAGGACCGGCCGATGGGCGTCGCGGTCCGGCAATACTTCCGCAGCGAGTTCCGCCACGACGACGACTACCTGGAGTCGTGGCTGGAGCTGCGCAGCCGGGAGTCCGGCGACAAGCTGCTGCCCGGCTATGGCTGGATCTTCGGGCTCGGCGACGGCCGGGTCAACGTCGGCCTCGGCGTGCTCAACAGCAGCGTGGCCTATGGCAAGACCAACTACAAGACGCTGCTCGCCGACTGGCTGGACAACACGCCGGCCGAGTGGGGCCTGTCGGATCCGGCCAACGCCGACGGCAAGCCGCAGGGTGCCGCGCTGCCGATGGGCTTCAACCGGGTGCCGCACTACACGCGGGGCGTGCTGCTGGTGGGCGACACCGGCGGCATGGTCAACCCGTTCAACGGTGAGGGCATCGCGTATGCCATGGAGTCCGGCGAGCTGGCGGCGGAGATCGCCATCCAGGCCCTGGCCCGCCCGCAGGGCACCTCGCGTGAGCGGGTGCTCGCCAATTACCCCGCTGAGCTCAAGGCGCGCTACGGCGGTTACTACCGGCTCGGCAACATCTTCGTGAAGCTCATCGGCCAACCGCAGGTGATGCGGATGGCCACCAAGCACGGCATGCCACATCCCATGCTCATGCGGTTCGTGCTGAAGCTCCTCGCCAACCTCACGGACCCGCGAGGCGGCGACGCCATGGACCGCGTGATCAACGCGATGACCCGCATGGCGCCCGCAGCCTGAGCGCCAGACAAAAGCACAGCCCAAAGCCGCATTTGGGGTGCCCCGGACGAAGCAGTCCGGACATCACCGAATAGTGTTAAACCGCATACAGCTTGAGTGGTCCCCTGGGGCGGCAGCCCCGCCGGGCTCGCCGAAAGGACGGAGCAGCACAGTGTCGCTCGCGCCGTACGTACCTATCCTCGGACTCTTCGCCCTGGCCGCAGCCTTCGCGCTGTTCTCGGTGGCGGCGGCCCCGTTCGTCGGGCCGCGCCGCTTCAACAAGGCGAAGCTCGACGCCTACGAGTGCGGCATCGAGCCCACTCCGCAGCCCGTCGGCGGTGGTCGCTTCCCGGTCAAGTTCTATCTGACCGCGATGCTCTTCATCGTCTTCGACATCGAGATCATCTTCCTGTACCCGTGGGCTGTGAACTTCGGCATGCTCGGGGTGTTCGGGTTCGTGGAGATGGTCCTGTTCATCGTCACGGTGTTCGTCGCGTTCGCCTACGTGTGGCGTCGCGGCGGGCTGGATTGGGACTGAGCCATGGGCATCGAGGAAAAGGTACCGACCGGCATTCTGCTGACCAGCGTCGAGAAGCTGGTCAACTGGTCGCGCAAGGCGAGCTTCTGGCCTGCCACGTTCGGTCTGGCCTGCTGTGCCATCGAGATGATGGCGACCGGCGCCGCCCGCTACGACCTGGCGCGCTTCGGCATGGAGGTCTTCCGGGCCAGCCCCCGCCAGGCCGACCTGATGATCGTGGCCGGCCGGGTCAGCCAGAAGATGGCCCCGGTCCTGCGCCAGATCTACGACCAGATGCCCGAGCCCCGCTGGGTGCTCTCGATGGGTGTCTGCGCCTCCAGCGGCGGCATGTTCAACAACTACGCGATCGTGCAGGGCGTCGATCACATCGTGCCCGTCGACATGTACCTGCCGGGCTGCCCGCCGCGGCCCGAGATGCTGATCGACGCGATCCTGCGGCTGCACGACAAGGTGATGGCCGAGCCGCTCGGTGACCGTCGCCGCCGCATGATCGAGGCGCGGGTCGAGCGCGACGGTCCGCCGATCGTGGCACCTGGCGCGATGCCGTCGAGCTACCGGTTCGACAAGGCCAAGAACGCCGAGTGGACCAAGGCCGTCGCTCAGGGCCGCGAGGAGCAGCTGCGCATCCAGAAGTGGATGGAAGAGCGGGCGAACCTGTCCGGAGGAGCGAAGTGACTGACGTAGAACCGGTCGGCGCCGAGCTCGGCGCACCGGCGCAGCTTCCGCCGTCCAGTGGCGCCGGGCGGGGCATGTTCGGCGTGCAGGGCACGGGCGACACCTCCGGCTTCGGCGGTCTTCGCCGGCGCCGGGAGGTCGAGCTGGACTCGCCGCGCCCGTTCGGCGGGTATTTCGACGAGGTCGTCGACGGCCTCGAGGAGGCGTACCCAGGCTTCAACGACGCGATCGAGCGGGTTGTGGTCGACCGTGGCGAGCTGACCCTGCACGTGGTGCCCGAGCGCATCGCCGAGGTCGCGCAGATCATGCGGGACGACCCGGCACTGCGCTTCGAGCTGCTCTCGTCGGTGTCCGGTGTGGACTACCTGGGCTCCGACGGCAGGCGGCTGCACGCCGTCTACCACCTGACCTCGATGACGTTCCGCCGCCGCATCCGGCTGGAGGCGGCGATCACCGCCGAGGACCCGCACCTGCCGAGCGTCACGCAGATCTACCCGACCGCCGACTGGCAGGAGCGGGAGACGTACGACATGTTCGGCATCGTCTTCGACGGCCACCCCAACTTGACCCGCATCCTCATGCCCGACGACTGGGAGGGCTTCCCGCAGCGGAAGGACTACCCGCTCGGCGGCGTGCCGGTCGAGTACAAGGGCGCCGAGATCCCACCGCCGGACCAGCGGAGGAGTTACCAGTGAGCACCGATTACGCCAGCGCTCGGGAGACCACGGAAGGCAAGGTCTTCACCGTCACCGGCGGCGACTGGGACACGGTCGTCAACGAGGCGGGCACCGAAGAGCGCATCGTCGTCAACATGGGCCCGCAGCACCCGTCGACCCACGGCGTGCTCCGCCTGGTCCTGGAGCTCGAGGGCGAGACGGTCATCGAGGCCCGCACCGTCGTCGGCTACCTGCACACCGGCATCGAGAAGAACCTCGAGTTCCGCAACTGGACCCAGGGCACCACGTTCGTCACGCGCATGGACTACCTGGCGCCGATCTTCAACGAGACCGGCTACTGCCTGGCGGTGGAGAAGCTCCTCGGCATCGAGGACCAGATCACCGACCGTGCCAAGACCATTCGCATCCTGATGATGGAGCTCAACCGGGTCGCGTCCCACCTCGTGTGGCTCGCGACGACCGGCATGGAGCTCGGCGCGCTGTCGATGATGATCTACGGGTTCCGCGAGCGGGAGTACATCCTCGACATCTTCGAGATGATCTCCGGCCTGCGGATGAACATGGCCTACGTGCGCCCGGGCGGCGTCGCGCAGGACGTGCCCGACGAGGCGCTCGTCAAGATCCGGGAGTTCCTGGGTTGGATGCCTGAGCGCATCGACATGTACGAGGACCTGCTCTCCGGGAACACCATCTGGCAGGAGCGCACCAAGGGCGTCGCCGTCCTGGACGTGACCGGCTGCCTGGCGCTGGGCATCACCGGTCCGGTGCTGCGCTCCGCCGGCCTCGGGTGGGACATCCGCAAGCAGCAGCCGTATGCCGGCTACGAGACCTACGACTTCGAGGTGCCGACCGAGACGACCGCCGACGCGTGGGGTCGCTACCAGGTCCGGCTCAACGAGATGCGCCAGTCGGTGCGGATCGTCCAGCAGGCCATGGACCGCCTCGAGCCCGGACCGATCATGGTCGCCGACAAGAAGATCGCGTGGCCGGCGCAGCTGGCCATCGGTGGCGACGGTCTCGGCAACTCCCTCGACCACGTCGCGAAGATCATGGGCCAGTCGATGGAGGCTCTGATCCACCACTTCAAGTTGGTCACCGAGGGCTTCCGGGTTCCGCCCGGCCAGGTGTACGTCCCGCTCGAGGCTCCCCGCGGCGAGCTCGGCGTGCACGCGGTCTCCGACGGCGGCACCCGGCCCTATCGGGTGCACTACCGGGAGCCCAGCTTCGTCAACCTGCAGGCGATTCCGGCGATGGCAGAGGGCGGGCTGCTCGCCGACGTCATCGTGGGCGGCGCCTCGCTCGACCCCGTCATGGGTGGGTGTGATCGTTAATGGCGTTCAGTGAGGCCACGCACGACCGTGCGAGGCAGATCATCGCGCGGTATCCCGAGGGCCGGTCGCGCTCGGCACTGCTGCCGCTGCTGCACCTGGTGCAGTCGGAGCAGGGGTACGTCTCGCCGGAGGGCATCGCTTTCTGCGCCGAGATCCTGAACATCACCAAGGCGCAGGTCGGCGCGGTGGCGACGTTCTACACCATGTACAAGCGCAAGCCGACCGGCGACTGGCTCGTCAGCGTCTGCACCAACACCATGTGCGGCGTGCTCGGCGGCGACAAGGCGTATGAGGCGCTGCACGAGTACCTCGGCGTCGGGCACGACGAGACGACCGCCGACGGCAAGATCACGCTCGAGCACGCCGAGTGTCTCGCCGCCTGCGACTACGCGCCGGTGATGACGGTCAACTACGAGTTCTTCGACCAGATCACCGAGGACAGCGCGCTCAACCTGGTCAAGCAGCTGCAGAACGGCGAGCGCCCGCAGCCGACCCGCGGCACGCGGCTGTGCACGCTCAAGGAGATGGCGGTCCAGCTGGCCGGCTTCGCCGACGACCGGGGCGACGACGTCATCGCTGACGGCCCCGCGGGCGAGCCGACCCTCGCCGGCAACCGGCTCGCGGAGCGGTTCGGCATCGCGGTCCCCGGTTTTGACCCCGAAACGCCGATCACCAAAAAGGCCGACGAAGCGCCGAAGCCGACCGAGACCATGCCCAAGGCCGCCTCGGACGGAAAGCCGGCCGGTGACGGCCCGCAGCCTCAGAAGAAGGAGGAGGCGAAGCCGTGACCCTCGACTACCAGCCTTCCCAGGAATCGCTGTCGAAGCTGACGCCGGTGCTCACCAAGCGCTGGCTGTCACCCGACGCGTGGAAGATCGACGTCTACGAGCGGCTCGACGGCTACACCGCGCTGCGCAAGGCGTTCAAGGCGCACCCTGACGAGCTGATCCAGCTGGTCAAGGACTCGGGCCTGCGCGGCCGCGGCGGCGCCGGCTTCCCCACCGGCATGAAGTGGGGCTTCATCCCGCAGAACGACGGCAAGCCGCACTACCTCGTGGTCAACGCCGACGAGGGCGAGCCGGGCACCTGCAAGGACCTGCCGCTCATGATGGCCGACCCGCACTCGCTGGTGGAGGGCGTCATCATCGCCTCCTACGCGATCCGGGCCAACTTCGCCGCGATCTACATCCGCGGTGAGGCCGTCCACTCCGCCCGGCGCCTGCGGGCCGCGGTCGAGCAGGCGTACGCCAAGGGGTACCTCGGCAAGAACATCCTCGGCACCGGCTTCGACCTCGACCTGGTCGTCCACAGCGGAGCCGGCGCCTACATCTGCGGCGAGGAGACGGCGCTGCTGGACTCGCTGGAGGGCTACCGCGGCCAGCCCCGGCTGCGCCCGCCGTTCCCGGCCACGCACGGGCTCTACGCGTCGCCCACGGTCGTCAACAACGTCGAGACGATCGCCAGCGTCCCGTACATCGTGCTCGGTGGCTCGGCCTGGTTCCGCAGCATGGGCACCGAGAAGTCGCCCGGGCCGAAGATCTACTCGATCTCGGGGCGGGTCAACAACCCCGGCCAGTTCGAGTGCGGTCTCGGCGTCACGCTGCGGCAGCTCATCGACCTGGCCGGCGGCATGCAGGCCGGCCACGAGCTGAAGTTCTGGACGCCGGGTGGCTCCTCGACGCCGATGCTCACCGACGAGCACCTCGACGTGCCGATGGACTTCGAAGGCATGGCGGGCGTCGGCACGATGCTCGGCACGACCGCCGTCCAGGTGTTTTCCAACCAGGACGACATCGTCTACGCCACGTACCGGTGGATCGCCTTCTACCACCACGAGTCCTGCGGCAAGTGCACCCCGTGCCGCGAGGGCAACTACTGGATGGTGCGGATCCTGCACCGCATCCTCGCCGGCCAGGGCACCGTCCTGGACCTGGACACCCTGCTGGACGCCTGCGACAACCTCCTCGGGCGCTCGTTCTGCGCGCTCGGTGACGGTGCGACCAGCCCGGTGACGTCCTCGATCAAGTACTTCAAGCAGGACTACCTGGACTACATCGAGGGTCGCAAGACCCCGCTGTTCAAGGGCGAACTGGTAGGAGCCCACTGATGACGGACGTCGTTCCGAAGGTCGACACGGTCAAGCTGACCATCGACGGCATCGAGGTCGAGGCACCCAAGGGCGCCCTCGTCATCCGGGCCGCCGAGCAGATCGGCATCTCCATCCCGCGCTTCTGCGACCACCCGCTGCTGGCCCCGGCCGGCGCGTGCCGTCAGTGCCTGGTCGACGTGGAGGGCCAGCGCAAGCCGGTGGCCTCCTGCACGCAGCCGGTCGCCGAGGGCATGGTGGTCCGCACCCAGATGACCTCTGACGTGGCCAAGAAGGCCCAAGAGGGCATCATGGAGTTCCTCCTGATCAACCACCCGCTCGACTGCCCGGTCTGCGACAAGGGCGGCGAGTGTCCCCTGCAGAACCAGGCGATGAGCAACGGCCAGTCCGAGAGCCGGTTCGTCGAGCAAAAGCGGGAGTTCCCGAAGCCGCTGCCGATCAGCACCCAGGTGCTGCTCGACCGCGAGCGGTGCGTGCTGTGTCAGCGCTGCACCCGGTTCTCCGACGAGATCGCCGGCGACAAGTTCATCGACCTCATGGAGCGCTCGTCCAACGAGCAGATCGGCGTCTTCCGGGGCAACCCGGAGTCGCCCGAGGACGACGCGCCGTTCAACTCGTACTTCTCCGGCAACACGATCCAGATCTGCCCGGTCGGCGCGCTGACCAGCTCGCAGTACCGCTTCCGGGCCCGGCCGTTCGACCTGGTCTCCACGCCGAACGCGTGCGAGCACTGCGCCGCCGGCTGTGACCAGCGGGCCGACCACCGCCGCGGCAAGGTCATGCGCCGCCTGGCGGGCGACGACCCGGCGGTCAACGAGGAGTGGAACTGCGACAAGGGCCGCTTCGCGTTCCAGTACACCAACGCCACCGACCGGCTGACCACGCCGCTGGTGCGCGACGCCAAGACCGGTGAGCTGCGCGAGGCCAGCTGGCCCGAGGCCCTCACGGTCGCGGCCGCCGGGCTCGCCGCCGCGAAGGACAATGGCGGTGTCGGCGTCCTGACCGGTGGCCGGCTGACGGTCGAGGACGCGTTCGCGTACTCGAAGTTCGCCCGGGTCGCGCTCGGCACCAACGACATCGACTTCCGGGCCCGCCCGCTGTCGGCTGAGGAGACCGAGTTCCTCGGCTCGTCCGTCGCGGGCCGGGTCGACGTCACGTACGCCGACATCGAGCGGGCCGGCGCGGTCGTCTTCGTCGGGCTCGAGCCCGAGGAGGAGTGCCCGATCATCTTCCTGCGGGCCCGCAAGACCTACCTGAAGCGGGGACTGGCCAGCTACGCGGTCGCCCCGTTCGTCACCCGCGGGTTCGAGAAGCTCGGCGCGACCGTCATCCTCACCGCGCCCGGCGCCGAGGCGGAGGTGCTCGGCGCGTCCGAGCAGCTGCGCGAGGCGCTGTCGGCCGACGGCGCGATCCTGTTCGTCGGCGAGCGGCTGGCGAGCGTCGAGGGCGGCCTGTCCGCCGCGGCGCAGATCGCCGAGGAGACCGGCGCCAAGCTCGCCTGGGTGCCGCGTCGCGCAGGTGACCGCGGCGCGATCGAGGCCGGCGCGCTGCCGACCCTGCTGCCCGGTGGCCGCCCGGTCTACGACCCGGCCGCGCGCAGCGAGGTAGCCGCCGCGTGGCAGCTCGACGCGGGCGTCCTGCCCAGCGCCTCGGGCCGCGACACCGACGCGATCATCGCCGCCGCCAAGGCCGGTCAGCTCGGCGCGCTGCTCGTCGGCGGCGTCGACCCGGCCGACCTGTCCGACCCGATCGCCGCCGAGGAGGCCCTTGCGGCGGTCGGCTTCGTGGTCAGCCTGGAGCTGCGGCTCAGCGCCGTCGCGAAGCGTGCCGACGTGGTCCTGCCGATCGCCCCGGCGGTCGAGAAGACCGGCTCGTATGTCAACTGGGAGGGCCGGGTCCGGCCGTTCGGCACGGTGCTCAAGACCGCCGCGATGAGCGACGCCCGCGTCCTGGACGCGCTCGGTCGCGAGCTCGGCCTCGAGCTGGGGGTCGGCGACGTCGCCTCGGCGCGGGCGCAGCTCGCCGCGCTCGCGGAGCTGCCGCTGCCCGGCACCGCCGAGACCGGCACCGCCCTGCGCTCCAGCGTGCGGGTCGCGGTGCCGACGGTGGCCGCCGGCGCGGTCGCCGAGCCCACCAGCGGCCAGGCGGTCCTCGCGTCCTGGCACCACCTGCTCGACAACGGATCGCTGCAGGACGGCGACGGCCACCTGGCCGGCACCGCCCGCACGCCGGTCGTGCGGATCTCCAAGAGCACCGCAGCCGACCTCGGGGTCGCCGACGGTGACGCGGTGACGGTCGGCACCGGGCGGGGCGCGATCACCCTGCCGGCGCTGGTCACCGACATGGTCGATCGGGTCGTCTGGGTCCCGACGAACTCACCCGGCTCGACCCTGCGCCGCACGCTCGGTGTCGCCGAAGGTGCGCTGGTCGAGATCAGCACTGGGGGTACCAAATCATGATCCTCGCCGAGAATCTTGAGCAGTTCGGCAAAGACCCCTGGTGGCTGGTGCTCGCCAAGGTCGTCGTGATCTTCGCGTTCCTGGTCGTCATGACGCTCTTCGCCATCTGGTACGAGCGCAAGGTCGTCGCCCGGATGCAGGTCCGGCCCGGCCCGAACCGCAACGGCCCGTTCGGCCTGCTGCAGTCCCTCGCCGACGGCCTGAAGCTGGCGTTCAAGGAAGACATCATGCCGCGGCTCGCGGACAAGGTCGTCTTCTTCTTCGCGCCGGTGATCTCGACGATCTGCGCGTTCACCGCGTTCTCGGTGATCCCGTTCGGGCCGACCGTGTCGATCTTCGGTACGCACAGCCCGCTGCAGCTCACCGACATCCCGGTGGCGGTGCTGCTGGTGCTGGCCTGCTCGTCGATGGGCATCTACGGCGTCGTGCTCGGCGGCTGGGCCTCCGGCTCGACCTACCCGCTGCTCGGCGGCCTGCGCTCCAGCGCCCAGATGATCTCCTACGAGGTCGCGATGGGCCTGTCGATCGTCTCGGTCTTCCTGGTGTCGGGCACGATGTCGACCTCGCAGATCGTGGAGCAGCAGGCCGGCAACGGCACCGTCAACATCGGCGGCTGGCACGCGGACCTGCCCGCCTGGTACGCGATCCTGCTCATCCCGAGCTTCCTGATCTACTTCACCGCCGCGGTCGGCGAGACCAACCGGGCCCCGTTCGACCTTCCCGAGGCCGAGTCGGAGCTGGTCGGTGGCTTCCACACCGAGTACTCCTCGCTGAAGTTCGCGCTGTTCTTCCTCGCCGAGTACGTCAACATGGTCACCGTCTCCGGCCTGTGCACGACGCTGTTCCTCGGCGGCTGGCGGGCGCCGTGGCCGATCTCGCTGTGGGACGGCGCCAACCAGGGCTGGTGGCCGGTCCTGTGGTTCACCATCAAGGTCCTGCTGCTGCTGTTCGTCTTCGTGTGGCTGCGCGGCACGCTGCCCCGCCTGCGGTACGACCAGTTCATGCGGTTCGGCTGGAAGGTCCTGATCCCGGCCAACCTGATCTGGATCCTGACGCTCGCCGGCATCCTGCTGACGATCGACAGCGACAGCCTCAGCGGCCCGGGCAAGTTCGGCGTGTCCGCTGCGATCGTCGTCGCCGCGCTGGCGCTCGGCTTCGTCGCGGTGGCCCTGTCGCGCCGCAATGTCACGGCCGTCGAGATGCCGAAGGCACATCCGGGCGGTCGGGTCGGTGGCGGCAAGGGCTTCCCGTTGCCGCCGATGAACCTCGAGGTGCCGCCGAGCCCGCGGGCCAAACTCGTGATCGCCGAGCGGGAGCCCGTCTCGACCGGCAAGGAGAACGCATGAGCATCGGCGGAACTCTCAAGGGTTTCGGGGTCACCTTCTCGCACATGTTCAAGAAGGTGGTCACCGAGGAGTACCCGGAGCAGCGCAAGCCTCCGGCCCCGCGGTACCACGGACGGCACATCCTGAACCGGTGGCCGGACGGTCTGGAGAAGTGCATCGGCTGCGAGCTGTGCGCGTGGGCCTGCCCCGCGGACGCGATCTTCGTCGAGGGCGCCGACAACACCGAGGACGAGCGCTTCTCGCCCGGTGAGCGGTATGCCCAGACGTACCAGATCAACTACGCCCGCTGCATCTTCTGCGGCCTGTGCATCGAGGCCTGCCCGACGCGCTCGCTGACCATGAGCAACGAGTACGAGCTGGCCCGCGACAACCGGCGCGACCTGATCTTCACCAAGGAGATGCTGCTCGCGCCGCTGCTGCCGGGCATGGAGCGCCCGCCGCACGACATGCGTCTCGGCGACACCGAGAAGGACTACTACGTCGGCGCGCTCGAGAACCCCGGCACGTCCGCGGGTGCCGAGCACTACAAGGGGGGTCAGTCGTGAACCTCTCCCTGGAACTGCTGGCCGCCGCTGGCGACGTGAAAGGAGGCGAGGCCGTCACCTTCTGGATCCTCGCCCCGATCGCGGTCATCGGCGCCATCGGCATGGTCTGGGCGCGTAACGCGGTGCACTCCGCGCTGTTCCTGGTGATCACGATGCTGTGCCTGGGCGTGTTCTACGTTCTGCAGGCCGGCCCGTTCATCGGCATGGTGCAGATCATCGTCTACACCGGCGCCATCATGATGCTGTTCCTGTTCGTGCTGATGCTGGTCGGCCGGGACTCCTCGGACTCGCTGATCGAGACGCTGCGCGGCCAGCGGATGGTGGCGATCCTGCTCGGCGTCGGGCTGTCGCTGCTGCTGGGCATCGCCCTGTACCGCGCGCTCGGCGACAGCGGCCCGAAGGGCCTGACCGAGGCGAACGCCGCCGGCAACGTGACCGGCCTTGCCAAGCTGATCTTCACCAAGTACGTGTACGTGTTCGAGGTGACCTCGGCGCTGCTGATCACGGCGGCGGTGGGCGCGATGATCCTGGCGCACATCGAGAAGCGCAAGGAAGACAAGATCAGCCAGCCGGAGCGGATGCTCGCCCGGTTCCAGCCGGGGAACTACCCCGCGCCGAAGCCCGGCCCGGGCGTGTTCTCCACCTCCGACTCGGTGGCGACGCCCGCGCGGCTGCCCGACGGCACGCCGTCGGACCGCAGCATCTCCAAGATCCTCCCGACCCGGGAGTTGACGTCGGCAGACGTCGCACCGAAGGGGACCGAGAAGTGACACCGACGTACTACATCGTCCTGGCGTCGATCCTGTTCACGATCGGTGCGGTGGGTGTACTCATCCGGCGCAACGCGATCGTGCTGTTCATGTGCATCGAGCTCATGCTCAATGCGGCCAACCTCGCGCTGGTCACGTTCAGCCGGATCAACGGCACGCTCGACGGGCAGATCATGGCGTTCTTCGTCATGGTCGTCGCGGCGGCCGAGGTCGTCGTCGGCTTGGCGATCATCATGTCGATCTTCCGGACTCGACGCTCCGCAAGCGTCGACGACGCGAACCTGCTGAAGTACTAGGGAGCGGGTTGTGGAACCAATCGCCTACACGGCGGCGAACGGGTGGCTGGGCACGTTCTGGCTGCTGCCCGCGATCCCGCTGGCCAGCGCGGCAGTGCTGCTGTTGCTCGGCAAGCGCGCCGACCGCTGGGGACACTGGCTCGGCGTGCTCAGCGTCGCCACGTCCTTCGTGCTGGGGCTGACCTACTTCTTCACGCTTCGCGGGCTCGAGAACCGCAGCGGCGTCGAGCTGAAGCTGTGGGACTACATCGGCGTCGGGGACTTCAAGGTCGACCTGGGTCTGCTGTTCGACCCGCTGTCGGCGATGTTCGTCCTGCTGATCACCGGTGTCGGGTCACTGATCCACCTCTACGCGGTGGGTTACATGGACCACGACCCGGGCCGCCGGAAGTTCTTCGGCTACTTCAACCTGTTCGTCGCGGCGATGCTGTTGCTGGTCCTGGGCAACAACTACGTGATGCTGTACTTCGGCTGGGAGGGCGTCGGCCTCGCGTCCTATCTGCTGATCTCCTTCTGGTATCTGAAGCCCAGCGCGGCGACCGCCGGCAAGAAGGCGTTCCTGATGAACCGCGTCGGTGACGCCGGTTTCGCGATCGCCATCTTCATGATGTTCGCCTACCTCGGCACGGTCGACTACGCCGAGGTGTTCAACAACGTCAACAAGCTCAGCAGCGGCGTGGTCCTGACCATGGCGCTCCTGCTGCTGCTCGGCGCGGCCGGCAAGTCCGGCCAGTTCCCGCTGCAGGCCTGGCTCCCGGACGCCATGGAGGGCCCGACCCCGGTGTCGGCGCTCATCCACGCCGCGACAATGGTCACCGCCGGCGTGTATCTGATCGCCCGGTCGCACGCGATCTTCGACGCGAACGAGACGGCCCAGTTGGTCGTGGTCTCCGTCGGTGCCCTGACGCTGCTCATCGGCTGCATCATCGGCACTGCGAAGGACGACATCAAGCGGGTCCTCGCCTGGTCGACCGTCAGTCAGATCGGCTACATGTTCCTCGCCGTCGGTCTCGGCGGCGCGGCATACGCCCTGGCCCTGGTCCACCTGCTGGCGCACGGCTTCTTCAAGGCCGGCATGTTCCTCGGCGCCGGTTCGGTCATGCACGGCATGCACGACCAGGTCGACATCCGCCGCTTCGGCGGGCTGTGGAAATACATGAAGATCACCTGGGTCACGTTCGGCCTGGGCTGGCTGGCGATCATCGGCTTCCCGCTCCTGTCCGGCTACTTCTCGAAGGAGCCGATCATCGCGGCGGCCTTCGAGCGTGAAGGCTGGCAGGGTTGGGTCTTCGGCGGTGCGGCGATGCTCGGTGCCGGCCTGACCGCCTTCTACATGACCCGGCTGTTCTGGCTGACGTTCCACGGCCCGGAGCGCTGGACCGAGGACATTCACCACCCGCACGAGTCGCCGGCCATCATGACGATCCCGCTGATCCTGCTGGCGGCCGGCTCGGTCGGCGCCGGGTATCTGCTGAAGACCTCGGTGCCCGAGTGGCTGACCCCCGTCTATGGGACGGAGGAGGCGGAGAAGGTCCACGGCGCTCTCGGCCATGACGCCGTCACCTGGCTCTCGCTGCTCGTCACGGTGCTCGGCGCGGGCCTTGCCATCGCGCTGTTCAACAAAGGCACCGCCCTGGCGGAGGAGCCGGCCGGCGCGCTGGTCACCGCGGCCCGCAAGAACCTCTACACCGACTCGTTCAACGAGGCGGTCTTCGAGGCGCCGGGTCGCTACCTGACCCGGGCCCTGGTCTACATCGACAACCGCGGCATCGACGGCCTGGTCAACGGCCTCGCCGCGGGGGTCGGCGGCGGCTCCGGGCGGCTCCGCCGGGCGCAGACCGGTTTCGTGCGCTCCTATGCCCTGTCCATCCTTGGAGGCGCGGTGCTCGTGGTGGCCGCCATGCTGGCGGTGACGTTCGGATGAGCTCCTTTCCATATCTGACCGTGCTCACGGTGGCGCCGCTCGTCGGCGCGGCCGGGATCGCGTTCCTGCCCAAGGACAAACCGGAGCTGGCCAAACGCGCCGCCTTCGGCTGGTCGCTGCTGATCCTGGCGCTGACCGTCGGGCTGTGGCTGCAGTTCAAGCCGACCGGCGAGCGGTTCCAGTTCCGCGAGTCCTACACCTGGATCCCGCAGTGGGGTGCCAAGTTCACCTTCGCGGTCGACGGCATCGCCCTGGTGATGATCGCGTTGATTGCGCTGCTGGTGCCCCTGGTCGTGCTCGCGTCCTGGCACGACGCGGACAAGAGCAAGCGCTCGGTGCCGGCGTACTTCGCGCTGCTGCTGGCCCTGGAAGCCACGATGATCGGCGTCTTCGCCGCACAGGACGTGTTCCTGTTCTACGTGTTCTTCGAGGTCATGCTCGTGCCGATGTACTTCCTCATCGGCTCCTACGGCGGTCACCAGAAGCAGTACGCGGCAGTCAAGTTCTTCCTGTACTCCCTCGTCGGCGGGCTCTTCATGCTCGCCGCGGTGGTCGGGCTGTGGGTGCTCGGCGGTCACACCTTCGACTGGCCGACGCTGCTGTCCGCGGACTTCGGGGTCAACGCCGAGCGCTGGCTGTTCCTCGGCTTCTTCCTCGCCTTCGCGATCAAGGCGCCGTTCTTCCCGTTCCACACCTGGCTGCCCGACGCCGGTGGCGCGGCGCAGGCCGGCTCGGCAGCGCTGCTCGTCGGCGTCATGGACAAGGTCGGCACGTTCGGCATCCTGCGCTACTGCCTGCCGCTGTTCCCCAACGCCTCGAAGCACTTCGCCTGGCTCGGGCTGACGCTCGCGGTGGTCGGCATCGTGTACGGCGCGCTGGTGGCCATCGGCCAGCAGGACCTGAAGCGGCTGGTGTCCTACACGTCGATCGCCCACTTCGGCTTCATCGGCATCGGCATCTTCGCCTTCACCACCCAGGCGGGCACCGGCGCGGTCCTGTACATGGTCAACCACGGCCTCGCGACCGGCCTGCTCTTCCTGGTCGTCGGCATGCTGGTGAGCCGCCGCGGCAGCGCGCTGGTGAGTGACTTCGGCGGTGCCGGCAAGCTCGTGCCGATCCTCGCCGGGGTGTTCTTCATCGCCGGTCTCGCCTCGCTCGCGCTGCCCGGCACCTCGCCGTTCGTCTCCGAGTTCCTGGTACTGATCGGCACGTTCACGGTGAACAAGACGGTGGCCGTCATCGCCACCGCCGGCATCATCCTGGCCGCCGGCTATGTGCTCTGGATGATCCAGCGCACCACGCAGGGCACCACGAACCCGAAGCTGCTCGAGATCAAGGCGATGAGCCGGGACCTGTCGGTGCGTGAGGCCGCCGTCGTCACGCCGCTGATCCTGCTGATCATCGTGCTCGGCTTCTACCCGAAGCCGGTCATCGACGTGATCAACCCGGCGATCAAGGCGACGATGACGGACATGCACGTCACCGACCCGAAAGCCACCGCAGGCACCGTGGAGGCCGGCAAGTGAACGACAAACTCCAACTGCCGAACCTGGATTACGCGGCGCTCTCGCCGATGCTGATCCTGTTCGGGGTCGCGTGCATCGGGGTGCTCGTCGAAGGCTTCGTGCCGCGGCGTGTGCGGCACACCGTGCAGCTGTCCCTGTCGCTGCTCGGCCTTGTCGCCGCGCTGGTGATGGTGATCCGCGAGGGCAGCACCGATGAGCTCACGGCGCAGACCGCGGTCGCCATCGACGGCCCCGGCATGTTCCTGTCGGCCGCGATCATCGTGCTGGGCATCGTGTCCCTGCTGCTGATCGGTGAGCGGAGCCTGGAGACCGGCGGCGCGTTCGTCGCGCAGGCCGCCGTCACCGCCAACACCGACGCCGACCGCGACCAGGCCGCGCGCACGAGCGGGGCGACCGAGGTCTTCCCGCTCACGATGTTCGCGCTCGCCGGCATGCTGCTCTTCTGCACCGCGAACGACCTGCTGGTCATGTTCGTGGCGCTGGAGGTCTTCTCGCTGCCGCTGTACCTGCTGTGCGCGCTCGCCCGCCGCCGCCGGCTGCTGTCGCAGGAGGCCGCGCTCAAGTACTTCCTGCTCGGCTCGTTCGCCTCGGCGTTCTTCGTGTTCGGCATCGCGCTCATCTACGGCTACGCCGGCCAGGTCGACTTCAAGGCGATCGACACCGCGATCCAGAGTTCGGCCAACGACGACATCCTGCTCTACGTCGGCCTGGCGATGCTCTCCATCGGCCTGCTGTTCAAGGCCGCGGCGGTGCCGTTCCACGTGTGGACCCCTGACGTCTACCAGGGCGCGCCGACGCCGGTCACCGCGCTCATGGCGGCCTGCACCAAGGTCGCCGCGTTCGGTGGCCTGCTGCGGCTGGTCTACGTGGGCTTCTCCCGCACTGAGTGGGAGTTGCAGCAGGTGCTCGGCACGGTGGCGGTCATCACAATGCTCGTCGGCGCGATCCTGGCCGTGACGCAGACCGACATCAAGCGGCTGCTGGCCTACTCCTCGATCGCCAACGCCGGCTACCTGCTCCTGGGCGTGCTGTCGATCTCGGAGCGGGGCCTGTCCAGCTCGATGTTCTACCTGGTCGCCTACGGCTTCACGGTCCTCGCCGCGTTCGCCGTGGTGACCCTTGTCCGCGACGCCGACGGCGAGGCGACGCACCTGTCGCGCTGGGCCGGGCTCGGGCGCCGCTCGCCGCTGTACGCGTCGCTGTTCACGTTCATCCTGCTGGCCTTCGCCGGTCTGCCGCTGACCAGCGGTTTCACCGCGAAGTTCGGCATCTTCGCGGCGGCGATCGACGCCGGCCAGACCTGGCTGGTGATCGCCGGCGTGGTGAGCAGCGCCATTCTGGCCTTCCCCTATCTGCGGGTGGTCGTCATGATGTGGCTGTCGGAGCCGGGCGAGACGACCCCTGCGGTGTCGATCCCGGGCGCGATGACGGCAGCGGCGCTGGTCATCGGGACCGTCGCGACGTTGGTGCTGGGTGTTGCCCCGAGCGTGTTGATCGAGGCGACCGAGCACGCGGGGATATTCGTCGGTAAATAAGGGCTTGCGTGCCGTGACGTCCCCCGTGGTGAACCACGTGGGGGCGTCGCTGTATGAGGGCGCCGCAAGCTGATCGGACAGGCTATGGCATCGTTGGAGCTGTGGTGAGTACGGGAACCGTGCAATCGGGTGCGTCTGTCGGCTTGACCTTCGCCGATCCGGCGTTGGAAAGCAGCGTCATGGCGATCCTCCGGGACGTCGAGACGGTGCTGGTCGACTCCGTCGACAGTGCCAACCCGCTGGTGACCGAGGCGGCCCGCCACCTGCTCAACGCGGGTGGCAAGCGGTTCCGGCCGATGCTGGTGGCACTCGCGGCGCACTTCGGCGACCCGAGCGCGCGTGAGGTCGTGCTGGCCGGCGCGGTGGTTGAGCTGACCCACCTCGCCACGCTCTACCACGACGACGTCATGGACGAGGCCGCCGTGCGTCGTGGCGCGCCCAGCGCCAACTCCCGCTGGGGCAACTCCCTGGCCATCCTCATCGGCGACTATCTGTTCGCCCGCGCCGCCGCCGTCGCCACCGAGCTCGGGCTCGACGCGGTCAAGATCCAGGCGAGCACGTTCTCCCGCCTCGTGCACGGCCAGGTCGCCGAGACCGCCGGCCCGCTGCAGGGCGAGGACGCGATCTCGCACTACCTGCGGGTCATCTCGCAGAAGACCGGCTCGCTGATCTCGACCAGCGCCCGCTTCGGCGGCATGTTCGGCGGCTGCAGCGACGAGGAGATCGAGGCGCTCGCAACGTTCGCCGAGACGTTCGGCATCGCGTTCCAGCTCTCCGACGACCTGATCGACATCGCCAGCGAGAGCACCCAGTCGGGCAAGACCCCCGGCACCGACCTCCGTGAAGGCGTGCCGACCCTGCCGGTGCTCTATGCGCTGGCCTCCGGCGACGGCGACGCCACCTCGATCCGCCTGCGCGAGATCCTGTCCGCGGGGCCGGTTACCGACGACGCCCTGCACGCGGAGGCGCTGACGCTGCTGCGGGAGTCCGCGGCGCTGAAGCAGGCCCGCGAGACCGTCCGGGGCTATGCGGACCGTGCCCGGGCGTGCCTGGCCCCGCTGCCGCACGTGCCGGCGCGGGCCGCCCTGGAGTCGCTGTGCGACTTCATCGCCGACCGCACCAACTGATCCTTACCGCGTTTCCCCGCTCCGGGACGGCGCTCCACTGGCCCTTCGCCGGCGCTGACGGCTGGGTGCCACATTGCTCAATGCTCTGTGGCACTGATACCTGCCCTCACAACAACTCGCGACGACGTGATAACAGCCAGGAGTGGCTCTGCAGCACTCGCCTTGTGCTTACTCAAGCAACAGCGCTCTACTTACACAGACTTCATGGGTCGTGATCGAACGGTACTCACATCACGCGGCGTGTCGAAGACATGACTGCACACAACCCATGTCCGGAATGAGCCATTCATCGCCATGTGCAGAGCGCTCGGATTCCCTCACCTCGCGCCACAAATGATCAAACTGTTCCCTGGACCCTCTCCAGTTTCATATGGTGTGAATCCAGTTACTGCTGCGGCTGGGGAGGGCGGCGGTGCGTGATCCACAGGCCGAACCCTCGGACCTCATCCGGAGCGTGTCGAGGGCACTACGAGTCTTGGAGGCCGTGGGTCAATCACCACGCGGCCTCACCGTGAAGCAGATCGCCCGGCGATGTGACTTCACGGTCGCGACGACCTACCACCTCGTGCGCACCCTGGCATACGAGGGCTACGTAATACGGCGTGAGAACGGCACCTACGTGGTCGGCTTGGAGATTGCCGACCGCTACCGGGAGCTGGTCCTCGCGTTCCGGGGGCCCAGCGCCGTCACAGACCGGCTGCGCCGAGCCGCGGCCGAGACGGGGTACAGCCACTACCTGGGGCGCTTCATCGGCGGCAGGATCGCCGTCACCGCGTCAGCGGAGGGTCCACGGACCCCGCCGTACGACGAGCTGGTGCCGGGCTACGACGACGCCGCACACGCCACGGCACTTGGCAAGGCGCTGCTCGCCACGATGAGCGCGGACCAACGATGGCGCTTCCTGAAGGAGTACGGGATGCGCGCGTACACCTCGGCGACACTGACGTCGCCGGAGGCCCTCGACTCCGACCTGGCTGCCGGCGAACGTCGCGGCATGCAGATCGAGATCGGGCAGTTCCGCCAGGGTCTGGCGTGTGCCGCGGTCATGGTGGTCACCGACCGCGACCCGGACCGCCGGGTCGTGCTGGCCTGCGCGTTGCCGCCGGCGGAGCTGATGTCCTCGGCCAAGGTGGTGCGGACCCGGCTGCTCGCCACCGCGCACCACCTGGCAACCGTCCTGGCGGAATGAGCTGAATGGGCCGAATGGGCCGAATGAGCGGCTGAAGGAGCACGTGAAGAAGGGCGCCCCCACCGCGTGGGAGCGCCCTTCTCCGCTTCTCGGCACCTTTTCGGCACCTTTTCGGCACCCCAGGGTGTCGGGTCAATGACATGTGACGCCCCCTTGAACCACTGTGCGTATTAGTGCGTAGAAGCCAGTGGAAGGGATGCGGATAGTGCCAAGGCGTGAGTACAGACGATGCTGACCTGCTGCTGAAGGCGCTCCACAAGGAGCACGGAGATGCGCTGTTCGCCCATGCGCTGCGACTGACCGGCGGAGACCGCCAACGGGCCGAGGACCTCGTGCAGGAAACCCTGCTACGGGCCTGGCAACACCCGGAGGCGCTCGACCCGGCCCGCGGCTCGGTTCGGGCCTGGCTCTTCACCACCGCACGGAACCTCGCCATCGACGCGTGGCGGCGACGCTCCGCGCGGGTGGGCGAGGTCTTCACCGACCAGATGCCGGAATCCCCGGTCGTGGTCGACGAGACCGAGCGCGCGGTGGAGTCCTGGGTCCTGGCGGAGGCGCTGACCCGACTTTCCCGACCGCACCGCGAGGTCCTGGTGGAGTGTTTCTACCAGGGACGCTCGGTCGCCGAGGCGGCCGAACGGCTGGGCGTGCCCCCGGGCACCGTCAAGTCGCGGACCTACTACGCACTGCGTTCGCTGAAGGTCGTCCTTGAGGAGTTGGGGGTGAGCAATGAGGTGTGAACACCTCCATGACTCGGCCGTATACGTTTTGGGAGCATTGTCGCCGCCCGAGCGCGAGACATATGAGCGGCACCTCGCGGACTGCGCGCAGTGCCGTGCGGAAGTGGCCGAGTTCGGCGAACTGCCGACGCTGCTCGGCAAGCTGGACCCGGACGTCGCCCAGGCACTCGCCGCGGACGACGTACCGCCCGGCTGGGCCGGGCCGTCGGCCGCTCCCGCGACCGCCTCCTGGGCCGGACCGTCCGCCGTTCCTTCGGAGGCGTCCTGGGCCGGACCGTCAGCGGTCTCGGCGGCCTCGGCGGCCTCTCCCGCCGATCCGTTGCTGCCCAGGGTGCTCGACCGGGCGCAGCGCAGCCGGCGCACCGACCGGCGGCGCCGTCGCTGGCAGAGTGTGGGGACTGCGCTCGTCGCCGCCTGCCTCGGCGTGCTCGCCGTCATCGGGGTGCGTTCCGCGGGGGTTGGACAGCCGGACTTCGTCGCTATGCAGGAGGTGGCCGCCACGGTACCGGTGACCGCCAGCCTGGCCCTCGAAAACGAGCCCGGCGGGACCGTCGTGCGGATGCAGTGCGCGTACAAGCCGGTCGCCGCCGCGGGCCACGGCAAGTGGACCTACAAGCTCTACGTCGTGCCGAAGACCGGCGAGCCCGAGGAACTCGACTCGTGGACCGCGGGCGTCGGCGACGAGTACGACCTCAAGGCCCACAGCCGCATCCAGCGCGGCGACATCCAGAAGATCGAGATCCGCAAGGGCGACGGCACGCCGTTGCTCGTCCTCAACGCCTGAAGCCCGCTCGTCTCACTCACACCGCTAGACCCGGCTGGGCGGTCGCCGTCTTCTCGACGGCGGCCGCCTTCTCGGCTCTGCGCTGCCGGCTGTGCCGGATCGCGTCCCAGGTGAAGATCGCCAGGGCGCACCAGACGATGACGAACCCGGCCAGCCGCGCCGGCGGCATCGGCTCGTGGAACACCAGCACACCCAGGACCAGCTGCAGCGTCGGCGTCAGGTACTGCAGGATCCCCAGCCCGGACAGCGGCACCCGGTTCGCCGCCTCCGCGAACAGCAGCAGCGGCACCGCGGTCAACAGGCCACTGCCCGCCAGCAGCACGGTGTGCCAGGCCGACACCGTGCCGAACGTCTCCTGATGCCGCGAGGCAAGCCACACCAGATACCCGATCGCGGGCAGCGTCAGCACCGCCGACTCCAGGAACAGCCCCTCACCGGCCGGCAACCCGAGCCGCTTCTTGATCAGGCTGTAGGTGCCGAATGACCCCGCGAGCGTCAACGCGATCCACGGCAACCGCCCGTAGTCCACGCTCAGCACCACCACGGCCACGGTGCCGACCCCGAGCGCCACCCACTGCAACCGTCGCAAACGCTCCCGCAGCACCAGTACCCCGAGCAGGATCACGAACAACGGGTTGATGAAGTATCCCAGCGACGCCTCGACCACCCGGTCCGTGTCCACGGCGAAGATGTAGACACCCCAGTTGACCGCGATGAACACCGCCGCCACGGAGATCCCGGCAAGCCGCTTCGTGTCCTTCACCAGCGCCCTGAGGACCTGCCATCGCACCAGCACGGTCAGCAGCACCGCGACCGAGATCAGCGACCACACGATCCGGTGCGCGAGCACCTCGACCGCCCCCGCCGGCCGCAACGCCCGGAAGTACAGCGGGAACACGCCCCACATGATGTTGGCGGCCAATGCGGACAAGTACCCACGGCGCAGCGGTTCCACACTGCTCACCGTAAGGGGCGGTCGGCCAACCGCCCCTCACCGGGTCGTTCTGGTGTGTTCTCTGCTACCGGTAGTTCTGCGGGTAGTACTGCTGGCGGGGCGGCGGAGGCGGAGGCTGACGGCGGCGGTTCCGGTCCTTGTCGCCACCGTCGGGGATGACAAGGTTGATGACCCAGCTGACGATGCCGATGAACAACGCCCCGAGCACCGCCGCCGGCCAGAAGTCGTCGACGTGGAACGCCAGATCGAGCTTCTCAGCGATCCAACTCGTCAGCATCAACAACAACCCGTTGACGACCAGCGAGATCAGCCCAAGCGTCAACAGATACGCCCAGCAACCAATGGTCTTGATGATCGGGCGCAACACCGCGTTCACGATCCCGAAGATCGCGGCGACGACGAGCACGGTCAGCACCTTGCGCCCGGTCGTCCCCTCAACAGTGATGCCCGGGATCACCAGCGTGGCCAGCCACACCGTGAACGCACTCACGCCGAGCCGGATGAGGATTCCCATGCGGGTGATCGTGCCACGCCCCTCCAACCGCGGATACCCCGCCGCCCACCCCGACCAGCACACCACCTCCCCCGCCCGCCCTCACCCGTGCTGGTCCCGCATCACCCCCTGATGACCTGCCGCGGGCCGGCCACCTCACGGCTGTCTGCATCGCCATAGGACAACTTCGATCACGACCAGCCGGTCGTCGACCTTGCCGTTCGCGCTGTGGCTCCCGCGTTCACGGCACGCATGCCCCCGTCGACCGGACCGAAAGCGTTCGAGATGGCGATCACCCCGCCGCGCCACGAGCGAGCTCTCGGCAGCGTGGCCGCCGCCCGAACGACGGGTGTTCGAGCAGGTGGCCGACTGCATGCGGGCCGCCTGCCGTGGTTGCCGCCCGTGCTGAATGCCACGCTGGACGGCCAGGCCGTTGAAGGCGCGGCGGGCGGCCGTTCTCCTGCGCCCGCAGCCTGGCACGCCGGCTGAGCAGGTCGTTACGGATGAGGTCTGGCAATGGCCTGAGGCGACGTCGGCGACCCCGGACCCCCGGTCAAAGTGTTGCGGATGTGCCAGCCCGCGTGAGGACGGATCCGTCGTCAACCGGACCTCGGCTGCATCAGCGCGGGCGGCGTCGTAATCCGCACCCTGTGGATGGTGGGCGTGCGTCAGTACGTGGGTGGGGGCAGGCCGGTGGGGAAGTGTCGCGCAGCCTCCTTGCGATGGGTTCCAGGTGGAGAGGCGAAGAGTGGGTCAGCGGGCGGGGCCGCCGGTCAGCTGGAGTTCGACCGGAGTCGGGGACAGGTGGGCCCAGCGGACGGTCCGGCGGCTCACAACAATGCCGAGCATCTCGGGGGCGATGCGGGTGAGCCAGGAAGCCGACTCCGTCAGGCCGAGCACCTCCGTGGCGATCACGGCCTCGGCCGGTGTCAGGGGTTGCAGCAGGACGAGGTCAGCGCGGGTCAGCAGGTCGGCGTCCGCGGTGGTGAGGTCGTCGCGGACGACCAGAATGGCGCGCCAGGCTGACTCGGCGACGGTAGGGGTGGGGCCGCCGTCGACGGGGCCGGTGTCGATGACCAGCAGCTGAGGGTCGAGCGCCGTCGCAGGCGGTGGGTCGGCGGGCCGGCCGGCTGGGAGCAGGGTGACCGGCTCATCGCCGAGGCCGCGCAGGAACGAGGACCAGGCGTCGGGGCGGGTCGACTGGACGGTGACGTGGGCGCCGAGGGCGAGGGCGCGCAGGGTCAGCATCTCCGCGCAGCGCAGGCCGCCGATCAGCACGGCGCGGGTCGGCTCGGCGCGGAACGGGCGGATCACCACCGGGGTGCCGTGCCGGTTGACGCCGAGCATCAGGCCGTCGCCGCCGGCCGTGGGCTCGAGCGCGGCGAGGTGGGCGGTGGTGACGTGCGGGGCGTCCGTGCCGTCGAGGGTGAGGTCGTCGCGGCCGGCGAGGAGGCCGGCGAGGGCGGCGGCGCCGGCCGGTGCGCCACCACCGAGGGGGAGCGTGGCGGCGAGAGCGTCGAGCGGGGCGCCGTCGAGGCGGGCGACCTCGGCGCCGAGCCCGGCGGCGAGCTGGTGCAGCGCTGCGGTGGCGTGGTCGAGCGCGGTCGGGGTGGGCGCGGCCAGGCGGATGGTCAGCTCGGCGCGGCAGGTGTCCTCGCCGCCGGTGGCGGTGAGCGCGACGGTCACCGCCGAGCAGGGCAGGGTCAGCAGCCGGTCGGCGAGCGGACCGTCCTGTGGCCAGCGGCGCAACCGGAACACCGCCTGCGGCAGCCCGCCGACCTCCAGGCCGCGCCGGGTCTCGCGGACCGGCCGGTCGGGGCGGTGCCCGGCCGCGTCGGCCAGCGCGGCGAGGGCCGACGGCGGCGACAGCGGGCGGGCCGGCAGGCCGGCCTTGCCGAGCAGGCGGCAGGCGCGGCGGATCGCGGCGATGAGGCTGCGCTCCAGGTCCTCGCGCTGATAGCCGCCGGCGCGGCGGATCCGCAGGCTGAGCAGGACCTGGAGGTGCGCGAGCCCGCGGCCGTCGGTGAGTTGCCGATAGGAGGTGGCGCAGGGCGTCGCGCCGGCGCCCGGGTCGGGGGCGGCGGTCGCGCTGACCAGCAGCTGGATCCGCGCCTCCGGCAGGTCCGGGGCGGGCGGGGGGAGCAGCGCGCTGAGCGGCGGGATCGGTGGCAGGGCGTCGCCGAGCAGGTCGGTCAGGTCGCCGACCCGGATCGTCGCGGCCAGCCCGTCGGCGTCCTCGAGCACGCCGACGTCCACGCCGTCGATGTCGACCGGCGTCATGACGGCGCCAGGTCGAATCACCGCGAGCAGCCCGGCGCCCGTCGCCAGCAGCCCGGCATCCGCCGGTGACGACCCACGCCGCCTGGGCGGCCGGACCTGCAGCCCCAACGGCACGGCGGCGGCCAGCGCCCACGCTGGATGGACCGTCCACGCCAAGACCAACAATGCCAGCGCGACCTGCGCGAGCACGATGCGCACAGCCTTGCTCATATCGCCCCCCGCCTATGCGATCTGAGGAATATCGTAGGGCGCCGGTACGACAGTTTTGGGAGGAACGCATGGCGTCGCGGCAGGACCAGCTGCATTCGTACCAGTTCATGGTCCAGCGGGTCGTGGCCGCATTGGTCATGCGCGAGACGGACCCGCCGAGATCGCCGTTTCGACGAGTAGCAGGGGCAACGCTCGTCGGAATACTGCTTGCGGCGCTGGGAGTTGGCGGAGCGGCGGCGTATGCGCTGGTCGTGCCGGGCACTTCTGGCAAATGGCGCAACGACCGGGCAATCATCGTGGAGAAGGAGTCCGGCGCGCTTTTCGTGTACCGCGACGAACGCCTCCATCCGGTCCTCAATCAGGCGTCCGCGTTGCTCATCCTCAACCAGCCCGGGGCGAAGACGGTCGCGGTCTCCGCCAAGTCCCTCGCCGAGGCGCCGCGCGGCGCGACGCTGGGCATCCCCGGCGCGCCCGCCTCCCTGCCCGCCGCGGCGAACCTGCGCCGCGACCCGTGGACAGTCTGTTCCAGCAGCAGAGCGAACAACGAGGAATCGGTGCTGTTCATCACCGACCACGGACCCAGTGGCGGCACCGGGCTCGGCGACCACGGGCTGCTGGTCACCGGCCCCACGGACGCCCTGTACCTGCTGTTTCACGGACGCAGGCACCTCATCCGCCAGCCCGGCGCCGTGCTACCCGCGCTGGTGTGGTCCGGCCGGCCACAGACAGCGGTCGCGCAGGCGTTCCTGCACGCGGTGCCGTCCGGCGCCGACCTGGTCACACCAGCTGTCACCGACCGCGGGCGCAAGGTCGCCGGCAAGGTCACCGGACAGCTGTTCGGCGTCCGGAGCGGGGACAGGGTGGACGCGTTCATGATGACCGGCGACGGGCTCGCCTCGGTGACACCACTGCAGGCCGCGCTGCTGCTCGCCGCGCCGGAGACCGCCGCCGTGCAGGGCCGCGGCGAGCTGCTGCCGCTCACCCCCGGCGAGCTCGCCACGCTGGTCCAGGACCGCCAGGTCCGCCCGTTCGCGGCCGGCGCCGACCTGCCCACCGCGGTGCCACAGCTTCTCGACGATGTCTCCGGCGCCATGTGTACGACCAGCGCCGCCACCATCACAACCGGCAACACGCTGCCCGATGCGGCCCGCGACCTCAAGACGTCCTCGGTGTCGGCGACGGGCACCGTCCTGGCCGACCGCATCGTGGTGGCACCGGGCGGCGGCGCGCTGGTGCGTACCGACACCGGCAACCTCACACTGGTCACGGATCTCGGCCGGCGGCACGCGCTACCGGTCGCCGGCGTCCTGTCCGCCCTCGGCTACCAGGGCGTGGAGCCGGTCACGGTGCCGGGCGGGTTCGTCGGACTCCTCCCGGTCGGGCCGGCCCTCGACCCCGAGCAGGCAGCACGCGCTCAATAGTTCGTGAGCACCAGGTCCGAGCTGGCTCTGGCATCGGATCGCAGGTTGATGTCGCGGCGGGTCGCCATCGTGGTCGCGGTGAAGTCGCCGTAGATGCGGCGGGTCGCGTCCGTGTCGCTGTTGGTCATCGTGATCAGGACCCCGCGGCCCGTGGCGTCGCGCATCGCGGCGGCGAGTCGCTCATGGTCCGCGTCGCGGAACTGGCCTGCGGTGTACCGCTTGAAGTCCGCGAATCCGCCCTCCGGCAGGTACGGCGGGTCGAGAAACACCCAGTCGCCGGCCGCCGCCTCACGCAGCGGCTCCTCGAAGTCGCAGCGCCGGATATCCACCCCCGCGAGCGCCGCCGAGGCCGCAAGCAGCGTCTCCCGGCGATAGTACGGCCGGTCATACGCGCCGTACGGTGCGTTGAACCCACCCCGCCGGTTGACCCGCCACAGCCCACGGAACGCGGTCTTGTTCAGGTAGATGACGCGGGCGGCCCGCTCGACGTCGCTCAGGCCGGCGGAATCCTGCGCACGCACCTCGGCGAACCGCTCCGCCGTGTTGGGCAGCGCGTCGAGCCGCTCCATCACCGCCTCGGGCCACGCGGCCACGGCGCGGAAACAGGCGACGAGCTCGGGATTGGCGTCGGACAACACGGCCTTGGCCGGCCGCAACTCGAAGAACACGGCGGCGCTGCCCATGAAGGGCTCCCAATAGCGGCCGGTGAACGGCGGCGCCGCGGCGACCAGCTGCGCCGCATAGCGGGTCTTCCCGCCGGCCCACTTGATGAACGACCGGCCATCCGCCACGCGGTACATCGTAAAGGACGGGCGAAATGCCGGAAGTTATCCACAGGGAGGAATTACGTCTGGTTGTCGATCGGTGACTGCCGATACCGTCGGCGGGTCCGCGACACGAGAGACGGGGAGATCACCGTGGCACAGACGACACAGGCGCAGCAGGCCGAGCTGCATTCCGCCGCGCAACGGTTCGAGCAGGTCAACGGCGAGCTGCAGAGCATGCTCAGCACGCTGATGCGCGAGCTGGAGACGACAAGGACCGGTTGGCAGGGCGCGGGCGGCCGGTCGTTCGACACGGTCAAGCACGCGTGGAACCGGGACCAGGAGACGCTCAACAAGAACCTGCTGGAGACCGCCGAGGGCCTCAGGTCCGCCGGGCGCAACTACCAGGTCACCGACGCCGACGCCGGAGCCCGCTTCAGGGGCATCGGCACCCAGCACCTGCCGCTCTGAGCCGGACGGGAGACATTCATGGACGACACACTGGTGGTCAACTTCGCCGCCATGGATCACGCCGGGCAGTCCATCCAGAGCGCGCTCAACACGCTCAACGCCCGGCTCGAGGAGGTCACGCAGCTCGGCCGGCGACTGACCACGGGATGGCAGGGCGAGGCGCGGGAGGCGTATGCGGCCCGCCAGGCCAACTGGGAGCGGGCGGGCGGTGATCTGGCCGCGACGCTACGGGAGATCAAGGTCGCGCTGGACGAGTCGATGCGGCGCTACCTGGAGACGGAGCAGCGCAACAGGCACCTGTTCCCGCAACGCTGAGCTGGCGCGACGGCCCGGCCCGCGACGAGTCCGCGGGCCGGGCCTTCAGCCTGCCGCGAGCCGGTCCCGGTCCGGCGGTCGGACGCTCCGGCGCGGCGCGGCGCGGCGCGGCACGGCACGGCACGGGGCGGCACGGCACGGGGCGGCACGGGGGGCGGCGCGGCGTGGAGCGGCACGGTGCCGTCAGTGGCGGCTGCCGAATGCAGGTGCGGCCCGGTCGCCGGAGGTCGCATCCGGCGGTTCGGGCTGTCGCTGGACGCCTGGGCGCCAGCCTCGGCGCCTCCCACGCGGCCCCACGACCGCGATCAGCAGCATCAGCGCGGCAAGTCCCACGCCCAGCCCGGACAGCGCCAGCGTGCGACTCTGCGCCTCGGCCCTCGCCGCGGCCCGTGGGTCCTGCGCGACCGGAGCAAGCGCCTGCCCTCCCGGCTCCGGTGCCGCCCCGGTCTCCTCCGTCAGCGCCCGGTAGGGGTTGAGGACGCCGGCGCCGAAACCCGGACCGGCCACGCCACCGTCGGCGGTCGCCACCAGTCGCGCCGCGATCTGTGGTGCCGTCATGCCCGGTTGGTACTGGCGGAGCAAAGCAGCCGTCGCCGCGACGTACGGTGCCGCGAAGCTCGTGCCCTCCACCGTCATCAGCCCCTGCGGTGTGGCGGTCGTCACGATCTGGGCGCCCGGCGCGACGAGATCCACGAACGGGCCGGTCTGCGAGCCCGCCACCCGCTGCCCGTCCGGGCCGATGGCGCCGACGCCGATGACCCCCTCGTACGCCGCGGGGAACGGTGTCCGGTTGCCCTCCGCGAAGCGGTTGCCGGCGGCGGCGACCAGCACCACGTCCCGTGACACCGCGAACCGGACCGCTTCGCGCACGTCGGCGCTGTCCTGGTACGACACCAGCGACAGGTTGATCACCCCGGCGCCCCGCTCGACGGCCGCCCGGATCGCCGCCGCGACCCCTGCCGGGCTGCCCCGCCGGCCGGCGGTCGTGCCGTCCTCCAGCTCGACCAGTTCGCTGACCCGCAGCGCCAGGATCGTGGCGCCTGGCGCGAGTCCCTGCAGTGGCGAGCCGGCGGCCGGCCGGGCGGCGATGATCCCCGCCACCCCGGTGCCGTGCCCGACACAGTCGACCAGTGATCCTCCGCCGTCGAGTTGGTCGGGCCCCGCCCGCACCGCGCCCCGGAGCTGCGGGTGCCTGGCGTCGACACCAGAATCGACGACAGCGACCGTCACGCCAGAGCCGTCGGCGAGAGGGGAGAGCTTGCGCTGGTCGTACACCTGGGATGGCCACGGCACACCGGTTGGTGCCGGTGCGGGCGGGCGGATCGGCCCGGGGCACGACGGCGGAGCCTGCGCCTCGGCCGTCGGGGGTGCGACACCGAAGCCGACAAGGCAGCATGAAATAGTCAAAACAGCCAGTCTGATGGGACGCGGCATGCGCAGATGGTAATTGTTCGACCCTCGGACGGTGACGCTCGTGAGACAGGCCTGGGTTCGGAGGCGGTTCGATCGCTATGCTGGCCGGAGCGCTTGTTGGGTCGCACCCCTCGGATTGCCGTGGCCGTATAGGTTAGTTTCGCGAGCGCGGCGGTTCCGAGCCCGACAGAGGGGGTGGCCGTGAGCGAGTGGGAGCCGGCCACCGAGGCCGAAGGCGCCATGCGTGACGCCTTGCGCGCCAACGACCAGGAGCAGTATTTCCGCATCCTGGCCCGCACTGACATCATGCTGCCCGTCGCACCCGAGGGCGCGCAGAGCGGCGACTCAGGCTGGGGCACGTGGACGACCGAGGGCCGCACCCACGTGCTGGCGTTCACGTCGCCCGAGGCGCTCCGCGAGTGCCTCGCCGGGCACCCCGGCACGCACCGGCGGGTGCCGTTCCGCGACCTGTCCACCATCTGGCCCAATGTCGAGTGGTGGCTCGCGGTCAACCCCGGCCTGCCGATCGAGGGCTACCTGCCGTCGTGGTTCGTGACACAGATCACTCGCGGCGACGTTCGGCTGCCGGGCCGCACTCTCGGCGCCCGGGCCAGGATCGAGCAGGCCGCCGGTTCGCGTGCCCGCGCGACGGCGCAAGTGCCGGTCCGCAGCGTGCCCAACCAGCCCGCGCCGACGCCGATCGAGCGCCACCGGATGAAGGCCGAGGCGGCGCCGCAGTCCGCTCCGCAAGCACCGACGTCCGCGCCGCCCTCGCCGACGTCCGCACCGCCCGCACCCTCGTCCGCGCCGCCGCTCGGCCAGCCCGGGTCTCGGCCGGGTGCCGCAGCGGCCGCGTTCGCCGCCGGACGCTCGCCGTCCGGGCCGCCGCCCAAGCGGGACGTGCCGCCGCCCGACGTGGCGCCGCCCGGGGCGTTCCTGCCGACGCGGGCGGACCGCCCGATCAACTATGAGCGCACGACGGGCGCCGCGGGGTATGAACGGCCCGCCGACTTCCGCCGCCCCCGCCCGCCGGTCGCACCTGCCGCCGCCGCGCCGCCCGTGCCTCCGGCCGCGCCGGGCCGGTCCGGGCTGTTCGACGAGTCCGACCGCTCCTCGCTGGACGTTCCGGGCGAGCGGGAGCTGTTCGGGGACCTGAAGCCCGACGTGCCGGGCCGCTCGCCGGGATGGTCACCGGGCGCGGACACCCGACCCGCGTCTGGCGGTGCCGGCCTGCCGATGCGACCCACGTCACCAGCTCCGGGTTCCGCGGGCCTGCCCAGCCGACCCGGGGCGTCGGGGCTGCCCAGCCGCCCTGGCCTTGGGGAGTCCGGGCTGCCGACTCGACCTGGTGCGGCTGAGCCCGGTTCGTCCGGGTTGCCGATGCGGCCGACGTCGCCTGCTCCGGGCTCCAGCGGTCTGCCGACCCGACCTGGTGCGGCTGAGCCCGGTTCGTCCGGGTTGCCGATGCGGCCGACGTCGCCTGCTCCGGGCTCTGGCGGGTTGCCGATGCGGCCGACCTCGCCGGCGCCGGGTTCCGGTGGGTTGCCGATGCGGCCGACGTCGCCCGCGCCGGGCTCTGGCGGTCTGCCCGGCCGGCCTTTGACGACCGGCGGCCTCGGCGGCGGGCTACCGTCGCGCGGCGGCGACGGACCGGATCAGGACGACCGCGACGGCGACCCGCGGCGATACTGGCCGCGCCGCGAACCCGCCCGCAGCCTCGGCGAGATCTTCACCGAACACGCCGACCCGGTGATCCCGGCCGCGTGGCAACCACCGCCCGACCTGCCGCAGTCGACCGCTCCACCGCTGCCGACCCGCCAACCGGGCGACCGCCCCGACACCGCCTTCCGTCCCGGCGAGGGCGGCGCGCTGCCTTCCCGACCTGGTGCAGGCGATCAGGGTTCCTTGCCGTCGCGGCCGGGTGGTGGCGATCAGGGGTACCTGCCGTCGCGGCCCGGTAGCGGTGATCAGGGTTCGCTGCCACCCCGTCCTGGTGCCGGCGGTCTTGGTGCCCTGCCGGGTCGGCCGAGTAGCTTGCCTGCGCGGCCGCGGCCCTCCGATCCGTTGCCGCCGCGCGGCGAGCAGGCCGACGCCGGCGTGCTGCCGATGCGTCCCGGGCTGGTCGATCCTGGCGCGTTCGGTGCTGGCGAGGGTGGCACGGCGGCCCGCGAGGGCGGGTTCCTGCAGCCGCCCGGTGGGTTCCTGGCGACCGGCCGGGCCAAGGCCGACGATCCCGCCATGTTCCGTGGCGACGACCCCGCCGTGTTCCGTGGCGACGACCCCCGGCCCAGCGCCGGCGAACCCGCCCCACGCCCCGGCGACCAGGGCGGCTTCCTGTCCGCCCCGGGCGATCCCGGGCCCCGCGGTGACTTCCCGTCCCGCGGCGACCTCGCGGCGCCTGGTGAAGCCGCATCCCGTGGCGACCTCCCGTCCCGTGGCGACTTCGCGTCCCGTGGCGACTTCCCGTCCCGCGGTGACCTCGCGTCCCGTGGCGATCTCGCGGCGCCTGGTGAAGCCGCAGCTCGTGGCGACGTCGCAGCTCGTGGCGACATCGCGTCCTGGGGCGTGGCCGGGTCCCGTGGCGAGGTCGTGGGACGTGGCGAGGCTGCGCTCAGTGGCGAGGTGCTGGGCGGGACCCGGGGCGAGGAGCCGTCGTGGCGGGCGCAGGCCGAGCCGCCGTTGCCGTTCGACCGGCCGGTATTCGACCGGCCCGGGTTCAGTCGGCTGGACATCGAGGCGCCCGAGGTTGACGAGCCGCCGGCCGCTTCGGTCGAGGCGCCGGTCAACGAGCCCGGGTCGCTGTTCGGTCCGGTCAAGGGTCGGGCCAAGGCCGCCGGGTTCGGGCGGCTGCCCGACCTGGACGAACATCCGTTCTTCGCCGACACCGAGCCTTCGGAGTTCGACGCGCCGAGCCGCTCGTTCGGGGCGCCTGAGCGCGAGCAGCCCCCGCTTGAGCCGGCGCCGTGGGGACCGAGTGCGTTCGAGCAGGGCGGCCGCGACCAGGCCGCCAGCCGTGAGCAGGGCGCCGGCCGTGACCAAGGCGGCCGTGACCAAGGCGACCGCGACCAGGGAGGCCGCGACCAGGCAGCCCGGGACATCGCCGCCCAGCAGGCAGCGCGCGAGCTGGCCACCCGTGAACAGGAAGCCCGCGAGCAGGCCGCCCGTGAGCTGGCCGCGCAGGAGACCGCACGCGAACTTGCTGCGCAGGACGCGGCCCGTGCGCTTGCTGCGCAGGACGCGGCGCGCGAACTCGCCGAGCAGGACGCCGCTCGAGACCTTGCCGCACGGCAGGCCGCTCAGGAACTCGCCGACCAGGAGCTTGCCGCACGGCAGGCCGCTCGGGAACTGGCGGCGCAAGAAGCGCAGGCACTCGCCGAGCAGCGGGACCGCGACCTGGCCGCGCAGGCGGCCCGCGACCTGGCCGACCAGCAGGCTCGTGACCTTGCGGCTCAGCAGGCCGACGCGGAGCGGGCCGCTGCCGATCGGGCCGAGGTCGAGCGGGACCGGGCGGCGTTCGATCGGGCCGCGGAGCAGCGGGCGGCGCTGAGCTGGCTGGCGCAGGACCAGGATGCCGGACCTGGCAGCGGGCAGGGCGCGTTCGAGCCCTGGCGGCCGTCGGAAGGCTCGGCCGGGCTCGACCTGGCGGCGGAGCTGCGCGCGATCGAGGAGCGGGCCGCGCAGGCGAAGGCGGCCGAGGAGCTTGCCGCCCGCGAGCTGGCCGAGCAGCTTCGGGCCATCGAGGAGCGCGTCGCCCGATCCAGCGCCACCGGACAGACCAGCACCCGGCCCACCGACGAAGCCGGCGCGTGGTCCACCGAGAACGGCGCATGGTCCGCCGAGAACGGCGCGGCCGGCAGCCGGGCGGAGCCATGGGGCACGACGCCGAGCGGGCGGTCGACGGCCGGGCGGGACGACACCGAATCCACGCAGGCGATCGGCCAGTCGGCAGCCGACCGGGGTGCTCCCGTGTCGTTCTTTGGCGGGGCGGAAGGCTCTGCCGGTACACCGGCGGAAAACGCGACCCAAGCGGCGCCGTCGCAGGACGTCAGGTCGTTCTTCGAGACGGTTTACGAGCCCGAGGTCGTCGATGAGCCGCCGGTTCGGCTGCACGCGGAGATCGTCGACGCGGAGGTGGTCACGCCGCCCGCGACGGTGCCGGTGAAGTCGGCGGCGGCGCAGGCGCGGGACTTCCGGCCGGTGAACACCGTGGAGCAGGACCTGTTCGAGGCGGTGCAGGCCAACAGCACCGACCGGTTCCTGTCGACGCTGCTGCTGGCCAAGATCCTCGTGCCGGGATGGTCCGGCGAGGGGCCGATCGACCCGGCGTCGTGGCGGACCGAGCACATGAACGGGCTGCCGCACCTGGTGGTGTTCACGTCGGTGGAGCGGCTGGCGGACCGGCTGGCCGACACGCAGGGCAGCTGGATCAAGTTCACGCGGCTGATCCGGAACTGGCCGCCGGGGGACCAGCTGGCGTTCGCGGTCAACCCGGACTCGCCAATCGGGGCGGTGCTGCCCGGCACGGAGGTCGTGCAGCTCGCGACGTGGGCCGCTGAGCTGGGGCTCGGCGTCGACGAGCCCGAGGCGCCGGCGGCGGTCGTGAAGCCGGCGCAGCAGCCGCGGCCGGCGTTCGAGCCGCAGGTGTCCAGCGGGCCGCTGCTGATGCAGAAGCCGATCTCGCCCGAGCAGTTGTCCTACTACCTGGAGCGCGGCTACGACCGGGTGTCCGGGTTCGTGCACCGGGCCGGCGAGGTGGCGCACCTGCAGACGCCCGAGCAGCTCTATCAGGCGCTGGGTCTCGGGTACGCGGGATCGTCGTTCAAGCCGGATGCCGAGGAGGCGTACGTGTTGCGCTGGAAGGCGTACCGCGGCGACCTGTACCGGATCCCGTACGGCGGACCGCACGAGGCGGCGATGCGGGCGATGGAGGGGTGGGTCATCGAGCGGCCGCCGTTCCGTGGCAACGGGTTCGCGCCGAGTGACAACAACGACGTGATCGCCGAGTTCAAGGTGGACAGTGCGCGGCTGCCGCACCACGCGGAGCTGTGGCGGCTGCGGCGCGACGGTCAGCAGGAGCTGATCGCCCGCCTCGATGCGGACGGTCCGGCGTGGCGGAGGGGCAAGGACCTGTGATCCGCGACGGCTACGCGGCCCGCTGGCAGGGCGCGGAGTACGAGGCCAGCCCCGACGGCGACAACGTCCGCCTGTACCGGCCCGACCCGAGCGAGGGCTTCGAAGAGGTGCGGGCCGGCCGGTTCCGGCGGGTCGTGCCGCTGAGCGAGGTCGACTTCGCCTACGTCCGCACCACGTGCTTCTGGCGGGACGAGCCGTTCATCGTGCTCGGCGAGCATGACGGATGGTTGCGGGTCGAATACACCGGCGGCAAGGCGACCGTCGCCGCCGAACTCGGCCTGGAGGAGTTCGACTACGGCGTGTATCAGGGCTGGGCGCCCCGCGCCGATGTCAGCGAACTCCGGGAATACCGGGTTTAGCCCGTCTTGATCCACCGCAGGATCTCGCCCGTGATGAGCTCCGGCTGCTCCAAATGCGGAAAATGTCCGACTCGGGGCAGCAGGCGCCACTCGTACTCAGCCAGCGCGTAGCGGCCCGAACCCTGTGCGGTGCGGGGAAGGACAGCCGTGTCCGCAGCGCCGTGCAACTGCAACGTGGGCGCCATGATCGGCGTCTGGAGCTGCTTGATGAAGCGGTACCCCTGCAACCGCAGCGCCGAACGAGCGGCCCACCGGTAGGTCTCCAGCGCGCAGAACGCGGCCTGCGGGATGCGCATGGCCTCGCGGCAGCAGCGCTCGTAGTCGCGGTATTCGTCGGTGCCGACCCAGTCCGGGCCGCCCCACATCGCCAGGTATTCGCCGATCAGCGCGGCGTTGTTCCTGGTCAGGACGTGCTCGAACCGCGGCAGCTGAAACTTCAGCACCGGCCGGGCGGCGGCGAGCTGGCCGCGGGGGTCGGTGGCGAGCGCGGCGCGCAGCCGCAGCGGGTGGGCCGCGCCGAGCACGACCAGGCGGCGGACCAGCTTGGGGTGGAAGGCCGCCGTCGCCCAGCCGATCATGCCGCCATAGCCGGCGCCGACGAGGTACGCGGTGCGCTCGCCGAGTGCGCGGATCAGGCCGGCGACGTCGCCCGCCATCGTGTACCCGTCGTAACCGCGCGGTGGCTTGTCGCTGGCCCCGTAGCCGCGCAGGTCGACCGCGACGGCCCGGAAGCCCGCGTCGGCGATCGCGGTGAGCTGGTTGTGCCACGCGTACCAGAACTCGGGAAAGCCGTGCAGGAACAACACCAGCGGGCCGGTGCCCGCTTCAACGACGTGGAACCTTGTGCCGTTGGCACTGACGAAGCGGTGCGACCACGGCCCGTCGATCATGACGCACGTGTCGTCAACCGAGGGGTTCATGTTGCTCAGCGTAGGGCCCCGCGGCCAAGATCTCTGCCAGGCGACCGGCTGTGATCCGTGACGCCGAGGGTCGCGTGAGGGTTCTCCACAAGGGCGGTCACGCTTAGCGTTCAGCGCATGGACCTGCCGTTGCCGCTGATCAAAGTCGAGGGTACACCGAGTGAGTGTGGCGTCGCTTACGGTGCCGCTGCTCGAGCCATGATTGCCGCGAACACCGCGAACTACCTGGACCGGTTCGCGGCGACGGGACTGGACCGGCCGGCGGTCCGGCGCGCGGGGAGCCTGTTCCGCGCGGCCTCCCGGCAGCACGCCCCGCGCGTGGCGCAGCTGCTCGATGGCGTCGCGGAGGGCTCCGGCGTGCCGGTCGAGGAGATCTACGCGCTCAACGCGCGGACCGAGCTGCTCTACGGCAACCGCGCCACCGAGTGCACCTCGATCGGCGTCCTGGACTCGCGGACGGCATCGGGTCACACCGTCCTGGCGCAGAACTGGGACTGGCACCCGGCGCAGCGGCCGTACACGCTGCTGCTGGCGACCCGGGACGAGCGCGGATCGACGGTCCTCACGCTGACCGAGGCCGGAATGCTGGCCAAGGCCGGGTTCAACGATGCCGGCCTGGGCGTCTGCGTCAACATGCTCACCAGCGACCGGGACGGCCGGCCGGGCGGTGTGCCGTATCACGTCCTGCTCCGGGCCGTGCTCGAGCAGCGCGTGCTCGGCTCCGCACTTCGAGTCGCGTGCTCCACACCCCGCAGCGCGAGCATCAACCTGTTGCTCGGCCAGTCGTTTTCCGCAGGGGTACCGGATTCGGTCGGCGTGCCGGGCGAGATCATCGATTTGGAGGTCGCTCCCAGTGACGTGGGCGTGCTGAACCCGATCGACGGTGTCATCACACACGCCAACCACTTCGAGGCGCTGCCGACAGTGCACGACACCCTGCGTGACATCGGCAGTTCGTCGCTCTTCCGCAGCGCCCGGGCGCGCCGCCTGCTCGGCTCGCTCCCGATCGCGGAGAAGGACATCCAGGGCGTGCTCGCCGACCACGGCGGCTACCCGCAGGCCATCTGCCGGCACGACGCCGACGCGCTGACCGAAGAGGACCGCTCGGAGTCGCTGTACGCCGTCGTGCTCGACCTCGACGAGCGCCGGATGTCCATCGCCGCCGGTCCGCCGTGCCAGGCAGATACGTATCACGAGGTCCGGCTTACCGGACTTTTCGCCTGATCTCGCCTCGGCGGCGGCGGTGCAGGACCACCTTAAATGTGTCTGTGCTGATCACGCTTCCACGGCCGTGCGACGGACCCTTCGAAGTGGTCGTTTCCGCAGCTCAGCGCGGTTAAGTCCAGCACGGCTGGGTTGACCTTCACGCCGGGTCGTGGCAAGGCTCCTTAAGTCCTGGTCAGAGCGCTTCATACGCGGCTTGTCCCTGCTCTTGGCACCCACTAACTTCCGGATCGACGCACGTGAGCCCCCACATCGTCGGAATCGGGATTTGTAGATGAACGAGCGAGACGTGCCGAGACGGCGCCCGGGACAGGGCCCCGACGGCAACTACGACCCGTACGCCGACTCGTACTACGAGTCCGGCTACGAGGACCAGACCGGCAGCGGTCGGCGCGCGCAGGCCCCCCGCGGCTATGACCGGCAGGGCGCCATTCCCGCCGACCGTGGCGGCTCCGGCCCTCACTTCTACGACCCGAGCACCGCCGCCCGCAGCCGCGGTGCCGGCCTGCCCGACATCGAGGACGAGGACTTCGATGACGAGGAGCCGTCGAACTGGCGCCGCCGTACGGCGATGATCGCCATCGGCGGTGGCGCGGCCGCCCTCATCGGTGGTGGCGCCTACGCCGTCACCCAGTTCTTCGGTGAAGGCACCGACCCGGCCAACACCGGCGCCGAGGTGCCCGTCGACACCGCCGCCCCCGCGTACGTCGACCAGAACCAGAGCCTGATGAACGGCCAGGCCGGCCTCGGCATCCGCAAGAACACGCCGACGACGGGCAACTCGTTCGGCACGCCCGCCGACGCGGCCAAGAACGCCAAGGTCACCGCCAAGACCGTGCTGCCGACCAAGGACCCGGTCCGGCACCTCGCCGGCCGCCTCACCTTCGGGCCCAACAGCAAGACGATCGCCGACATCAACAAGCTCGGCATCAACGGCTGGATCGCCAAGCAGCTCAAGCCCGAGACGATCCCGCTGACCCGGGGCGAGCAGAAGGCCGACGCCGAGCTGGTCACCTGGTCCATGTCCTACGAGCAGCTCAAGGCGCAGCGCGAGGACCTGGACAAGAAGGGCATCCAGGCGGACGAGCAGAACGTCCGGTACGCGATCGCCAAGCAGCTCTTCTCCGACCGTCAGCTCTTCGAGATGATGGTCGACTTCTTCGGCGACTACTTCCACGTCGCGGCCTTCCACGAGGGCAACGAGCTGACCCGGGCGTCGTTCGAGCGGGACGTCATCCGCAAGCACGCCCTCGGCAACTACGTGGACATGTTCGTGGCCGGCAACCGGCACGCAGCGCTGCTGAAGTACCTCGACCAGGACGAGTCGACGAAAGACCAGATCAACGAGAACCTCGCCCGCGAGAACCTCGAGCTCTACACGGTCGGCGCCTTCAACGGCTACACCGAGGCCGACGTCCGCCAGGCGGCCATGCTGCAGACCGGCCGCAGCGTCCGGGACAACCAGTACGTGTACCGCCCGGAGCAGCACTACGTCGGCCCGGTCAAGATCATGGGCTTCTCGCACGCGAACCCGACCGCCGAGGGTGGCGAGGCCGTCCAGGAGGCGTACTACCGCTACCTGGCGCTGCACCCGAACACCGCGCGGTACATGGCGCAGAACCTCGCGACCCGGTTCGTCTCCGACGTGCCGCCGAAGACGCTGGTCGACGCGATGGCCAAGACGTACCTCGACAAGAAGAGCAACATCCCGGCCGTGCTCATGACGATGCTGAGCCGCACCGAGTTCTGGGCGTCCGTCGGCCAGAAGGTCCGCCGCCCCGGCGAGTACCTGACCGCCACGTACCGTGCGCTGGAGATCGGCGCCGACGCTCCGGCCGGCTTCACGTCGAACAACACGAACCTCAGCCCGATGGTCCAGGGCCTCGGCGACATCAAGCGCAAGCTGGAGGAGTACGGCCACGCCCCGATGGAGCTGCCGACCCCCAACGGCTACGCCGACGTGTACGTGGCGTGGACCTCCGCCGGCACCATGGTCAACCAGTGGAACGACGCGTACACCGCGATCACCGGCGGCCGGCGCCAGTTCACCTGGCAGAAGCCCGAAGCGATCATCGCCAGCCCCCCGGCGACCGCGGGCGCCTACCTCGACGCGCTGACCAAGAAGCTGATCAACGTCACGCTCGACAACGACCGCCGCCTGGCGATCCTCCACATCGTCAGCCCCACGATGACGGCGAGCACGCCGGTCGACGCCACGTTCAACGGCGCCATCGCATCGGTGGTCCGGGCCATCTTCGCCACTCCCCACCACCACCTCCGGTAAGTCGAGGCATACCTATGGAGAAGACAGTGCGCTCACTTCACCCTGAATGCCCCGACCTGCTCAAGCTCGGCCCGAACCCCTTCGAGGCCGCGCTGCGCGCCGAAGCCGTGGCGGTCCAGGAGGAGCAGAAGGCGACCCGCGACCAGTACCTCGAGCTCGCCCGCCAGGAGGACGAGCAGGACGAGGGCAAGGGCGTCACCCGCCGGCGGTTCTTCGTCGGCGCGGCGGCCACCACGACCGCGCTCGCCACCAGCCAGTTCCTGACCACGCAGGCCTCGTTCGCGGCCACCCCGACGGGCACGCTCATCCACGTGTTCCTGTACGGCGGTGCCGACGGACTGTCGCTGTTCGCCCCCATGAACGACGCGGTCCTGAACCGGGTCCGGCCCAGCTTCACGCTGCCGGAGAACGGCTCGATCCCCCTCGAGCGCGGCTTCGGCCTCAACCAGTCGTTCACGCCGCTGAAGAAGTACCTGGACGCGGGCCAGCTGGCCTTCATCCCGGCCGTCAGCGACCGGCGCCTCGACCGCAGCCACTTCGCCGCGACCGACATCTGCCAGCTCGGCGGCCTCCCCGCCGAGACCGGCGGCATGGGCTGGCTCACCAACCTGGCCGACAAGCTCGGACCCGGCACCGCCTTCCGCGCCATCGGCATCGGCTCGACCCTGCCCCGCTCCCTCGTCGGTGGCGGCGGCGCGCTCGCGCTCAACAACGTCGCCTCTCTGAACGTCAACGGCGACGGCAAATACAAGGCGCCGACCGTCGAGGCGATCCAGAAGCTCTTCACCGGCACCAACCACCCGATCGAGGCCCCGGTGAAGGCCGGCATCGACGCGCTGACCCTGGCCTCCACGCTGGCGCAGAAGGGCTACACCCCCACCGAAGGCGTCAAGTACGCCGGCGTGGGCAACGCCTTCAAGGAACTCGCCCAGCTCATCAAGGGCGGCGCCAACGTCCGCATCGCCACGATCGGCATGGGCGGCTGGGACACCCACGAGAACCAGGGCACCCGCGGCGGCTACGTGGCCACCCACTTCGGCGAACTGGCAGCCGGCATGGCCGCCTTCTTCGACGACCTGGGCGACCTGGCCGGCAACGTCACTGTCATGGTCTCCACCGAGTTCGGCCGGCGCGTCGCGGAGAACGGCGGCGGCACCGACCACGGCAAGGGCGGCGGCGTCATCGTCCTGTCTGGCAAGAAGCTCGCCGGCAAGCTCATCGGCACCTGGAACGGCACCGGCACCCTCGTCAACGGGGACCTGCCCGAGATGAACAACATGTTCAGCGTGTTTGGATCGGTGGCCCAGGGCCGGTTCGGCCTGACGGACGCCGAGGTCGGGCAGATCTTCCCCCGCCAGACCTACACACCGCTGAAGATTTACGCGTAGCTCCACCTACGCGTGCGTAGGGGCGGCCCCGGTCCCGGGGGCCGCCCCTTTCCTCGTCTTTCGACCGCCAGACCGACCTTGTCTCCTCGGCCTGCCCACGTCATGCGCCGAGTGTTGGCGTCTGCGGGCAGACCGTCCCGGCAGGCGGCCTGTTTCGTCCGCTTCGTGCATTCGGTTCCCTGCCGACATCCCGGGACGTCTTGATCGAAGTGCGGGATGGCTTCGCCGGTGACCGCAGCCGTCCCGGCGTGCGGACTGGACTGCACGCCGGAGTCCGCGCGAGACCGTTGTCTGTCCCGAGTCGGACCGATGCGGCGCCGTGCTGCTCCATCTCGGAACACCCTCCCTGACCCCGCGGATCCTTCGGGTTGTTCGATGCGGGCGTCCAAATGGGTGCGCAGACGGCAGGCCGACGCGAGTGCCGCAGCACGTGGCGCCAGCGCACACACGATGTCCCAGTAGCCACTACGGTGCCCAGGGCCAACGCAGGCGAGGCGTCCCAGGAAGCCGGTGCAGCACCCAGGAGGCCCAGTTACGGGCGGACCCCAGGGCAAGCGCGGGCGACGAAGCCAGCACGGGCAGCGAAGGGCCTGCGTGGGCGAAGAACCTGCGCGGGCGAAGGGCCTGTGTGGGCGAAGGCTAGCGTGGGCGCGCTGACAGGGCGGACGCCCATGACAGGCCGGTGCTGTCGAAAAGCCCGGCGCCGTCGATAGTCCTATGCTGCGCCGCGCTCCGCGCGACCAGGCATGGCGCGATGCCGCGGCTCGTCGTGCTGGCAGCGACATGTCAACACAGCGGCCACAGTCGAATGCGTCGGTCCAGTCGTAGGCGGCGACCGCAGCCGAGTGCGGCGGTCGCAGTCGAAGGCGGCGGTCAGGTGGCTGGTGGCTGGTGAAAGAGGCTCGGTCCCCGGGCCGACGGGAAGGCCGCCGGCCCGGGACCGCGAGTGCAGCGCCGTCAGTCCTCGGACTTGCCGGACTGCAGGCCGGAGGAGATCAGGTCCATGACGGTCGAGTCCTGCAGGGTTGTGACGTCGCCGAGGCTGCGGTTCTCGGCGACATCGCGCAGAAGGCGACGCATGATCTTGCCCGAGCGGGTCTTCGGAAGCTCCGGGACGAGCATGATCTGGCGGGGCTTGGCGATCGGCCCGAGGGTCTTGGAGACGTGGTTGCGAAGCTCCTGGATGAGGGCCTCGCCGGCCTCGCCTTCGGTCTCGACGCCGCCGCGGGGAATGGTGAAGGCGACGATCGCCTGCCCCGTGGTCGGGTCGGTGGCGCCGACGACGGCGGCCTCGGCGACCTTCGGGTGGCTGACGAGCGCGGACTCGACCTCGGTGGTGGAGATGTTGTGGCCCGAGACGAGCATGACGTCATCGACGCGGCCCAGGAGCCACAGGTCGCCGTCGGCGTCCTTCTTGGCGCCGTCGCCGGCGAAATACATGTCCTGGAAGCGGGACCAGTACGTCTCCTTGAAGCGCTCGTCGTCGCCCCAAATGGTGCGCAGCATCGACGGCCACGGCTCGCGCAGGACCAGGTAGCCACCGCCGCCGTCGGGGACGGACTGGGCCTGGTCGTCGACGACGTCGGCGGAGATGCCGGGCAGAGGGCGCATGGCGCTGCCCGGCTTCGTGGCGGTGACGCCCGGCAGCGGGGAGATCATGATTGCGCCGGTCTCGGTCTGCCACCAGGTGTCGACGACGGGACAGCGATCGCCGCCGATGTGTTCGCGATACCACATCCAGGCTTCGGGGTTGATCGGCTCGCCGACGGAGCCCAGCAGGCGCAGCGACGAGAGGTCGAAGCCGGCGGGGATGTCGTCGCCCCACTTCATGAAGGTGCGGATCGCGGTCGGGGCCGTGTACAGAATGGTGATCTTGTACTTCTGGACGAGCTCCCAGAAGCGGCCGCGGTGCGGGGTGTCGGGCGTGCCCTCATACATGACCTGGGTGGCGCCGTTGGACAGCGGCCCGTAGACGATGTAGCTGTGGCCGGTGACCCAGCCGATGTCGGCGGTGCACCAATACACGTCGCTGTCGGGCTTCAGGTCGAACACGGCGTGGTGCGTGTAGCTCGCCTGGGTCAGGTATCCGCCGGTGGTGTGCAGGATGCCCTTGGGCTTCGCGGTGGTCCCGGACGTGTACAGAATGAACAGCGGGTGCTCGGCGTCGAACGGCTGCGCCGTGTGCTCGGCCGAGGCGGTCTCCACGACCTCGTGCCACCACAGGTCGCGGCTGTCGTCCCAGTCGACGTCCTGGCCGGTGCGGCGCACCACGAGCACCTTCTCGATGCTGGGTGACTTGGCCGCGGCCTCGTCGACGATCGTCTTGAGGCCACTGGGCTTGCCCCGGCGGAAGCCGCCGTCGGCGGTGATGACGACCTTGGCGCTGGCGTCGTCGACGCGACCGCTGAGCGCGTCGGCGGAGAAGCCACCGAAGACCACGCTGTGGGTCGCGCCGATGCGCGCGCAGGCGAGCATCGCGACGGCTGCCTCGGGGATCATCGGCAGGTAGATCGCGACCCGGTCGCCGGCGGTGACGCCCAGGTCGGTCAGCGCGTTGGCGGCCTGGCACACCGAGCGGTGCAGGTCGGCATAGGTGATGGTGCGGGTGTCGCCGGGCTCGCCCTCCCAGTGGATGGCGACCTTGTCGCCACGGCCGGCCTCGATGTGCCGGTCGAGGCAGTTGTAGGCCACGTTGAGCTGGCCGCCCACGAACCACTTCGCAAACGGCGGGTTGGTCCAGTCAAGCACCTGGTCCCAGTCCTTGGCCCAGCTCAGCCGGCGGGCCTGCCGCTCCCAGAACGCGAGCCGGTCCTGCCTGGCCTCGGCATAGGCACCCTCCGTCACGTTGGCGGCGGCGGCGAACTCGGCAGGCGGCGGGAACTGCCGGGTCTCGTTGAGAAGGTTTTCCAAGGTTTCGCTCATCGGTGATGGCTCCTCGATGTGGTCCAGCTCTCGCAAGCAGGCTAGTTGGGGGGTGTGACAGTTTGCGAGTCTTCTGCGCTGAGTGGCGCCTGTGGAGCGCCGGGCTCTTCTGTAAGTATTGTTACCAGTAGAGGCACGATACCGTTTGCCCGTGCAGGTTGACCCACTCGCTCCACTGCTTGAACTCGCCGACGTCCGGCCCGCCTTCGACGCCGCGCGTGTGGCCGTCGACGCGGCCATGCGACACCGGGCCCTGCGCCGTTCGGGCGGGCCAGTCGCCGCCGAGGTGGCGTTGCGTTCGTCCGTTGCCAGCGCGGCGCTGGACACGCATGGGTTCGACCTCGAAGGGGTGCGGGCCGGGGTCGTGACCGACCCTGTCGTCCACGGTGCGCTGCGGGCGACCGCGGCCCTGGACGGCCTGACCGGCACCTGGTCCAAGGCGCCCCGCCAAGCGCTCGCCCGGCTCCACACCCTGATCGCCCGCGACGTCGTGCCGGAGGCGTGGCTGGGCCGCCCCGTCAAGGCGGAGTCCGCGACTCGACTGGACGCGCTGTCGGCGCTTGTCACGGGCGGCACGAGGGTTCCTGTGCTGGTGCAGGCGGCAGTCGTACATGGGGAGCTTTTGGCTTTGAAGGCTTTTGAGGGGCCGAACGGAGTGGTGGCGCGTGCGGCGGCGCGGCTGACCCTGATCGGCGGTGGGCTGGACCCGCGCGGTCTGCTGGCCATGGATGTCGGTCACCGCAGTCGCGAGCCGGAGTATGTCGGCGCGGCCAACGCCTTCGCGACCGGCACACCGGACGGGCTGCGGTCGTGGCTGCGGCACTACGCGAGCGCGGCCGAGCGTGCGGCGGAGGAACTGGTCGACATCTGCGAGAGCGCCGCCTACGCACAGTGAACGGCGCCTCATCGAGAGGCGCCGTCACACACGTCCTACCGGGTTACCATGCGTGCACTTTTGAGTCCGTTGTCAGCGGTCCTTGCGGAGCCGCCGCAACGCGCCTACCGCGGCTGATCGCTCGTGGGTGCCCGGTGGCCGTGCACGAGATCCGTGTCAGATCCCGCTCTTCTGTTCTACGCCGTGACCTCCATGAGCGGAAGCCCCTCGCCGGAGAATGTGACGGATGGTGCTGCTGGGATCATGCCGCGGTGAGGGCGGCCTTGGTCCGGCGATGCTTGCTGTACAGGGCGAACGCGATCGCCAACCCGACACCGACACCGATCGCGGCGGCGGTCACCGGCACCGCCGGGCGCTCCCGCAGGCGACGGCCGAGGGGGATCGGGTGGCGGAACGCGAGCATCGGCCAGGCGCGCTCGATGGCGATCTTGCGCAGTCCGCGGTCGGGATTGACTGCCGTCGGATGCCCGACGAGGCCGAGCAGTCCCGCGTCGGTCACGGAGTCGGAATAGGCGTAACACGTGGCGAGGTCATAGTCGCGCTCGGCGGCGAGTTCCTTGACCGCGACGACCTTGTTGGGCCCGGCCGCGTAGAAGTCGACATCGCCGGTGTAGCAGCCGTCGTCGCCGATGACCATGCGGGTCGCGATGATGTCGGTGACGCCCAGTTGCTCGCCGATCGGGCGCACCATCTCGTCGCCGGAGGTCGAGACCAGGACCACGTCGCGGCCGGCGGCACGGTGCTCCTCGATCAGCAGCACGGCCTCCGCGTAGATGTACGGACTGATCAGCTCCTCGAGCGTCTCCCGCACGATCTGCCGGACCTGCTCGGCGCGCCAGCCCTTGACCAGGGCCGCGAGGTAGTCTCGCGTCTTGGACATGGTCTGCTCGTCGGAGCCTCCGCCGACGCGGAAGAGCAGCTGCGCGTAGGCGCCTTTGATCACGTCGCGGCGGCTGATCAGGCCATCCCGATAGAACGGTCGACCGAATGCCAAGGCGCTTGACTTGGCGATCACCGTCTTGTCCAGGTCGAAAAACGCGGCGCTACGCCCCACGGCGGGCAAGTGTAGCGTTGCCGGACATGGTGTGGGGGGCGGACTTGCCAACCCGTCTTCGGGTCACGCTGGGCGTAGGCTTGATCACGGATGATTACCACAGCGTGAAATATTGATTGGCGTTCTGGGCGTGTTGCGGGCCAGTGCTACTCGACGTATGGCAGTCCACTCAGGCATGCTTATGTTTGCGACGAGGTTTCACGTCCAAGCGACAGCGACCCGTTATTTGACCCTCAGCGGTTGCACCCCCCGTAGCCGCTGAGTGGGTTCGGCTCGACCCCCCCGGAGCCGAACCCCCGGCGACCCCCGTCACCCCCCGGCGGGGGTCGTCCCCTTTGTATCTCATCAGCCACATGGCCTTTTGCATGCTGGCTCCGACTAATGGTCGGGTTATAGAGCATTGACGCCGGATGCTTTGTTGAGCGTTCACGAATTTTGCCTGTTCGACCGTTTTGGCATGGCTAACTCTGGCTGCTCGAATTTTCGCTGGTACGACCAGCAAGCCGGACGCCGTATTGCGCCTGATTTGTCCGGACTGGCATAGCAGATCGACTGTGGGCGCGGGGGTTATCCACAAGCGGCGGGTTATCCACAGAAACGGGTTGACGGTCCAGCCGCGGCGGCGGTGTCGGAGCCATGGTGTGCGCAGTCCACCAGCCCGTCTACACCGTGGAGCACGCCGTGGCCCGACATCGACCGCTGCTCGTCACCGACGACCTCGACCTGCTTGACGACGTGCTCAACCTCGCCGCAGGGATCCCGCTCGACGTCGACGTCGAGGCGGGCCCAGAACCTGCCCGGGCCCGATATCCCGACGCGCCGATCGTCCTGATCGGCGACGCCGCGGCGCAGGCCTGCGCCCGGGCCCGGCTGCCCCGCCGGCAAGGGGTCGTGCTGCTCACCCGCGACCAGCGGATGGACCGCGTGACGGCACTCGCCGACGCGGTCGGCGCCGAGCAGATCGTCCGTTTCCCCGACGGCGCCGAATGGCTCACGGACCGCCTTGCGACGGTGGCCCAGCGGCACACGGTCACGGTCGCCGCCCGCGGCAGGATCCTGGCCGTCCTCGGCGGGCGCGGCGGAGCCGGCGCGAGCGTCCTGGCCGCCGGTCTGGCGATCACTGCGGGCAATGTCGGCCTGCGCTCGCTCCTCGTCGACGCGGACCCCTTGGGTGGCGGCGCCGACCTGATCCTCGGCTGGGAGGACGTCGCCGGCCTGCGCTGGCCGGCGCTGGCCGCCACGAGCGGCGCCGTCGACCCGCCCGCGCTCGTCTCCGCCCTGCCGAGCCGCGGCGACGTCGCCGTGCTGTCCTGCGACCGTGGCCAGCCCGGCGGGCTGTCACAGGACGCGATGGCCGCCGCACTCGACGCGGGCAGCCGCGGACGCGACCTCGTCGTCACCGACCTGCCCCGATCGCTGGACGACGCGGCGGTCCTCGCCCTGCGCGCCGCCGACCGGGTGCTCCTCGTGGTGCCGGCCGAGCTGCGCGCCTGCATCGCGGCCGCACGGGTCGCGGCAACCGTCACGCCGCACACCGACGAGCTGCGGCTGGTGGTGCGCGGCCCCGCGCCGGGCCGGCTGCGCACCAGGCAGATCGCGCGGTCGCTGGGCCTGCCGGTCGCCGGGACGCTGCGCGCCGAGCCCGACCTACCACGGCGCCTCGAGCAGGGCACCCCACCGGCCGGCAACGGCCGCGGCCCGCTCGCCCAGTTGTGCCGCCGGATCATCGGCGACCTCGGCCTTGCCGACGGGGTGGCGGCATGAACGCGCTCGTGCTGGAGGGGCGGGTCACGGCGGCGGCCGGGGCCGGGACCGTCAGTGTGCCGATGGACGAATTCGTCGAACGGGTCCGGCTGCGGATGACGGTCGACAGCGTCGAGCCGACGCCAGGGGCGGTGCTGGCGGCGGTGCGCGCGGAGCCGGGCGCGGCCCTGCTCGGGGAAAGTACCCAGCGGCAGGTCGCCGACCGGCTCATCGGCGAGATGATCGGCGCCGGCGGGCTCGCCCCACTGCTCGCCGACCCCTCCGTCACCGACGTGCTGGTCAACGGTGTCGAGGTGTGGGTCGACCGCGGCTCGGGGCTGCGGCGGGTCACGGGCCGGTTCGGCGACGCGGCCGAGGTGCGCCGGCTCGCCCAGCGGCTCGCGGCCAGCGCTGGGCGGCGGCTGGACGACGCGTCGCCGTTCGTCGACGCGCAGCTGCCCGACGGCACCCGGCTGCACGCCGTGCTGCCACCGATCGGGCGTGAAGGGCCATATCTGTCGCTGCGGACGTTCCGCCGGCAGACGTTCACCATCGACGAGCTCATCACGCGCGGCACGCTCGAGCCTGCTGCGGCCCGTCTGCTGGCGTCGATCATCGCGGCACGGATTCCGTTCCTGGTGACCGGCGGCACGGGCACCGGCAAGACGACCGTGTTGGCGGCGCTGCTGTCCCTGGCACCGCCCGCCGAGCGGCTCGTCGTGGTCGAGGACGCCGCCGAACTGCGGCTCGCGCACCCGCACGTGGTCTCGATGCAGTCGCGGATGTCCAACGTGGAGGGTGCCGGCGAGATCACGCTGCGGGACCTGGTCCGCCAGGCGTTGCGGATGCGCCCCGACCGGCTGGTCGTCGGCGAGTGTCGCGGCGCCGAAATCGTCGACCTGCTCGGCGCACTCAACACAGGCCACGAGGGCGGTGCCGCCACGCTGCACGCCAACTCGCCGGCCGACGTGCCGGCCAGGTTGGAGGCGCTCGGACTGCTGGGCGGCGTCCCGAGGGCGGCGCTGCACGCCCTCGCGCATGCTGCGCTCCGCATCGTCGTGCACCTGCAGCGCGGCCCGGACGGCACTCGGGTCCTGAGCGAGATCTGCGTCCTGGACGCGCATCCGGAGCAACGGACCACTGTCGTGCTCACCGCGTGGCGGCGCGGCAGCGGTCGGGCGCAGGCGGCCGACCAGCTGGAAATGCTGATCGCCGACCGGGGGATCACGCCGCCCCGGCCGTCGGGTCCGTGGCGGTTCATGCCGGGGAAGGGCTGGCAATGAACGCCATCGACCTGGCCCTCGCCGTGGGCGGGGCGACGACTGTCGGCTTCGGACTGCTGTTGGTTCGTCGGCGTGGAGCCCGGACCCGGCTCGACCGGCTCTCCCGGCACCGCAGGACGACCGCCGCCCGGCGCCGGTGGCCGACGACGGACCGGCTCTCGGTCGTGCTCGTCGACCGGCCCGGCGTGGCAGTCACGGCCGGCTCGGCGGTCGCGGGCGGGGCGGGGATGCTGGCCGGCGGTCCGGTCGCCGCCACGCTGGCCGCGGCGTATGTGGCGGTCGCGCTGGTCGGCGTGCGCCACCACCTGCTGCGCCGGGCCGCCGACAGGGCGGTCGCGGAGCTGCTCGACGCGATCGAAGACGCGGTCGGTGACCTGCGGGCGGGTGTGGTGCCGTATGCGACCGCCGCACCGTATCCAGGCGGCGCCGACGTGGAGTTGTACACCGCTCCCGCTCCGCCCCATCCGTCCGGCGGTCGCCTCGGCCAGGGCGGTCTCGGGGCGACCGTCCGCCGGATCTGGGAGGCAGCGGATGAAGGCGCCCATCGGACGGCGAGTGGCCGCGCGGTCAACGGCGCCGCGGTCAACGGTGCTGTCGGCGGCGGTGCTGTTAGCGGTGCTGTCGGCGGTGCGGTCAACGGCCGCACGGTGGCCGGCCGCCGGGTGGCGGATCGGGGTCGGGCGGCGGTCGGCGAACGGTCGTCGGGTCGTGGCCGGGCGGCGGGCCGTGGTGAGGCGGCGGGTCGTGGTCGGGCGGTTGGCGACGGTGCTGAGGACGGCCGTCGGATCGGTTCGGCAGCCCGGGCACGGCCCGTGCGCGCCGGGCGACGGCGGCGCGAGGACGCGGCTGTCGCCGTGGCGCTGGCCAGGCTCGAAGCGGCGCACCGGGTCAGCGAGGCGCTCGGCACACCGCTGGCCGATCTCCTCGACCAGGTCGAGGCGGACCTGCGGGCCGGGCACGCCCTCCGGCTCAACCTCGCCGCGCAGACCTCCGGTGCGCAGACCACGACGACCCTGCTGGTCGGGTTGCCCGCGGCCGGATTGTGGCTCGGTGCCGGCATCGGCGTCGACCCCGTCGGGCAGCTGCTGCACACCCCACTCGGCGCGGCCTGCGCGATCACCGCTGTCGCGCTGCAGTGCGCAGGGCTGCTGTGGACCGGGCGGATGGTCCGCTCCGTCGTCTCGGAGGTGCGCTGATGAGCCGCAGGCGCCGATGGCTGTACGCGGCAGGCTCCGGCCTCGCCGTCGGACTGCTGCTGGGCGGGATCGCGGGCACCGTGGTCGGGCTCGTCACGGCGATCGCGGTGGAGCGTGCGCTGCGGCGGGTCGAGTCGCCGCGGACGCGCCAGGAGCGAGTGATGGCCCGGAGCGACCTGCCGTTCGCCACGGATCTGCTCGCCGCCGCATTGAGGACCGGTGCGCCACCCGACCGCGCGGCGATCGTGGTCGGGGAGGCCGTCGGCGGGCCGGTCGGGACCAGGTTGACGCTCGTCGGACGGGCACTGCGGCTTGGTGCGTCGCCGCGGGATGCCTGGGCGCACCTGGCCGACCTGCCCGGCGGGCGGCGGCTCTCCCGGGTCGCCGCCCGCAGCGCCGATCGGGGCACGGCGTTGACCGTGGCCCTGGAGCGGCAGGCCGCCGACCTGCGGGTCGCGAAGGCGGCGGCCGGCGAGGCTTCGGCGCGCCGGGTCGGCGTGCTGGTGGTGCTGCCGCTGGGGGCGTGTTTCCTGCCCGCGTTCGTGCTGATCGGCGTCGTGCCGGTGGTCGCCGCGATCATCCGCGACGTGTTGAAGGTCCTGTGAACCGTGTTTCGCCGCATCGATCGATGTGGTCGAGCGTCATCGTGAAGGAGCACCAGTGCACAACCTCCGGGCCCGTCTCCGTGCCTTCCGCAGGGCAGACCGCGGGTCGCACAGCATCGAATACGTCCTGGTCATCGGCGTCGGCGTGGCACTTGCCGCCGTACTGCTGAAGGTCGTCATGTCGGATGCGACGTACAACGCGATGTTCCGGCTGGTCGGCGGGGCACTGGGATGAGAAGCGACCGGGATCGTGGCGTTCGCCGTGGGGGTCCGTGGCGCCGGCGGAGATGGAGTTCCCGCACCGGCCGCGCCGACGACCGCGGGTCGGCGACGGTCGAGTTCGCCGTGGCACTTCCTGGAGTCGTCGTCCTGCTGCTGATCTTCCTCGCCGGGTGGAGCGCCTTAGCGGCCAAGGTGCGCCTCGCCGACGCGGCAGGTCTGGCGGCAAGGGCGGCGGCCCGCGGCGAGCCGGAGTCCATCGGCCGCGGTGCCATGCCGGCGGGCGTCACGATCTCGGTCCAGCGCGACGGCGAGCTCGTGCGGGTGACAGTGCGGCAGCGGGTCAGCCTCGGCCCGCTGCCGTCGATCACCTTGCGGGAAGAGGCGGTTGCGCTGGTCGAGCCCGAGAGCGAGACCTCGTGAGAGCGGGCGTCGAGGGCAAAGCCCTGCGAGAGCTCGCATGGCGAGAGGCCGCATGGCGCGGAGCCGTGCACGGGGCCGTGTGGCGAGGGGCGGCCGTGCGCGGGGCCGCAGGGCGTGGGGCCGTGCGAGGCGCCGTGAGCGGCAGGGGTGCCGTCGGCAGGTCGGTGGAGCGGGAGCGTGGGTCGATCTCGCTGCTGATGGTCGCGATCGGGATCGTGTTCGTGGTGGCGCTCGTCGCCGGGATCGGTCTGGGCGGTGTGCGCGTCGCGCGGCACCGGGCGCAGAACGCGGCCGATGCGGGTGCGCTCGCCGGGGCGGTGTGGGCGGTCGACGGTCCGCCGGCGGCGTGTGCGGTGGCCGGGCGGGTCGTGTCGGCCAACGACGCGAGGCTGGTCAGCTGCTCGGTGGACGGCCTCGACGTACGCGTGACGGTCGAGGTCCACCTGAACGACGGCATGCCGGCCGGCCGGGCGAGCGCCCGTGCTGGACCGGTCCGCGACACGGGCGCGGCAGCTGACGCCGGCGGCTAAGGAACGGCGCTCTCGGTCGGTCGGTGGTGCCGGGCGCCAGCTGAGAGCGGTGATCTCACATGACAAGCCGAAGGATGCCCAGGGTTCGGCACCGGGGATCTTTCGGCTTGTCGGGAGCGGTGTCCCAAACGGGTTGCGAGGGTCGTGAGCTACAGGGAGGAGAGGACGAGCGACAGGACCTGGACGGCGTCGTGCTTGTTGAGGGGGTTGTTGCCGTTGCCGCACTTGGGGGACTGCACGCAGGACGGGCAGCCCTGCTCGCAGCGGCATTCGGCGACGACGGTGCGGGTCGCGCCGAGCCAGTCGGTGGCGACGTCGAAGGCACGTTCGGCGAAACCGGCGCCGCCGGGGTGGCCGTCGTAGACGAAGACGGTCGGCAGGGCGGTGTCGGCGTGCAGGGCGGTCGAGAGGCCGCCGATGTCCCAGCGGTCGCAGGTGGCGACGAGCGGTAGCAGGCCGATCGACGCGTGCTCCGCGGCGTGCAGGGCGCCGGGCCAGTCGACCTCGGCGATGCCGGCTTCGTCGAGGGCTTCGGGGGAGACGGTCCACCAGACAGCGACGGTTTTGAGGATGCGTTCGGGGAGGTCGAGTTGGCAGGTGTCGATGACCTCGCCGCTGGAGATGCGGCGGCGTTGATAGCTGACGACCTGGGAGGTCACTTCGACCTCACCGAGCGAGAGCGTGACCGGGCCCGCGGTGCGGGCCTGGCGGACCGAGAGGACGGTGAGGGAGGTGACGTCACGCGGATGTGTGCTCCAGTCGGGCTCCTCGGCGTGCACGAGGGCGACGGAGTCGGCGAGGTCGAGCTTGTCGACGACGTATGCGGTGCCTTGGTGCAGGTGGACCGCGCCGGTGTGGACCTGGTGGTGCGCGGAGCCGGTGTCGACCGTGCCGAGCAGCCGGCCGGTGGACTCCTCCACGACGGCGACGGGGCCTCCGCCAGCGCCGCGGAGGTCGACGTCGGGGCGTTGGCGTTCCGTCCAGTACCAGCCGCTGGGGCGCCTCCGCAGGATCCCGGCGGTGACGAGAGCGTCCAGTGTGGCCTCGGCGGTCGGGCCGAAGAGTGGCAGGTCAGCCGGGGTGAGCGGCAGTTCGGCGGCGGCGCAGCACAGTTGCGGCGCGAGGACGTGCGGGTTGGCGGGGTCCAGGACGGTGGCCTCGACGGGCTTGCCGAACAGGGCTTCCGGGTGGTGCACGAGGTACGTGTCGAGCGGGTCGTCCCGCGCGACCAGCACGCACAGGGCGTCGCGGCCGGCTCGGCCCGCTCGGCCGGCCTGCTGCCAGAGGGAGGCGAGGGTGCCTGGATAGCCTGAGATGAGGACGGCGTCGAGGCCGACGAGGTCGACGCCGAGTTCGAGGGCGTTGGTGGAGGCGAGGCCGAGCAGGGTGCCGTCCATGAGGTCGCGTTCGAGGGCGCGGCGTTCTTCGCGGAGGTAGCCGGCGCGGTACGCGGCGACCCGCTCGCCCAGGCCCGGCACGGCGAGGTCGAGCGAGCGGCGGGCCATGCTGGCGACGACCTCGGCGCCTTTGCGGGAACGGACGAATGCGAGGGTCCGTACGCCGGCGACGACCGCCTCGGTGAGCAGATCCGCGGTCTCCCGCAGCGCCGACCGCCGCACCGGCTCCGCGTCGCGCACCACGGCGGCGACCGCAGGATGCGCGCCGACGCCCTCCGCGAAGGCGGCCGCGTGGGGAGAGGCGGCCGCGTGGGGAGAGGCGGCCGCGTGGGGAGAGGACGGGCGGGGAGAGGCGACCGCGTGGCGAGCGGCGGCCGCGTGGGGAGACGCTGCGTGGGGAGAGTCGGCAGGGCGGGGAGAGGCCCCGTCAGAGTCGGCTGCGAAGACAGAGTCAGCGAAGGCAGCGTCGCCGAAGCTAGAGCCGTCGAGAGCAGTGCCGTCGAGAGCAGTGCCGTCGAAGGCAGAGCTGGCGAAGGCAGAGCCGTCGAAGGCAGAGCTGGCCGAGGACAGGTCCGGGGACGGCGGCAGCAGGGGCGGTTCCCACAGCGCGAACGTCACCCCTCCCCGCGGCGAAGCGTCCTCCGTCACCGCCGTCATCGGCAGCCCGACCAGCCGCGACCCCGACGCCTGCGGGTCTCCGGACGTCGCCGACGCCAGGACGAAGCACGGGCCGGCGAGCCCACGAGGCGTGTAACGGCCCGTCACCCGTCGCAGCCGGCGCAGGACGTGCGCGACGTGGGAGCCGAAGACGCCGCGGTACGTGTGGCATTCGTCGACGACCACGAAGCGCAGGCCGCGCAGGAAGCGGGCCCACGAGGCGTGGTTGGGCAGGACGCCGTGGTGCAGCATGTCGGGGTTGGTGAGCACGACGCGGGCGTGCTGGCGGACCCAGTCGCGCTCCTCCCGGGCGGTGTCGCCGTCGTAGGTGGCGGGGCGGATGCCGGGCAGGTCGAGGCCGTGCAGGGAGCGGAGCTGGTCGGCGGCCAGGGCCTTGGTCGGGGAGAGGTAGAGCACCGTGGCTTTGTCGTCGGTGAGCAGCGCGGAGAGGGCCGGCAGCTGGTAGGCGAGGGACTTGCCCGAACCGGTCCCGGTCGCGATGACGGTGTGGGTGCCGGACCAGGCGAGGGACGCCGCGGTGGCCTGGTGGGTCCACGGGAGGGATACGCCGCGACCGAGCAGTGCCTCGCGGAGCGCGGGCGGGACCCAGTCGGGCCAGGGTGCCGTGGACCCGGCGCGGGGTGGCACGTGCTCGACGTGGGTGAGCGATTCGCAGCGGCGGGACGGTAGGAAGGAGAAGATCGGAAGCGCAGCCGTCACGTCGAGCACTCTAAGACACATGTTCGAAGCGGGGGCGCGGTACACGAGTGGCAATTGTGGGAAACAGGGTGGACGCGTCGCCTTGTGGGGGCGTCGATGGTTAGATGCCCGTGAGACTCATTGCGGGCCAGTGCCCGCAACACGCCCCGAACCGCCCAGAGGAGGAGGTCCGCATGGAGCTGTCGTTGTCGACGTACGACTCCGGCGACCACACAGTGCTCGAAGTCGGCGGTGAGGTGGATGTGTACACCGCGCCGCGGCTTCGCGAGAAGCTGGTCGAGCTCGTTGAGACGGGCGCCCGCCATGTCGTGGTCGACCTGAGCCGGGTGGAGTTCCTGGACTCGACCGGGCTCGGTGTGCTCGTCGGCGCGTTGAAGCGGCTGCGAGCGGTCAACGGCACGTTCGGGCTGGTGTGTGCGCACGAGAGGCTCCTGAAGATCTTCCGGATCACCGCCTTGGATCGGGTGTTCTCCCTGTACGACTCCGTAGCTGCCGCGACCGCCGCGGCCGGCTCGGACGTCGAACCCACGGCGTAGGTTCATGCCCACAGTCAGGCTGTCGTTCTCGCCGGCGGCCGCGCATGTCCGCACCGCCCGGCTGGTCGGTGTGGCCGTCGCGCGGCGGGCCGGGGTGGCCGAGGAGCTGCTCGAAGAGGTCAGGCTCGCCATCGGCGAGGCCTGCTCCCGCGCCGTGGCGCTGCACCGGTCGCACGGGCTTGACGACCTGGTCGACGTGGCGATGGCCGATGGCGACCGGTTCACCGTCCGGGTGGTGGACCGCGCCGCGAACGGGGCGATGGCGGCCCGCCTCGGGGGTGAAGTTGGGGATGAAGACTCCGTGATGGTCCTGTCGGACCCGGCGTTGCCGCTGACCACCCCGCCCGAGCTGCTCGCGGAGGAGGCGGTCGCGGCGCGGATGGGGTTGGCCCTGCTTGCCGGGCTCGTCGATGATCTCAACGTGTCCGAGCTGGCAGAAGGCGTCGGCACCGAGGTCCGGATGTCGTGGCCGTTGGAGCGTCCGGCCGAGTAGGACAGGTGCCTCCACGCAAAGACAAAGTGGACCATCGACGAAAAGCGATCTGTTGAAACGCGCAAGTCGGTGTGACCACAGACACGCGCTGCGGCTAGAGTACGGCGATCGTGTATGACGGGCCTGGTCATTGGGTACCTCGACCGTCCAGCACGACTCCCCTCGGGGAGAACCCGCCGCCGGCCTGACCGCTCGCGGCGCTGTCATGTGTCGGTACAGGAGGACAACGAATGTCCGCAACACTCGTCGCAGCCGACGAGATTTCCCTCAGCGGGAGCAACCTGACCTACGTCGTCGTCGCACTCGTCATCGCCTTCGTGGCGTTGGGCTTCGCGGCCGCGTTGGTCAAGGCTGTGCTCGCAACAGGTCGGGGCACCCCGAAGATGCAGGAGATCGCCGGGGCGGTGCAGGAGGGCGCGACCGCGTACCTCACGCGCCAGTTCAAGACCCTCGGCATCTTCGTCGTCATCGCCGTGGTGGTGCTGTTCCTGCTCCCCGTGAGTGACGCCGGGGACAACGAGACCATGATCAAGATCGGCAGGTCGGCGTTCTTCATCGTCGGCGCTGTCTTCTCGGCCTTCATCGGCGGCGCCGGCATGGCGCTGGCGACCCGCGCCAACCTGCGCGTCGCGGCGGCGGCAAGAGAAGACGGCGGCCGCGAGAAGGCGATGCAGATCGCCTTCCGCACCGGTGGCGTCGTCGGCTTCCTCACCGTGGGCCTCGGCCTGTTCGGTGCGGCGCTGGTCGTGCTGATCTTCAAGAGCGACGCCCCGACCGTGCTGGAGGGCTTCGGCTTCGGTGCCGCCCTGCTCGCGATGTTCATGCGGGTCGGCGGCGGCATCTTCACCAAGGCCGCTGACGTCGGCGCCGACCTGGTCGGCAAGATCGAGAAGGGTATCCCCGAGGACGACCCGCGCAACGCGGCCACCATCGCCGACAACGTCGGTGACAACGTGGGTGACTGCGCCGGCATGGCCGCGGACCTCTTCGAGTCCTACGCCGTGACCCTGGTCGCCGCGCTGATCCTCGGCCGGGCCGCGTTCGGCGAGGAAGGCCTGGTCTTCCCGCTCATCGTCTCCACGATCGGCGTCATCGTCGCGATCCTGGGGGTGGCGCTCACCCGTCTGCGCCCCTCCGACCGCAACGGCCTGGTCGCCATCAACCGGGCGTTCTACATCTCGGCCGTGATCTCCATCGTGCTGGTCGCCGGCGCCGCGCTGTTCTACCTGCCGGCCAAGTGGTCCGGCCTGCACGGCGACAGTGACAGCGTGAAGGCGATCAAGGCGCTCGCCGGTGGCGACGCCCCGCCGTTCGGCCCGAACGTCACCGCGATCATCGCCTGCGCCATCGGCATCGTGCTGGCCGCCATCGTGCTGGCGCTGACCGGGTACTTCACCGAGACCGAGCGGCGTCCCGTCCGGGACATCGGCAAGAGCGCGCTCACCGGTCCTGCGACCGTGGTGCTCGCCGGCATCAGCGTCGGTTTCGAGTCGGCCGTTTACTCCGCGCTCGTCATCGGCGCCGGCGTGTTCGGCGCGTTCCTGCTCGGCGGCGGCTCGATCACGCTGTCGCTGTTCGCGGTCGCGATGGCCGGCACCGGCCTGCTCACCACCGTCGGCGTCATCGTCGCGATGGACACGTTCGGCCCGATCAGCGACAACGCGCAGGGCATCGCGGAGATGTCCGGCGACATCGACGAGCGCGGCGCCCGCACGCTGACCGAGCTCGACGCGGTCGGCAACACCACCAAGGCGATCACCAAGGGCATCGCGATCGCCACGGCGGTCCTCGCCGCGACGGCCCTGTTCGGCTCCTACACGGACTCGATCCTCAAGGAGTTCAGTCAGGTCGAGGTGGACAAGTTCCTGAACGTGGCCAACCCGGGCAACCTGGTCGGCCTGCTCATCGGTGCCGCGGTCGTGTTCCTCTTCTCGGGTCTGGCGATCAACGCCGTGGCCCGGTCGGCCGGTTCGGTCGTCATCGAGGTGCGCCGCCAGTTCCGCGAGTTCCCGGGCATCATGGACTACACCCAGCGCCCGGAGTACGGCAAGGTCGTCGACATCTGCACCCGCGACGCCCAGCGTGAGCTGATCACGCCGGGTCTGCTCGCGGTGCTGGCGCCGATCGCGGTCGGCTTCGGCCTCGGTGTCGGACCGCTCGCGGCCTACCTCGCCGGTGCGATCGGCACGGGCACGCTCATGGCGGTGTTCCTGTCCAACTCGGGTGGCGCGTGGGACAACGCGAAGAAGCTCGTCGAGGACGGTCACCACGGTGGCAAGGGCTCGCCGGCGCACGAGGCGACGATCATCGGTGACACCGTCGGTGACCCGTTCAAGGACACCGCCGGCCCGGCGATCAACCCGCTGATCAAGGTGATGAACCTGGTCGCGCTGCTGATCGCACCCGCCGTGGTGGTCTACACCACGGGCGACGGCAACCCGGCGATCCGGTTCGCCATCGCGATCGGCGCGGCGCTGATCATCGCCGGTGCGGTGGTCATCAACAAGCGCAAGCCGGTCTCGGTCGACGCCGGCAACGGCGACGGTGCCTCCTCGGAGGAGTCCGCTCCGGAGCGGGTCACCGCCTGACCCAGATCGCTACGACGCCCCGGCCGGGATCATTCCGGCCGGGGCGTCGTATTTGTCGAACAGACGATCGGTTCTACGCTTCCATTCATGCACTTCCGCGTTGTTGCCATCAGCCTGCTGTTCGTCCTCGTTTCGGCGGGTACGGGTGGTTGCGGCTCTGACGGCAGCGGCGACGTGGCGCCGAAACAGTGGGCGCAGTCGGTGTGCACGGCGCTGGCGCCTTGGCGGGCCGAGATCGCCGACCTGACGACGAAGGCCCAGCAGCAGCTGCAGTCGGCGAAGACCGCCTCGCAGACGAAGACCAACATCGTGGACCTGCTGTCCGGGGCGGAGACCGCGAGCGAGAAGGCCAGGCTCGGGGTCAGCGGCGCCGGCGTGCCGGACGTCTCCGGCGGTGACAAGGTCGCCCAGCAGTTCACGGCCTCGCTGTCGAAGGCCCGCGACGCGTATGGCAACGCGAAGCGCTCCGTCGAGGCCCTGCCGACCGCCGACGCGAAGGCGTTCTACACCTCGGTCGGGTCGGCCTTCGCCGTCCTCAAGGAGGAGTACGAGCAGAGCGCCATCGACCCGAAGCACGTCGGGCAGAAGGATCTGCAGAAGGCCTTCAGTGAGGTGGCCGAGTGTCGGTGACGCCGGCTCGGAGCCGGCAACTGTCGCTGTTCGGGGTGGAGGCGCGCCCGCCGACCCCGATGGACCTGGAGGGTCTGCTCGCCGGCGCGGGCGAGGTCGGCCGGATGGGCGGCACCGCGAAGGTGTCGATCGAGGTCGAGGACGGGTGGCGGGCCGGCGTGCTGCGGGCCGAGTGCGAGCAGCGGGGCCTGGTCGTGTCGTGCGAGCCGACCGGGGTCGAGGACCGGTGGACGGTGCGGACCGCGTATGCGGCGCTGCTGGCCCCCCTCGCGGCCCGCTGGCTGGACGGCACCGCCAAGGTGTCACCCCCGGACCTGGTGCTCGACGGGCGGCGGCTGCGGCTGTGGGTGGCGGCCGCGGGCTCCTGGGACGGCCAGCGTGCATACCTGCTCCGGCTGGCGCCCAGCCGCCCCTACCTGCCCGGCGACGAGGACGATGCCGCGACCGGGGAGACCGGCGGCGACGCCGACGGCAGCCTGGCCGACATTCCGGAAATATCCGATGAGCGCGGTCCGAGGGTTGTGGAACCTGCGCGGGATCCCGACACGCCCGACGAGGAATTGATCGAGGACGTGCCCGAGGCGCCGGTGGGCAAGCCCAAGAAGAAGGCCACGCCGCTGATCTCCACCTTCGACCCTGGCCCGGTCGACCTGGGCGAGGAGATCGAGGACTGGATCGACGACAACCGCGACGGCTGGCCCGACTCCGGGGTCGGGGACCTGCCGACCGTCGACCTCGATCCACTGGCCGAACCGGCGGCCGAGAGCGCGGACGTACCAGATGAAAACGACAACCAGGACGAAAACGCCATCGACCGCCAGGTGGCTGACAACTGGGTCGCCGTCGGAGACGCGCTCGCCGCCGCAGGGCTGATCGCGGTGTTCGTCGGGCCCAAGGCGGGTGGTCCGGCATACCGCATCGTGGGACTTCGTCGTGTGACGCGCCTCGCGGAGCTCGTCGGTGAGCCTCCCCCGGGAGCGCCGCAGGTGAGTTGGCCGAGGTGAGCGGCGGGTAGGCTGGTCCCACGCGGGACGGTGTGATTCCACCCGCCATCGGGGTTGCCGCCGGTCGACAAAACGTGACAAATACGGCAGCTGATACGACACGAACGCAAGATCGGGCAGGTAGCGCTTCTGCTTGGGTGTACCGTGGCGCCGATCGGCGTGTCGCAAGCCGAACGCCGGGTGCCGCATTGCGCAACTCGGCGCGCAGGCGCGCGTTACGTTTGACACATGTCCGTCCGCACCGGGGAGAGCTGTGCCGAACTCCGCCAACACGAAGCGGCTGGTGATCGTCGAGTCGCCGGCGAAGGCCAAGACGATTTCGGGCTATCTGGGCCCGAATTACGTCGTGGAGGCGAGCTTCGGCCACGTCCGTGACCTGCCCGTGGGCAAGAAAGACATGCCCGAGGAACTCAAGAGCAAGCCGTGGGCCTACCTGGGCGTCGACGTCGACAACGATTTCACCCCTGTCTATGTCATTTCGGCCGACCGCCGCAAGCAGATCAGCCGGCTCAAGGAGCTGCTGAAGACGGCCAGCGAGGTCTACCTCGCCACAGATGAGGACCGCGAGGGCGAGGCCATCGCCTGGCACCTGTTCGAGACCTTGAAGCCGAAGGTCCCGGTCAAGCGGATGGTCTTCCACGAGATCACCAAGCCGGCCATCCAGGCCGCGGTCGCCAACCCGCGGGAGATCAACCGCGCGCTGGTCGACGCCCAGGAGGCCCGGCGCATCCTGGACCGGCTCTATGGCTATGACCTGTCCACCGTGCTGTGGAAGAAGGTCCAGGGCGGCCTGTCCGCCGGCCGGGTGCAGTCCGTCGCGACCCGCATCGTCGTCGAGCGGGAGCGGCAGCGGATGAAGTTCCGCGCCGCGGAGTATTGGGACATCCTGGCCAAGCTCCTGCCCGACGGCGACACCCGCACGTTCAACGCGACGCTGCTCGCGATCGACGGCGACCGCGTCGCCACCGGCCGCGACTTCGACCCGGAGACCGGCAAGGTCCGGCCCAACGCCGGCGTCATCCACCTCGACGAGCAGGGCGCCCGTGGCCTCGCCGCGCGCCTGGAAGGCCGGCCGTTCACGGTCACCCGGGTCGAGGAGAAGCCGTATCGGCGCAAGCCCGCCGCGCCGTTCATCACCTCGACGCTGCAGCAGGAGGGCTCCCGCAAGCTGCGGCTGTCCAGCGCGCAGACCATGCGGCTCGCCCAGCGGCTGTATGAGAACGGCTACATCACCTATATGCGAACGGACTCGGTGAACCTGTCCGAGGCCGCCATCGCCGCCGCCCGTCAGCAGATCCTGAGCCTGTACGGTCCGGCCGCGGTGCCGCCGCAGCCCCGCCGGTACACCGGCAAGGTCAAGAACGCGCAGGAGGCGCACGAGGCGATCCGCCCCGCCGGCGACTCGTTCCGCACCCCCGGTGACGTGGCCAAGGAGTTGTCCGCCGAGGAGCTGCGGCTGTACGAGTTGATCTGGCAGCGCACGATCGCGTCGCAGATGACCGACGCGGTCGGCAACAGCACCTCCGTGCGGATCAACGCGGAGACCCCGGCCAAGGAGTCCGTGGACTTCAGCGCGACCGGCAAGACGATCACCGACCCCGGCTTCCTGCGCGTCTACGTCGAGTCGTCCGACGACGAGAACGCGGAGCCCGAGGAGGCCGAGCGCCGCCTGCCGGTGCTGGTCAAGGGCCAGACGCTGACCGAGAAGGGGTTGACCCCGACCGGGCACACCACCCAGCCGCCGGCCCGCTACACCGAGGCCTCGCTGGTCAAGGCGATGGAGGAGCTCGGCATCGGGCGCCCGTCCACGTACGCCTCGATCATGGAGACGATCAACAACCGCGGCTACGTGTTCAAGCGCGGCCAGGCGCTGATCCCGTCGTTCCTGGCGTTCGCCGTCGTGGGGCTGCTGGAGAAGCACTTCCCGCGCCTGGTCGACTACGACTTCACCGCGTCGATGGAGAACGTCCTCGACGAGATCGCCAACGGCGACGAGAGCGCCGTGGACTTCCTGCGCCCGTTCTACTTCGGTGGGGACACGGGCGACGAAGGGTCGGTGCCCCGCCAGGGCGGGCTGAAGCGCATGGTCACCGAGCGGCTGGGCGAGATCGACGCACGCGGGATCAACTCGATCCCGCTGTTTCGTGACGAGGCCAACCGCGACGTCGTCGTGCGCGTCGGGCGGTATGGGCCGTATCTGCAGCGCTTCGTGGTCGACCCGCCCGAGGGCGAAGAGGGCGACCGCGCGCCGATACCGGACGGGCTGGCCCCGGACGAGCTGACCCCGGAGAAGGTCGCGGAGCTGTTCGTCGGTGGCTCGGGCGGCGAGCGCAAGCTCGGCGAGCACCCGGAGACCGGCGAGCCGATCGTGCTGAAGTCGGGCCGCTATGGGCCGTACGTGTCGACCGGCGAGAAGAACTCCTCGCTGCTGTCGACGCAGTCGCCGGAGCACCTGACCCTCGAAGAGGCGCTGCTGCTGCTGACCCTGCCGAGGACCGTCGGCAAGGACGCGGCAGGCGAGGACATCATCGCCTCGCCCGGCCGGTATGGGCCGTACATCAAGCGCGGCACCGACACGAGGTCCCTCGAGCGGGAGGACCAGCTCTTCACGGTCACCCTGGAAGAGGCGCTGGCGCTGCTGGAGCAGCCGAAGACCCGGGGCCGCGCCGCGGCCAAGCCGCCGCTGCGCGAGATGGGCCCCGACCCGGCGACCGAGAAGCCGCTGGTCATCAAGGACGGCCGGTTCGGCCCGTACGTGACGGACGGCGAGTTCAACGCCTCGCTCCGGCGCAACCAGGCGGTCGAGACGCTGACCATGGACGAGGCGAGCGAGATGCTGGCCGAGAAGCGGGCGAAGGGTCCGGCGCCGAAGAAGGCCCGCCCGGCGGCGAAGAAGGCCGCCGAGGGCGGGACCGCGGCGAAGAAGACCACCGCGGCGAAGAAGACGGGCGCGGCGAAGAAGACCACCACCGCGGCGAAGAAGGCGACCCCGGCGAAGAAGGCCGCGCCGCGCAAGGCAACGGCCGCGAAGAAGGCAACCCCGCCGGCGGAGTGACCGGTCGCGTTGCGGAGTGATCGGTCGCGTTACGGATGGTGTTTGGTCCGTAACGCGACCAGGCCGTGATTTGAAGGCGGATGCTACGGTGGTGAAACGGTCCGCCGCCGTCGGGGTGAGGTGTCAGGCGCCGAGGACCCGGTCGGTGTAGGCGTTGGCGAACAGGCGGCCCGGGTCGAGCTTGTCGCGCAGCGCGGTGAAGTCACCGAAGCGCGGGTAGGCCGTGGCCAGCGACTCCGCGTCGCGGAAGTTCATCTTGCCCCAGTGCGGGCGGCCGCTGAGCTGGGTCGTGATCGCCTCGAAGCGCTGGAAGTACTCCTCGAACGGCGCGCCGACGTACTGGTGGATCGCGATGTAGGCGTTCTCGCGGTCGTAGCCGTGCGACAGCCAGATGTCGTCGGCGGCGGTGAACCGGACCTCCACCGGAAACTGGATCTTGTAAGGCAGCCCGTCGACCACCGACCGCAGCCCGTCGAACGCCTCCTGCAACGCGGCCCTGGGCAGCCCGTACTCCATCTCGACGAAGCGCACCCGGCGCGGCGTGCAGAACACCTCGTGGGACGGGGCCGTGTACGTGCGGGCGGACAGCGCCCGGGCCGAGACGCGGCTGATGGTCGGCACCGCCGACGGCATCGCCCGGCCGAGCCGGCACGCCCCGCCGAAGACCGTGTTGGACAGGAAGTCGTCGTCGAGCCAGCGGCGCCAGCCCGCGAGCGGGCGGTCCGAGGTGGGCACGATGGTGTTGCGCTTCATCTGGACCCGGTCGGTGTAAGGGAACCAGTAGAACTCGAAGTGATCGTTCGAGGCGATGTGCGTGTCCAGGCCGGACCAGACGTCGGCCAACCGGGCCGGGCGCTCGTCGGCCCGCAGCGTGAACGCCGGCACGCAGCGCAGGGTCACCTCGCTGAGCACGCCGAGCGCGCCGATGTTGACCCGGGCAGCGGCGAACAGGTCCGGCTGCGCCGTTGCCGAGCAGCGCAGCACCGCACCGTCGGCGGTCACCAGCTCCAGGGCCTCGACGAACGTCGAAAGGCAGCCGTATGCGGCGCCGGTCCCATGTGTACCGGTGGACAGCGCACCGGAAATCGTCTGCGCGTCGATGTCCCCGAGGTTGGGCATCGCCAGGCCGTGTGCCGCGAGGGTCGCGTTGAGGACCGCCAGTTTCATCCCGGCCTGCACCGTCACCAGGTCACCCTCGACCCGGACGAGTGACGCCATCCGGTCGAGTTCGATCCGGACCCCGTCCGTCAGTGCAGTGGGTGTGAACGAGTGTCCACTGCCGACGGCCTTGACCCGGAGCCCTTCCGCAGCCGCGCCGCGGAGGACTTCTCCCAGCTCAGCGGTGGTCGACGGGTGCGCGACACGCGTCGCCTGCGCGGTCTGGTTGCCGGCCCAGTTGGCCCACGGAGAAGTCACGAAACCTGAGTACCCTTCACGTATGCCCGCCGTCAATGACCCGTTGAACCACAAGAGTGAAATGGGCTATCCGCCGATCGTGCCCGCTCGTTGACGTGAGTAGGTTTCAAGGTGGGTCGAGCTTGAGGGGGACTGCCGGGTGGCGACGCAGACAGTGGCCAGTGCCGGGACGAAGCCACTGCGCCGGGTTCCGGTGCAGGGGCGCAGCGTGGCGAGGGTCGGGCGGATGCTCGACGCGTGCGCCGAACTCGTCGATGAGGTGGGCTACGACGGGCTGACCACGACACTGCTCGCGGAGCGGGCGGGGGTGGCGATCGGCTCGGTCTACCAGTTCTTCCCTGACAAGCGGGCGATCGTGCAGGCTCTGACGCTGCGCAGCTTGGAGGGCTACCTGGAGCGCCTCGGCGCCCGGCTGGCCGAAGAGGACATCTCGCACTGGTGGGACGCGGTCGACGCGGCCATCGACGAATACATCGACATGCACCGCACCGTGCCGGGCTTCCGCACCCTGCACTTCGGTGACGTCGTGGACATTCACCTGCTCGACGACGAGCGGGACAACAACGACGTCATCGTCTCGCAGCTGGCGGCGCTGCTCATCGGCCGGTTCGGCATCGTGGACGCGGACCGCCTGCAGTTCGTGCTGGCGATCGCGGTCGAGGCGGCCGACGCGCTGATCAAGATGGCGTTCCGGCGCTCGCCGGACGGCGACCCGGTCGTGCTCGGCGAGGCGAAGGCCCTGATCAAGGACTACCTGCACCACCGCCTCTGACGATCACCTTCGGACCCTTTATCGGCCGTGTCCGCGGCCGGTAAAGGGTCCGAAACCTGTTGTTGACAATCCCACATGACCTGTCCGCTTTGCGCACCGCGGCGCATACTCGTGATCGACCGGTACCCCACATCGAGGACTGGATCCATCACGATGAACATGGCCGTGAACAGGCAAAACATCGGCATCATCGGTGCCGGTCGGGTCGGCGCGGTGCTCGGCGCCGCGTTCGTGAACGCCGGCCACCGGGTGGTCGCCGCGGTGGGTGTTTCCACCGCCTCCAAGTCCCGCGCGGAGCAGCTGCTCCCGGGCGTCAAGCTCCTCCCCGCCGACCAGGTCGCCGCCTCCGCCGACCTCGTGCTGCTGGCGGTCCCCGACGACGTGCTCGCCGGCCTGGTCAACGGCCTGGTCGAGACCGGCGCGCTGCGCCCCGGGCAGATCGTCGCGCACACCTCGGGCGCCCACGGCCTCGCCGTGCTCGCGCCCGTCACCACCGTCGGCGCGCGGCCCCTGGCCCTGCACCCGGCGATGACCTTCACCGGCACCGACGTGGACCTGCGCCGGCTCGCCGAGGGGGTCTCGTTCGGCGTCACCGCCCCCGACGACCTGCGCGACCTCGCCGCCTCCCTGGTCGCCGACCTCGGTGGACAGGTCGAGTGGATCGACGAGGCGCGCCGGCCGCTGTACCACGCCGCGCTCGCGCACGGTGCCAACCACCTCGCCACGCTGGTCAACGAGGCCCTCGACCGGCTCCGCGACGCCGGTGTCCGGCACCCGGAGCAGGTCCTCGCCCCGCTGCTCGGCGCGGCGCTGGACAACACGCTGCGCCTCGGCGACGCCGCCATCACCGGCCCGGTGTCCCGCGGTGACGCCGGAACGGTCGCCAAGCACCTCCAGGCCCTCGAGGCGGTCGCGCCCGAGTCGGTGCCGCCCTACCTGGCGCTCGCCCGGCGCACCGCCGACCGGGTCATCGCGGCCGGGCGGTTGCGCGCGATGGACGCCGAGCCGCTGCTGGACGTGCTGAGCACCGCCCACGCGCAGCCGGTGGTGGCGGCGCAGCGCGGCGGACGCAGGAAGGCGAAGGGGACGGAGGGCAAGGCGTGATCGTCGTCGAGACCCGCGAGCAGCTCGCGACGGCCCGCGCCGCGGCCAGCGGCACCGTCGCCGTCGTCATGACCATGGGTGCGCTGCACGACGGGCACGCGGAGCTGCTGCGTACCGCCCGCGCCGAAGCCGACACACTGCTGCTCACGATCTTCGTGAACCCGTTGCAGTTCGCGCCGGGCGAGGACCTGGACCGCTATCCCCGCACGCTGGAAGCGGATCTCGCCGTCGCCCGCGCCGCCGGCGTGGACATCGCGTTCACGCCGACGCAGGACGTGATGTATCCGCAGGGTGTGCCCACCGTCCGGGTCGACCCGGGGCCCGCCGGCAACGAGCTCGAGGGCGCCAGCCGGCCCGGGTTCTTCCACGGCGTGCTGACGGTGGTCAACAAGCTGTTCCAGCTGACCCGCCCGCACGTCGCGTATTTCGGCGAGAAGGACTACCAGCAGCTCGGCATGATCCGGGCCATGGTCCGCGACTTCGACCTGCCGATCGACGTGCGGGGGGTGCCGACCGTGCGGGAGCCCGACGGCCTCGCGCTGTCCAGCCGCAACCGGTACCTTGCCCCGGCCGAGCGGCAGTCGGCGCTGGTGCTGTCCCGGGCGCTCCGGAAAGCCGCTTCCGACACGGAAGACCCGGTCGCGGCCGGGATTGCGGAATACGCCACCGAGCCTGAGGTGAAGCTCGACTACTTCGTGCTCACCGATCCGATGCTCGGCCCGGCCCCGGCGCACGGCCCGGCGCGGCTGCTGACCGCGGCCTGGGTCGGCGGCACCCGGCTCATCGACAACATCGAGGTTCAGCTCCCGTGATCCGCACCATGCTCAAGTCCAAGATCCACCGTGCCACGGTCACCCAGGCCGACCTGCACTACGTCGGATCAGTCACGGTCGACGAGGACCTGATGGACGCCGCAGATCTGCTCGCCGGCGAGCAGGTCGCGATCGTCGACATCACCAACGGCGCCCGGCTGGAGACGTATGTGATCGCCGGGCCCCGCGGCAGCGGCGTCATCGGCATCAACGGCGCCGCCGCGCATCTGGTGCACCCCGGCGACCTGGTCATCCTCATCTCGTATGCGCAGCTGGACGACGCCGCCGCCAGGACGTACCAGCCGCGGATCGTCCACGTCGACGGCGCCAACCGAATCATCGAGCTCGGTCACGATGCGGCGGACGCCATACCGGGTATGGTGGGCGAGCCCGTGAGGGGAGACCTTCTCCGGGCATAAGCCCCCTGGGGAGGTGCGGTGCGGCGCGCGGTCGTGCTGGTCGTCGCGGCGGTGACGCTGTTCGGCGGCTGCGCGCGGCCATCACGGCCCGCCGCCACCGACGGTGACCTGGTCAACGGCTGGCCGATGCTGCCCGCCGCGATGCTCACGGAGCCGACCGCCCCGGCCTGCTATCCGCTGCCCATCGGCACTGCCAGCGTCGACGTCACCAGCTGGCCGGCGCCGGTGCCGTGCACCGAGGCGCACGAGGTCGAGCTGATCTCCGTCGGGCGGTTCGCCGGCGCCGACGCCGAGCGGGCCACGCCGCCGATCGCCGGGAGCCCGGCCATGCGCGGGGCGTACACCCGCTGCGCCGCCGACGCGAAGACCCTGCTCGGCGATGACTGGCGGGTCGGCCGGGTGTCGCTGAGCGTGGACGTGCCGAGCCCGCTGCTGTGGGATGCCGGGGCCCGCTGGTTCCGCTGCGACCTGCAGGCATTGCAGGACATCGACCGGTTCAGCATCGCGACCCGGACCACCCCGCTGCGCGGGGCCCTGCGCCGCGACGGCGGGGAGCTGCGCATCGGCTGCGTGAAGGTCACCACGAAGGCCGGCGGCGCCGCCGACGCCATCGACCGGGTCTTCCCGGTTTCGTGCGCCACCCTGCACGAGGGCGAGTTCGCCGGGATCTACGAGCCGCCGGACGGTGGGTATCCCGCCGACGCCGACGCCCGCAGCAGCGCCAACATCGCCGGGTGCCGGCCGGTCGTGGCCGGGTTCGTTGCCGTGCCCGACGACGCGAACTTCCGCTCCCGCACCGGTCTGGTCACGATGCCGTATGACAAGACCGCATGGGAACTGGGCAACCGCGGGGTGCGCTGCTTCGTGTGGCCGCCGAAGCCCGTAGCGGCATCGTTGCGCGGTGCGGGTACAAAAGGTCTACCGATCACAATCGCCTAGATGGTGTCCTGTATCTGGCAGTTGGACCGGGTTGCCAACCACATTGATCATTGGCACACTGCACCCGCGCTGTGTGCGCCGGGGGAGGGGTTGGATCATGGTGCGTTTTCGACGGCTCATGATGGCGGTGGCGCCGGTCGCCGCGGTCGTGATGCTGGCCGGTTGCGGGACGCCCGCGGGTGTCGACAAGAACCTCGTCGATGAATGGGCCATGCTCGCCGCACCCAAGGTCCCCTCGCCGCCGCTCGGGGCGTGCTACGACAGCACCGTGCCGTATTTCGAGACGGACACCCTGACGATCTTCTCCTTCACGGCCGCGGCCTCCTGCACCACCGCGCACATCAGCGAGACGTTCTACGTCGGCGAGCTGAGCGGCACCGCGGCGAGCGCGACGTCGCCGCCGAAGGGTGCCGACCTGAAGGACGCCTGGACCAAGTGCAACACCGAGGCGCAGACCTTCCTCGGCGGTGACTACCACGACGGCCGTCTCGAGATGATCGTGCTGCCGCCGTCCTCCGCGCAGTGGTCCGGCGGTGGGCGCTACTTCCGTTGCGACCTCGCCGAGGTGCAGAGCGACGCCGGCAAGCCGGTCAGCCGCACCAGCAGCCTCAAGGGCGGTCTCACCGGCGACAAGCCGATCGCGCTAACCTGCGCGCAGGAGACCTACGAGGCCGACGGCAAGACGTGGGAGGACTACGAGCCGACCGCGTGCACGGCGACCCACAACATGGAGTACGTCGGCACGTATTTCGCCGGCGAGCGGGCCTTCCCGAAGACCGCCGACGAGCGCCGCGCCGCGATGCGCACCGGCTGCGAGGCCCTCGGCGCCAAGTTCCTCGGCATGACCCAGTCGACCCTGGACAACCACCAGGAGGTCGGCATCGGCTTCTGGATGGTCGACGAGGAGAACTGGCTGCGCAGCAACCGCTCCGCCCGCTGCTACGCGATGCTCTACGACAAGAAGAGCACCATCCGGTCCCTGAAGGGCATTGGCACCGGAAAGATTTGACCCCTTCTGTCACACTGGCACCGCCGCGCATGCGTGGCGGTGCCAGTGTCTTGAGGGCGGAGTGAGGGTGTGCTCGGGATGAAGCGGTGGACCGTCGGGCTGTCCATGACGCTGGTGCTGCTTGTCGCCGGCTGCGGCAATCCCGCGGGCACGGACGGCGACCTCTTCAACGGCTGGACCGCCATGGCCGCGCCGACCGTGCCGAAGCCCGCCGCCGGCGAGTGCTGGACCTACACCGGCGACGCCGACAAGCTCGCCGTCGGACCCGACCTGGTCAAGGTCGAGTGCAGCACGCCGCACGCCAGTGAGACGATCAAGGTCGGCGAGTTCACCGGCAGCCTCGCGCAGGCGTCCGCGCCACCCTCCGGCGCCGACCTCACCGATGCCTTCGCCGCCTGCCAGTCCGAGGCCAACAACCTCCTCGGTGGTGACTGGCACGACGGCCGGCTGGTGCTGCGGGTGCTGACGCCGTCGGAGAAGCAGTGGAAGGGCGACGCGCACTACTACCGGTGCGACCTGGTCGAGGTCTCCGACGACACCTACACCATCTCGCCCCGCACGACCGGCCTGAAGGACGCGCTGCGCGGCAACCGGCCGGTCGAGATCGGCTGCGTCAAGGTCGAGACCGACAGCGGCGGCGGCATCGAGGACTTCGTCCCGGTCAAGTGCGACACCCTGCACAACGGTGAATACACCGGCACGTTCTACTCGCCCGACGCGCGGCCCTACCCGAGCGACGCCGCGGCCCGCCGCGCGCTGCTGCAGCCCGGCTGCAAGACGATCGTCGCGCGGTATCTCGGCCTCAACGACGCCGCGTTCGACGCCAACAAGCAGATCTCGTTCGCCTGGTCGACCGCCACGGCGGCCCGGTGGTCCTACGGCGACCGCACCGCCCGCTGCTACATGCTGCTGGAGGGCAACCTCTCGGTGAGCCGCTCGCTGCGCGCAAACGGTAACGTTCCGATCTGAGGTGGTGACGTTACCGGCTGGTAATGGCACACTCCTTCCTCATGAAACGGGTCCTCCTGATCGTCGTCGTGCTTGCCCTCATCGGGGGCGGCGCCTACTGGCTGCTGCGCGACACGTCCCGGAAGATCCCGCACACCCCGCCGGCCGCCGCGCCGCAGGTCGGCTCCTGCTGGAAGATCGACGCGGCCGGCGCGAAGGCCGCCTTCCCGTGGCCCGGCGGACCCGTCGACTGCGCGGCCGCGCACACCGTCGAGGTGTTCCACGTCGGCCAGGCCGGCGATGACATGCTGCACCGCCTGGACGAGGCCGAGGGCGAGAACATCAAGATCGCCCAGAACCTCCTGTACGCCCAGGCCCGCCGCGCCTGCGTCGTGCAGGGCACCGCGTTCCTCGGCGGCAACTGGCACGAGTCGAAGGTGCAGATCCTCGCCTCGTGGATCGCCCCGGCCACCGACGGCTTCTTCGGCTGCGCGGTCGCCCCGGTCGCCGGACCCGCCGGTGACGAGTTCGTCTCCCGCGAGGGCAGCCTGGCCAAGGCCGGTCCGACCCTGCCGATCGGGTGCATCGCGTCGCTGCGGTACGTCGACTGCGCCGCCCCGCACGACGGCGAGTATTCCGGCAGCTACTCGATCGCGCCGATGGACGCCCCGTTCGACGAGACCGCGGTGCGCAACGCGTCGTCGAAGGGCTGCATCAGCGTCGGCCTGCACTACCTGGGCCTGTCGGAGACCGCCGACCGTGCCGACCTGTCCGCGGCCGCGGTCGGGCCGAAGACCGGCTCCGACTGGCTCGGCAGCGACCAGACCTTCGCGTGTTACCTGATGAGCTCCCGCCCGCTGAAGGGCTCCGTGGCGAAGCTCGGTACGGGTCCGCTCCCGGTCGCGTGATTCACGGCACGGCGCGCGATGCCTTGTTGTCATGTTGACTGGAGTGATGGAGCTGCCCGTACTGCCGCGCCAACTCGCCGGGCCCCACCCCGGGTGGGCCGAGCCGACCGACGTCGTCGTGATCGGCTCCGGCGTCGCGGGGCTGACCGCCGCCCTGCACCTGCGCGAGGCCGGCCTGCACGTCACCGTCGTCACGAAGGTCAACATCGATGACGGCTCGACCCGCTGGGCCCAGGGTGGCATCGCCGCGGTCCTCGATCCCCTCGACACCCCCGAGGCGCACGCGCAGGACACCCTCGTCGCCGGGGTCGGCCTGTGCGACCCGGCCGCGGTCGACGTCCTGGTCCGCGAGGGCCCGACCCGCGTCCGCGAGCTGATCCGCTGGGGCGCGGAGTTCGACCGCAACAACGACGGCTCCCTCATGCTCACCCGCGAGGGCGGCCACCACGCCAACCGGATCATCCACGCCGGCGGCGACGCGACCGGCGCCGAGGTCCAGCGGGCCCTGCACGCCGCCGTCCACCGCGACCCGTGGATCCGCCTCATCGAGCACGCGCTCGTCCTCGACCTGCTCACCGACGCCGCCGGCCGGGCCTGCGGGGTCACCCTGCACGTCCTCGGCGAGGGTGCGGAGGACGGCGTCGGCGCGGTCCTCGCCCGGGCGGTCGTGCTCGCCACCGGCGGCATGGGCCAGATCTACTCCGCCACCACCAACCCGGTCGTGTCCACCGGCGACGGCGTCGCGCTCGCCCTGCGCGCCGGTGCCGCCGTCACCGACATCGAGTTCGTGCAGTTCCACCCGACCGCGCTGGCCCTCAACAACCGCGACTCGCAGCAGCCGCTGGTCAGCGAGGCGCTGCGCGGTGAGGGCGCCTACCTGCGCGACGGCGACGGCAACCGCTTCATGCTCGGCCGCCACGACCTCGCCGAGCTCGCCCCCCGCGACGTCGTCGCCAAGGGCATCTACCGGGTCATGCGCGCCGAGGGCACCAACAACGTCTGGCTCGACGCCCGCCACCTGGGCCGCGAGTTCCTCGAGGGCCGCTTCCCGACAATCGTCGCGTCCTGCCGCGCCGCCGGCGTCGACCCCGCCGCGGACCTCATTCCCGTGTCCCCGGCCGCGCACTACGCCTCCGGTGGCGTGCGCACCGACCTGCTCGGCCGCACCTCGATCGCGGGGCTCTACGCGTGCGGTGAGGTCGCCTGCACCGGCGTGCACGGCGCCAACCGGCTCGCCTCCAACTCGTTGCTGGAGGGCCTCGTCTTCTCCCGCCGGATCGCCGAGGACATCGCCCGCGACCTGCCCGCCCAGACCGACCCCGTGACCGGCTCGTTCGGGTCCTGGTCCGCCGACCCCGCGCTGCGCGCCCCGCTGCAGGCGGCCATGTCGGCGCACGCCTCGGTGCTGCGCAGCGCCGAGTCGCTCGACCAGGCCGCGCAGGTCCTCACCAAGCTGGCGCTGGACCGCGCCGCCCCCGGCCTCGCCAGCTGGGAGGCGACCAACCTGCTCACCGTCGCCGGCGCCCTGGTCGGCGCCGCCGACCTGCGCCAGGAGACCCGCGGCTGCCACTGGCGCGAGGACTTCCCCGACGCCAGCGACGTGTTCCGCGGCCACTTCCTGGCCGGCCTGTCCGACACCGGCACCCTGACTGAGATGTGGGAGGACGCATGACCCCGGAGACCGAGGCCTCGCTTCGGAAGGTCGGGCTTGATCCGGTTGCCGTCGCGGAGATCGTCGAACGGACCCTGACCGAGGACCTGGGCCCCGACCGTCTCGATGTGACGAGCGTGGCGACCATCCCCGCCACCCAGGTCGACGCCGCCGAGCTGGTCGCCCGCGCCGACGGTGTGATCGCCGGCCTTGCCGTCGCCGCCGCCGTGTTCGAGGCCGTGTCCCCCGCCGTCGAGGTGGCGGTCCACGCCGTCGACGGCTCCTTCGTCGTCCGCGGCACGGTCCTCGCGACCGTCACCGGCCCGACCCGCGACCTGCTCACCGCCGAGCGGTCCGCACTGAACCTGCTGTGCCGCATGTCCGGCGTCGCCACCCACACCCGCCAGTGGGCCGACCTCCTGGACGGCACCGACGCCCTCGTCCTGGACACCCGCAAGACCACGCCGGGCCTGCGCATCCTGGAGAAGTACGCGGTCCGCGCCGGCGGCGGCACCAACAAGCGCATGGGCCTCTACGACGTCGCCATGATCAAGGACAACCACAAGCTGGCGGCCGGCGGGATCTCGGCCGCGTACGCCCGGGTCCGCGAGGCCTTCCCGGAGGTGCCCGTGCAGGTCGAGGTCACCACGGTCGGCGAGGCCGTCGAGGCGGTCACCGCCGGAGCGACGTTCCTGCTGCTGGACAACATGACACCGGACCTGCTGCGCGAGGTGGTGGCCGCGGTCGGCGGTCGGGCCGAGCTGGAGGCGACGGGCGGGCTGACCCTGGCCACCGCCGCCGAGTACGCGGCGACGGGCGTCGACTACCTGTCCGTGGGCGCGCTGACCCACTCGTCCCCGATCCTCGACATCGCCATGGATCTGCGCACCCACTGACCCCGCGTCCGGCTGGCGTCCGGCTGGCGTCCGGCTGGCGTCCGGATCAGGAAGGGAACGCGACCGCCACCATCGCGGAGAACCGGTGCACCCGCCAGGTCGGCGGGACCATCTGCGTGCAGCGCTCGACGGTGGCGGCGCAGATGAGCGCCTGCACCGACGAGATCGGCGCCGGCGGCGCGGTGGGGATCACCGACTCGACGGCCACCAGCTCGACGTCGGGCAGCGAGATCTGGAACTGGTACTCCCACAGATCGCCGTCCATGACCAGCCCGACCCGGCGAACGCCGCTGGCGCGGATCTCGTCGATGGCCTGCTGGTATGGGACCGCCTGGTCGGGCAGGCGGACGAAGCGCTCCTCCCAGTCCGAGAGGGTGAAGACCGAGCCCTGGCCGACGAGGCGGCGGGGCTGGCCGTAGGCGACCGCGACACCGCCGGACGCGAAGGCGGCGGCCAGCGCGACGATCACCGCGGTGGCCGCCACGCGGTGGGATTTGAGGCGGTCGGCCCAGTAGCCGGTGAGCGGGGCACCGACCGCGAACGCCGGCAGGATCAGCCGGTTGCCCCAGTCCTGCCATTTGACGACGGCCGCGGTGAGGATGAACGCGCCGAGGGCGGTCACCGCGTATGCCCGGACCAGCGGCGGCAGGCGGCGCCAGACCAGGGCGGCGGCGAGGGCGGCCAGGATCAGGGCGGACTGCACGGGATACGGGGAGCGGTCCTCGTCGGGCTTCCACCGGCTGCCGGGGAAGACGCTGCGCCACTGGGTGATCTTCGGGTCGTTCGGGTCGACGTCGACGAGGTGGGCGATGCCGATGACGGTGCCGTTGATGGCGTCGTTGACCGCCGGGATCGGGGTGGTGAGCGTGGACGCCGCCAGGCGCAGGCCGTTGACCAGGACGGCGGGCGGGTCCTTGCGTTCGGTGGACAATGCGGCGCTGTAACCGGGCGGGCCGAGTGGTGAGCCGAAGGCCTCGTTGACCCGCAGCAGCGCCGGACCGGCGAGGACGGCCATGCCGGCGATGACGGCGAGTCCGGCGCCGACGGTACGCAGCAGCCTGCGCTGCCGCAGCTGGCAGATGCCCCAGAACACCAGGATCGGGGCGAGCGCCATGAGGCCGGTCGACTTAGTGACCGCGGTGAGGCCGGCGACGGCGGCGAGGGACAGCACGTCGCCGGCGGTGGCGACGCGGCGGGCGCCGTCGAGGGCGAGCGTGGCGGCGCAGACGACCCACGTGGTGACGACCAGGTCGTTCTGGGTGCTGGTGGACTCGAGGGCGACCGCCGGGGCGGTGAGGAACACGGCGGCAGCGACCAGCTGGCCGGTGCGGCCCGCGCCGAGCTGGGTGGCGCAACGGGAGATCGCGAGCGCGCCGAGCAGCGAGGCGCCCCATTGCAGCAGGTTGAACAGCGAGTCGTCGCCGGTCAGCAGGCGGGCCTGCAGCAGCAGGTACTCAGCGCCCGGGACCAGGATGATCTGCTGGTTCTGGATCGTGGGATACGGGTCGAGGTCGCCGTCGGCGATCCAGTGCTCGACCTTGGTGAGGTGGTAGTGGTTCGAGTCGAAGTTGTTCGGTGACGAGGCGAGCGCCAGGACGAGCTCGGCCAGGACCAGGACACCGATCGCGCCGGCCAGCACCTTGCCCCAATTTGTCAGGACAAGTCGCTCGGGCATCCGCAGCCGGCGCCGGGCGAAGAAGGCCGACACGCCCGCGAACAGCAGCCAGTAGACGATCACCGGCCAGGTCGAGATCCACCCCACGAGGGACAGCAGCTCGACGACGACGACCGTGACCCCCGCCACCGTCGCCGCCGCCCGGATGACCGCCTGGCGGGTGTCCTGGCTGCTCGGGCGCAGTGCGAACACGGTGAACACCAGCGCGGCCAGCGGAAGCAGCGCGAGCAGCGTGCGGGCCGTCGGCATCATGGGAACCGGATCGTAGATGACCAGGCTCACCCCGACACTGGCGGCCCTTTCGTTAGGCTCACCGCGTGCTGCTGTGCATCGACATCGGAAACACCAACACGGTGCTCGCCACGTTCGAGGGCGAGAAGCTGGTCCACTCGTGGCGGATCAAGACCGACTCGCGGGCCACCGCGGACGAGCTCGGCCTGCTCTACCGGGGCCTGCTCGCCACGGACGCGGTGTCGCTGACGGGCATCGCGGCCTGCTCGACCGTGCCGGCGGCGCTGCGGTCGTTGCGCACCATGCTGCAGCGGTACTACCCGGGCGTGCCGACCGTGATCGTCGAGCCGGGCGTGCGGACGGGCGTACAGCTGGCGATCGACAACCCGAAAGAGGTCGGCACGGACCGGGTGGCGAACACCCTGGCCGCGTTCACGCTCTTCGGCGGCCCGTCGATCGTGGTGGACTTCGGCACGTCGACCAACTTCGACGTGGTGTCGGCCCGCGGGGAGTTCCTCGGCGGCGTGCTCGCGCCCGGCATCGAGATCTCCGTCGACGCGCTCGCCGCCCGCGCCGCCCAGCTGCGCAAGGTCGAGCTGATCAAGCCGCCGCGGGTGATCGGCAAGAACACCGTGGAGTGCCTGCAGTCCGGCGTGGTCTACGGGTTTGCCGGGCAGGTCGACGGGATCGTGCGCGGCGTGACCACGGAGCTGGGTGGCCCGGTGAAGGCGGTCGTAGCGACCGGTGGCCTGGCCCCGATCGTGATCGGCGAGTGCGCCACCGTCACGCACCACGAGCCGATGCTCACCCTGATCGGGCTGCGACTGATCTTCGACCGCAACCGCGGTTAGCGTTTTTCGGCGGTGTACGTGTAGGTCACGTACGGCAGTTCGAACTCCTCGTCGAGCTGGTCGAGCAGCTCGTGCAGCTGCTGCTCCAGGCGTTGGCGGGCCGCTGCGTCGGCGACGAGGTAGTAGGAGCGGGACTTGATCAGCTCCAGGAACGACGCGGTCGTGTGCGTGGTGCTCCACTCGAAGGTCTTCAGCGTCACAGGGCCGAAAAGCGGGCCGAAGGTGGTGACCTTGGTCTCGTCGAACGCGTCGCGTTCCCGGGCGCCGTCGAAGAGGGTGGAGGACTTCGCGACCCACGGGACGCGTTCGTCGCGGATGTTCCAGATCGGGACGAAGTGGCCGCCGGGGCGTAGGACGCGGGCGATCTCGGTGTGGGCCGGCTCACCGTAGAACCAGTGGTACGCCTGACCGGCGGTGACGACGTCGACGCCGGCGTCCGGCAGGGGGATGTGGGTGGCGTCACCCTTGCGGGCCTCCCCAGGGATCTTGGCCCGCATCTTGTCGTCGGGCTCGACCGCGATCACGTGATGTCCCAGGTCGGCGAGTTGGCGGGTGAGGATACCGGTGCCCGCGCCGAGATCACAGATATCCGACTTTTCGGGTATCGCCCAGTCCAGTGCCTCACGCGGGTAGCGGGGGCGGATCCGGTCGTACAGGTCTGCGGCGGCACCGAATGAGGAAGCATGTACTGCGAAATCCACGTCGCCAAAAGTACCGAACGTGTTGTTGAGTAGGCTCGACGTATTCGTGGAATTCTCGTAGAGGGATTGTGCCGTCGTGAAGGACCAGCCAGCCGTTGACCAGGAACTCGATCTCCCCGAGCAGATGAAGATCCGCCGGGAGAAGCGTGCCCGGCTGCTGGACGAGGGCAAGCAGCCCTATCCGGTCGGCTTCGAGCGCACCGCGACGATCGCGGAGATCCGGGCCCGCTATGGCGAGCTGCCGACCGACACCGCTTCCGGCGAGCGCGCGGCCGTGGCCGGCCGGGTCATCTTCATCCGCAACACGGGCAAGCTCGCGTTCGCCACGCTGCGCGCGGGCGACGGCACGGAGCTGCAGGCCATGTTGTCGCTGGACAAGGTCGGCGCGGAGGCCCTGGAGGACTGGAAGCGCCTGGTCGACCTCGGCGACCACGTCGGTGTCAGTGGCGAGGTCATCACCAGCCGCCGCGGTGAGCTGTCCATTCTTGCCGACGCTTGGCAGATGACGGCGAAGGCGTTGCGCCCGTTGCCGGTGGCGCACAAGCCGATGGGCGAGGAGGCCCGGGTCCGGCAGCGTTATGTCGACCTGGTGGTGCGCCCGCAGGCCCGTGAAACGGTCCGCACCAGGGCCGCCGTGGTGCGCAGTCTTCGTAACTCCTTGCACGGCCTCGATTACCTCGAGGTGGAAACTCCCATGTTGCAGTTGCTCCATGGTGGTGCAGCCGCGCGACCATTCGTCACGCATAGCAATGCGCTCGACACGGACTTGTATCTGCGTATCGCGCCGGAACTATTTTTGAAGCGCTGCGTCGTCGGCGGCATCGAGCGGGTCTTCGAGATCAACCGAAATTTCCGCAATGAGGGCATCGACTCCTCGCACTCGCCGGAGTTCGCGATGCTGGAGGCCTACCAGGCCTATGCCGACTACAACGACATGGCCGACCTTACCCGGCAGCTGGTGCAGGACGCAGCCGTTGCGCTCACCGGAACGCACGTGGTCCGTTATGCCGACGGCAGCGAGTTCGACCTGGGTGGGCAGTGGCGCCGCGTGACCCTTTACGGCGTGCTTTCCGAGGCGCTCGGCGAGGACGTCACGGTGGAAACGCCGCACGCACGCCTGACGGAGCTGGCCGCGAAGCACGACGTCTCGGTGGATCCGAAGTGGGGACCGGGAAAGCTCGCCGAGGAGCTCTTCGAGGCGCTCGTCGTGCCAGGGCTGGTCGCGCCGACGTTCGTCTTCGACTATCCGGAGGAGACCTCGCCGCTGACCCGGGCGCACCGCGTGACCCCGGGGCTGACGGAGAAGTGGGATCTGTACGTGCAGGGCTTCGAGCTCGGCACGGCCTACTCCGAACTGGTCGACCCGGTTGTCCAACGCGAACGTTTGGTTGCGCAGTCGCTACTCGCCGCGAAGGGCGATCCCGACGCGATGCAACTGGACGAAGACTATCTGCGTGCGATGGAGTACGGAATGCCACCGATGGGCGGGATGGGGATGGGAATCGATCGCCTTCTCATGGCTCTCACCGGGCTCGGCATTCGGGAAACGATCCTGTTTCCGCTGGTGCGGCCGGAGTAGTTTCGGCGTACCGTTGACGAGGTAGTCCCTGATTGCGTTATCTTTGCATTCGCACAACGCGGGGCGGACTTCCTCGAAGGGAATACGACAGTGGCCAAGCGGACCATCCACGTGCTGGTCGACGACATCGACGGCGGGGACGCCGACGAGACCGTGAAGTTCGCGCTCGACGGCGTTCAGTATGAGATCGACCTCTCGAAGAAGAACGCGACGAAGCTGCGTGACGCGTTCGGGCCGTTCCTCGGTGCGGCCACGAAGGTCGGTCGGGGTGGCGTCGTGGTCGGAGGACGTGCCGCCAGTGCGCGTGGTCGCGGTGGAGCCGCCGCGGATCGCGAGCAGAACAAGGCGATTCGGGAATGGGCTCAGAACAAGGGCATCAAGGTCTCCGACCGGGGCCGCATCAAGCAGGAAATCGTGGACCGCTACAACGCCGAAGCGGGCCGTTAGCGATCGTTGACCGTTTTCGTCCTGAGCGGTCGTTTTGGGGTTCTTTCAGCAGCCTGCACCCACCGTGGTCAACCAGCCACGGTGGGTGACTTGTATCTGACGTCGATTTCGCTCTTGGCGTACGGGCGTGACCGCCGGAACAAGGCAGCGGATGCTCGCGTTGGGCAAAACGCCGGGTACACGCGTTCCGGACGGGTAAGCAAGTACCACGCAACGACTGCGACATGGTCCGACGGTGGGGTGCGGCAATGGCGCACACCCGCAATGTGTCGGCTTACGGCGATAGAGTGATGGCACGGTCACGTTGGCGTCCGACAGAGCTTCGGCGTGGCGACCTCCCAAGGGGGGTTCCGCGGCAGGGGCGGCGGCGACGGACACGGCACGTGAAGGAGCAGGGATGTTCGAGCGGTTCACCGACCGAGCACGACGGGTTGTCGTCCTGGCGCAGGAAGAAGCCCGGATGCTCAACCACAACTACATCGGCACCGAGCACATCCTGCTCGGCCTCATCCACGAGGGTGAGGGCGTGGCGGCCAAGGCGCTTGAGAGCCTCGGCATCTCGCTGGAGGGTGTCCGCCAGCAGGTCGAGGAGATCATCGGCCAAGGGCAGCAGGCGCCGAGCGGGCACATCCCGTTCACGCCACGCGCCAAAAAGGTGCTGGAGCTGTCCCTCCGCGAGGCGCTGCAGCTCGGGCACAACTACATCGGCACGGAGCACATCCTGCTGGGTCTGATCCGCGAGGGTGAGGGCGTCGCCGCCCAGGTCCTCGTGAAGCTCGGCGCTGACCTCAACCGGGTCCGCCAGCAGGTCATCCAGCTGCTCTCCGGCTACCAGGGCAAGGAGCCGGCCGCCGCCGGCACCGGCGCCCCCGGGGAGGCCGCTCCGTCGACCAGCCTGGTGCTCGACCAGTTCGGTCGAAACCTGACCCAGGCTGCCCGCGAAGGCAAGCTCGACCCGGTCATCGGGCGCGAGAAGGAAATCGAGCGGGTCATGCAGGTTCTGTCCCGCCGCACCAAGAACAACCCGGTGCTCATCGGCGAGCCCGGCGTCGGCAAGACGGCCGTGGTCGAGGGCCTGTCCCAGCGCATCATCAAGGGCGAGGTGCCCGAGACGCTCAAGGACAAGCAGCTCTACACGCTCGACCTCGGTGCGCTCGTTGCCGGCTCCCGCTACCGCGGTGACTTCGAGGAGCGCCTGAAGAAGGTCCTCAAGGAGATCCGCACCCGCGGCGACATCATCCTGTTCATCGACGAGATCCACACCCTCGTCGGTGCCGGTGCCGCTGAGGGCGCGATCGACGCCGCGTCCATCCTCAAGCCGATGCTGGCCCGTGGCGAGCTGCAGACCATCGGCGCGACCACCCTGGACGAATACCGCAAGCACCTCGAGAAGGACGCCGCGCTCGAGCGGCGCTTCCAGCCGATCCAGGTGGGTGAGCCGTCACTGGCGCACACCATCGAGATCCTCAAGGGCCTGCGCGACCGTTACGAGGCGCACCACCGGGTGACGATCACCGACGCCGCCCTGGTCGCCGCCGCAACGCTGGCCGACCGCTACATCTCCGACCGCTTCCTGCCGGACAAGGCGATCGACCTGATCGACGAGGCCGGCGCGCGGATGCGCATCCGCCGGATGACCGCGCCGCCAGACCTGCGTGACTTCGACGAGCGCATCGCACAGGTGCGCCGCGACAAGGAGTCCGCGATCGACGCACAGGACTTCGAGCGTGCCGCGCAGCTGCGCGACAAGGAGAAGCAGCTGCTCGGTCAGAAGGCGCAGCGCGAGAAGGAGTGGAAGGCCGGCGACCTCGACGTCGTGTCCGAGGTCGACGACGAGCAGATCGCCGAGGTCCTGGCGAACTGGACCGGAATCCCGGTCTACAAGCTGACCGAGGAGGAGACCGCACGGCTCCTGCGCATGGAGGACGAGCTGCACAAGCGCCTCGTCGGCCAGGACGACGCGGTCAAGGCGGTCTCGAAGGCCATCCGGCGCACCCGGGCCGGCCTGAAGGACCCGAAGCGCCCCTCCGGCTCGTTCATCTTCGCCGGCCCGTCCGGCGTCGGGAAGACGGAGCTGTCCAAGGCGCTCGCCGAGTTCCTCTTCGGCTCCGAGGACTCGCTGATCCAGCTCGACATGTCGGAGTTCCACGACCGGTATACGGTGTCCCGCCTCGTCGGTGCACCCCCCGGATACGTGGGCTACGACGAGGGTGGCCAGCTGACCGAGAAGGTCCGCCGGCGGCCGTTCTCGGTGGTCCTCTTCGACGAGATCGAGAAGGCCCACCCGGACGTCTTCAACACGCTCCTGCAGATCCTCGAAGACGGTCGTCTCACCGACGGTCAGGGTCGCATCGTGGACTTCAAGAACACGGTGATCATCCTCACCACCAACCTGGGCACCCGCGACGTGGCCAAGGCCGTGTCCCTGGGCTTCCAGGCGTCGGAGGACAACGAGTCCAACTACGAGCGGATGAAGCAGAAGGTCAACGACGAGCTGAAGCAGCACTTCCGCCCGGAGTTCCTCAACCGCATCGACGACACGATCGTCTTCCACCAGCTCATGCAGGACCAGATCCTGGGCATCGTCGACCTGATGATCGCCCGCATCGAGTCCCAGCTCCGCAACAAGGACATGGGCCTCGAGCTGACCGACAACGCCAAGAAGTTCCTGGCGAACAAGGGCTATGACCCGGTGCTGGGCGCGCGGCCGCTGCGCCGCACGATCCAGCGGGAGATCGAGGACGCACTCTCCGAGCGCATCCTGTTCAACGAGCTCCGCCCGGGCCAGATCGTCGTCATCGACTGCGAGGGCGACCCCGCCCAGTTCGAGAAGGCCAAGCTGGTCTTCAGCGGCGCCGACCGCCCGGGCGACGTCCCGGACGGCGTCCCCGCCGAGCTGACCAAGGGCGGCTCGACCGAGGAGTCCGCGGCGTAAACACGAGCACACTGAGCGAGGCCCCCGACCTGCTGGTCGGGGGCCTCTGCCGTTCTTCCCGCCCGGCCGCCCCGGCGCCGCGACGTCCCGCCCGGCCGCCCCGGCGCCGCGACGTCCTGTCCGGCCGCCCCGGCGCCGCGGCGTCCTGTCCGGCCGCCCCTGCGCCGCGGCGTCCTGTCCGGCCGCCCCTGTGCCGCGGCGTCCTGTCCGGCCGCTCCTGTGCCGCGGCGTCCTGTCCGGCCGCTCCTGTGCCGCGGCGTCCTGTCCGGCCGCCCCTGCGGCACGGCGTCCCGGGTCGGTCAGCCTGCGGTGTGTGGGATCGGGGCCGCCGCAAGCCGGACGTCGGCCATCGACTGCGGAGTGCCACACCCCGGACGGCGATCTGCACCACTGCCCGTGAATCAAATGACCCCCTGGTCGCCCGCGGGACTGGTCCGGTGACGTGCGCAGGCGTTGTGCGGGGAACCGGCTGCAACTCCGACGTTCGAACGGCCCATCTGCAGGCGTGTCCGTTTCGCGCCGAACATGTGATTGTTCACATAAAAAGGGATCGGCGGGGCGGCGCTCGGAGGGATGGGTCGTCTTTTGGGCGCGACGTCAAGGTTGCATCGGTGGAAGCGATGGGCGGCGGTGGTCGACTGTGGGGGACGTCGATCGGGCGGGGGGAATGTCACGCGCGGGTGGGGTTGGTGGCGAGGCGGGAGTTGTCGGGGGTCCGTGAAGCGGGTTGCCGGGATACGTTGCCTGGCGTGACTGGGTGGTGGCGGGATTTCGGGGCGGCGCGGTTCGGGCGGCCGGCCTCGCCGCGGCCGATTGTCCGGCCCGCGTTGCTGGCACGGCTCGATCAGGCGTTCGCCGAGCCCGGCCAGGAGGACGCGGTCCAGCCAGTGGTGACCGTCGTGGCGGGCAGCGGGGCGGGTAAGAGCATCCTGCTGGCGCAATGGGCGGAGGCTCGTCGGGCGGTCATGGTCCAACTGGACAACGGCCGGGTGCCGGCGGCCGGTGACGGTGCCGTGGTGGTGCTGGACGGTATCGAGAACCTGCCGCTGGACGGGGCCGGGTGGCGCCGCGTCGTCGAGCTGGTCGGGGTCGTCCCGCTGGTGCTCAGTGGCCGGGAGCCGATTCCCGTGGCCGCGGTGGATCGGCTCGGTGCGGGGCATCTGGTGTTTGCCGAGGACGAGACGTACCAGGTGCTGGCGGCGGCGCTCGCAGATGCAGCAGGGGCGGACGGGCTCGCGCCGGACCTGCACCTGCTGACCGGTGGCTGGCCGGCGCTGGTCGGGCTGGCGGCGGCGTGGCTGGCGCGGCTGCCCATGCCGGAGCGCGGCACCAGCCTGCGGCAGCTGGCCAGGGTCGACGAGCCGCTGCAGGAGCATCTGGTCGGGGTACTGCTGCAGACCCTGCACCACGACGAGCGGGAGTTCGTGCGGCGGCTCGCGCACCTGCCGGCGATCGACGCCGCCACCGCCGACGCGCTGGACCTGACCGAGGACCTTGGCGGGCTGCCGCCCATCGTGCTGCCGGTGATCGGGAGTGGCGGGCGCTACGCCGTGCCGGAGCCGCTGCGGAGAACGATCCAGCAGCGCCTGCCGTTGGCTGAGCACGAACGGCGGGCGCTGCTGGAGGCGTTTCAGGGGATGTAGTCCTCCAGCAGGGCCGGGGTGAGGCCGGCGGCCTTGATGGCCTGGAGGGCGGCGATGAAGTCGTCGACGAACCGGTCGCGGAAGTGCATCAGGATGATGTCGCCGCGCTGGACCGTGTTGCCGGACTGGTAGCGCACGATGCCCTTGTCGACGGTTTCCTTCCAGAAGAAGGCGGCGTGCATGCCGCAGTCGTGGGCGGCCTTCAGCGTCGTGTCGTCCTTGTCGCCGTACGGTGGGCGGAAGAGGACGGGGCGGCGGCCGTACCACTGCCCGAGCTTGTCCGCGGAGTCGCAGATCTCCCTGCGCTGGACCGCGTAGGACTTGCCCTTCAGGTTCTGGTGGGTGACCGTGTGCGCCTCGATCACGGCGCCGGCGTCCTGGAGGCGCTTGAAGTACGGCGGGTCGTTCCTGATCGCGTCGATCATGAGGAAGAGCGTCACCGGGACGTCGGCCTGCTTGAACAGCTCGAGGGCCTCGGGTCGCTTGATCTGGCCGTCGTCGATGGTGATGAACGCGACGGGCTGATCGGTCGGGATGCGGGCGTAGTACGGCACGGACCCGCCCTCGGGCAGGTGGACCTTGTCGGCCTTCGGCGGGCGGTCGAACTTCGGCAGCCGGCTCGCGTAGTTGGTGCCGGCCGGGGGCGCCGCGGCGGTGGACTGCGTCTTCGTGGCGGAAGGCTTGGCCGACGGTGACGACGACGCCGACCGCGAGGCGGCCGGCGAGGCGGAGTCGGTCGGTGAGGCCGGGAACGCGCTGGCTGACGGGGCCCGTGATGCGCCGGCGTCTGTCCACTGGGGACCGCCGGACGGGTGGCTGCCGCAGCCCGCGAGCGTCGCGGCGGCAAGCAGCGCGACGACGGCCCGGCGTGCCCTGGCGTGAGGGATGAGCACGACGCGAGCCTATCCATGGATTCACCCGAAAGGAGGCCCGGAAAGTGTGGGAAAAACTAGATGAACCGGCTGCAACCCTCGGGGTCACCCTGGCAACGTGAACGTCCCGGCGCGCTCCCGGACCAGCCCGTCCTCGAGCAGCCCGCGCAGCGCCCGGCCGCGCTGGACCTCGTCGTCCCAGACCAGGTCGAGCCGCGCGGCGGGCACCGGGTCGTCGCTGGCCCGCAGTACTGCGAGGAGCAGGCCGCGCACGTGCCGGTCCGTGCCGTGGTACCGCTGGGTGCGCCGGCTGGGCCCGGTGGACGCCGGCGAGCCGGCGATGCGCCAGGCACAGACGGCCAGCAGGGGACACTCCTCACAGCGCGGCGCGCGGGCGGTGCAGATCACCGCACCGAGCTCCATGAACGCAACGGAGGCGCGGGCCGCCGCCTCGTGGTCCTCGGGCAGCAGCACCTCGACCGCCCGCAGGTCCGCGGGGGTGGTCGCCGCGCCGCCGTCGGCACTGCCGTCGACGACCCTGGCCACGACCCTGCGGACGTTGGTGTCCACCACGGGGTGGCGCTGGCGGAAGGCGAACGCGGCGACCGCCCGGGCGGTATACATGCCGATGCCCGGCAATGCGAGCAGCGCGTCGACGTCGTCGGGCACCTCGCCGTCGTGCCGCTCCACGATCGCCGCGGCGCACGCGTGCAGGCGCAGGGCGCGCCGCGGGTAGCCGAGCCGGTCCCAGGCGCGGATGGCCTCGCCGGGCGGGTCCGCGGCCAGGTGCGCGGGCGTGGGCCAGCGCTCCATCCAGCGCCGCCAGGCGGGGTCCACCCTGGACACCTGGGTCTGCTGCAGCATGACCTCGCTGACCAGCACACCCCACGGGGTCGCGTCGGGCTGCCGCCATGGGAGGTCACGGGCGTTGGCGTCGTACCAACTGGTGACGGTCTGTGAAAGGGCTAGAGAGGCGATAAGGAAGGATAAGCCAGGTGAACGAGTACGCCGTCACCGTCATCGGCCATGACCGCCCCGGCATCATCGCCGACGTCGCGGAGATCCTCGCGGGGCTGGGCCTCAACCTCACCGACTCGACCATGACCCGCCTGCGCGGGCACTTCGCAATGACGCTGGTCTGCGCCGGGTCCGTGTCCGCCGGCGAGGTCGAGCTGGCGCTGGCGCCGCTGACCGCCGACCGGACGCTGCTGGTCACCGTCCGGGAGGTCGGCGAGGACCTGGTCGAGGCCCCGCGGGGCGCGCACTACGTGCTGACCGTGCACGGGGCGGACCGGCTCGGCATCGTGGCGGCGCTCAGCCGTACCGTGGCGGCCGCCGGGGGCAACATCACCGACCTGACGACCAGGCTGGCCGGCAACCTCTACGTCGTCGTGGCCGAGGTCGACGCGCCCGGTGCGATGGGCGACCTCGCCGCCGCGATCGACAGGGTCGCGGCCGAGTTGGGGGTCGAGGCCACGCTGCGCCCGGCCGAAGCGGATCTGATGTGACCGTCCTGCAGGTCGTCCAGGCGCCCGCCGCGGTGCTGGGTGCGGCGGGCAAGGCCGTGGACCCGCTCGCCGACGACATCGTCCAGCTCGCCGCGGACCTCGTCGACACGATGCGGGTCTCGCCCGGCTGCGTCGGGCTCGCCGCGCCGCAGGTGGGCGTCGGCGCGCAGGTGTTCGCCGTCGACGTGACCGGGCATCCGAAGGCCCGCACCGTGCACGGCACGCTTGTGCTGTGCAACGCGCGGGTCGTTGAGGCCTCGCAATGGCAGAAGGGCCGCGAGGGCTGCATGTCGGTGCCCGACCTCACCGGTGACGTGAAGCGCGCCAACCGGCTCGTGGTCGCCGGTCAGCTGCCCGGCACCGGTGAAGAGATCGAGATCACTACCGACGCGTTCGAGGCGCGGGCCCTGCAGCACGAGATCGACCATTGCGCTGGGTTACTGTTCCTCGATCGTGTCGCCGGGGCGCACGCCGTTTACGCCCGCAAGGTCTATCTCTGAGCGGTCTACACGGCGCGCCGCCCCCTGCGCTACCCGTTCCCTCGATACGGTGAGTACATCATGAAGCTGACGGTTGGCCCGCTTCCCGCTGGCGTGTACTGGCGGCGTCGCGCCATCATCGGCGGGGCGCTGCTCATCGTGGTGCTCATGCTCTGGGCGCAGTGCTCCGGGCCGGATCCGAAGCGGACGCCCGCCTCGGCGCAGTCCCCGTCCGCCGGCGTGACGACCGCGGCCGACCCGACGCCGACGGTGCAGACCCCGACGACCGGCGAAGCGGTCACCGGCACGCCCACCTCGCCGGCCTCCTCCGGGCCGGCCGTCGCCTCGTCGCTGCCGGTCTGTGCCGACGCCGACCTTTCCCTGGTCGCGTCGCCCGAGCAGCCGGTGCAGTTCCGCGGGGCATACCTGAAGTTCACCATCAAGATCAAGAACACGTCGGCCCGGGACTGCACCCGCGACCTGGGCGCCGACTACCAGGAGCTGTACCTGCAGGTCGGCGCGCTGAAGATGTGGTCGTCGGACCAGTGCGAGGCCCCGCACGGCAGCCAGCCCACGACGCTGAAGCCCTCGATCGAGGTCTCGTTCTCGACCACCTGGAACGGCAAGGCCACCAACAACGGTTGCGCCAACCGGGAGGTCCCGCCGGCCGGCAAGTACGAACTGGTCGGCCGCCTCGACACGAAGCTGAGCGCGCCGGTCCAGGTCCAGCTGACCTGAGACCTTCCGCGGCTTCCTTAGACGTATCGCTCCAAGATCGACGCCTCGGCGAGCCGGCTCAGACCTTCCCGCACGCCGCGTGCCCTCGCGTCGCCGACGCCGTCGACGGCCTGCAGGTCCTCGACCGTCGCGCCGAGCAGCCGCTGCAGGCTGCCGAAGTGCTCGACGAGCCGGTCCACGACGAGCGTGGGCAGCCGCGGCACCTTCGCCAGCAGCCGGAACCCACGCGGCGACACCGCGGCATCCAGCGCGTCGCTGGCCCCCGGGTAGCCGAGCGACTTCGCGACCGCGACCAGGTCGATCAGCTCCGTCGCCGTCAACGCGTCCAGCTCGTCCAGCGCGTCGTCCGACGTGCGGCTGCGCCGCCCAGACGGCAGGTAGTCCCGGATCACCAGCGTCCGGTCCGCCTCGACGCCCGCCATCAGCTCCTCGAGCTGCAGCGCCAGCAGCCGCCCGTCCGTGCCCAGCTCCACCACGTAACCGGCGATCTCGTCGGCGATGCGGCGCACCATCTCCAGCCGCTGCACCACCGCCACCGCGTCGCGCACGGTGACGAGATCCTCGATCTCCAGTGCCGACAGCGTCCCGCTCACCTCGTCGAGGCGCAGCTTGTACCGCTCCAGCGTGGCCAACGCCTGATTCGCCTTCGACAGGATCGCGGCCGAGTCGTCCAGCACGTGCCGCTGCCCGTTGACATACAGGCCGATGATCCGCATCGACTGGCTCACCGAGATCACCGGGAACCCTGCCTGCTTGGCGACCCGCTCCGCCGTGCGATGCCGCGTCCCCGACTCCTCCGACGGGATCGTCGGGTCCGGCATGAGGTGCACGGCCGCCCTGACAATTCTCGTGCCGTCACTCGACAGGACGACCGCACCGTCCATTTTGCACAGCTCACGCAGCCGCGTCGCGGAGAACTCGACGTCCAGCGGGAACCCGCCGGTGCACAGCTGCTCGACCACCTTGTCGTAGCCGAGCACGATCAGGGCACCCGTGCGCCCACGAAGAATGCGCTCCAGCCCGTCGCGCAGCACCGTCCCGGGCGCCATCAGGGCAAGCGTCGCACGCAAGGGGTCGGCAACGGCCCAGGCCCCGTTGAGGCCGGTATGGGAACCGCCCCTGCTGGGCTCGCGGTCGATCGGCACCCGCACAGTCTACGGATGGTCGGACATCCGGTGCTGGTGCGGTATCGACCCAGCCCGTAGAGTGGGCGGACGCCATCAGCCGATGGATCGTAGTTGATGTCTGTGAGGTCCCACCGGTGGCCGGTCCGGAGCGGATCGAGTGGCGGCGCAGCTTCCCGTCCCGCTCCCTGGTGACCCTGGCGTGGTACGTGCTTTCCGCCGCCCTCGCCGTCGGCATCGTGCGCGGCCTCTTCGCCGACGAGCCCGAGGTCCTCGCCTCCGGCTCCGGCAACCCACTCGCCGACCTTCCGATGTGGACGGTCGTCCTCGCCGCCATCGGCGCGATCCCGTTCGTCCTCGCCGTCGCCCGCCGCCCGCGCGTGGGCGCCAACCACTTCGCCCTGACCGTCCGCCCCGGCTGGATCCGCACCCTGGTCCTGCCGTGGTCCCGGGTCGCGCAGGTGACGCTGATGGAGATCGGCGGGGAGCGGTACCTGCTGGTCAGGCTCCGGGCCGGCCTGGACCGCACCGGCACCAACCCGGCGTGGCTGGACCAGAACGTCATCCGCGAACTGTCGAAGACCCCGTCGAAACGCGCCAGCGGCTTCGACGTCGCGGTCCGCCTCCGCGACTTCGTCGGCGGCCCGGACGGCCAGTTGGCGGCGCTGGCCGCGTTCGCCCCGGATCAGGTCCTGATCGCGAACCACCTGAACCCGTCCCGCGGCTGACCACCCCTACCCACCGGCCGCCGCCTCGGAGGAGATAGAGAAATCGGGTCCGGGGCACCGATTCCCCTACCCGTTGTCCAGCAATCGCAGACCGGGTTGCGTGCGCGGATCGGCCGCAGGCACCCTCGCCCGCTTCCACGGTTCGTCATCGTGCGTGACGCGCCAGCGGCTTTGACGTCGCGGTCCGCCTCCGCGACTTCGTCGGCGGCCCGGACGGCCAGTTGACGGCGCTGGCCGCGTTCGCCCCGGACCAGATCCTGATCGCGAACCACCTGAACCCATCCCGCGGCTGACCACCCCTACCCACCGGCCGGCCTGCCGCCATAGGTGCGCGTCGGCCAACACCGCCTCGGTAGAGGTAGAGGAGTCGGGGCTGGGGCACCGATTTCTCTACGCTTTGTCCAGCGATCGGGGACCGGCTGCGTGCGAATCGGCCGCAAGCACGCTCGCCGCTTTCCACGGTTCGTCGCCGCGCGTGCGTGAAGAGTCCGCCCGGCGACAGCGAAGGTGTCGCGACCAACGGTGGTGCCGAATCCATCGGATCAACCAAGGCTGCCGCAAGGCCACCGCATCGCACCGCGGAATCCGCGCCCAAGGTGCGGTCGGGGCAGGCTTCGACCTGCTGCGGAAGCGTGTCCTGCTCGCCCCGTGAGGAGCTGTGGGCCGATCAGTCTCCGCAGAACCACAGGTACCGGTGCGATCCCTGCTCGACCATCGCGGCGAGCCTGCGGATCTCCACCTGGGCGCGCTCAGGAATCACGCCGGCTGGCAACCGCTCCAACTCGCCCAGCAACAGCGGAACCTGCCGCTGGTTGAACACGGTGTCCAGATACGCGCAGAGCCCGGCAAGCATCGGAAACACCGAGCTGTCGAGATCGATCAGCTCCTGCGTCCACTCGAAGCCTCGCGCACGCTCCAGAACACGCCGAGACTCGTCCCGAACTTGAAGGTCGATCACCGGACCCACCGTATCGAACCTGCGTGCGCCCGAGGCCCCAGGCAGTGTCAGCGCGGGTCGACCTCGCTGGCGGCTTTCACCGCATAGTGCAGGGCGGTCCGCACGTCGCCGACCTCCAGCACCCGCATCCCCGGAGGCGTGACGCCCGTGGCGGCCGGCCCACAGCCCGGTGGGACGAGCGCGAACCGAAACCCCAGCCGCGCCGCCTCCGCGAGCCGCCGGGGCACCGCACCCACCCGGCGGACCTCGCCGGTCAGGCCGACCTCGCCGACCACCACCAGGTCGGGCGGCATCGGCAGGTCGTGGGCGGCCGAGGCGGCGGCGAGCGCCAGGGCCAGGTCGATGGCCGGCTCCGTGACCTTCAGCCCGCCGACCGTCGCGGCATAGACCTCGCGGTCGTGCAGCTGGATCTGCGCCCGCTGCTGGAGCACGGCGATGATCATCGCGAGCCGGGCCGAGTCGAGGCCGCTGACCGTGCGGCGGGGTGAGCCCGGGGTCTGGGCGCCGATCAGCGTCTGCACCTCGGCGACCAGGGCGCGGCGGCCCTCCATGGCGACGGAGACGCAGGTGCCGGAGACGGCGTCGGCATAGCGGGTGAGGAACAGGCCGCTGGGGTCGGGCAGGCTGGTGATGCCGCCCTCGTGCATCTCGAAGCAGCCCACCTCGTCGGCGGCGCCGAAACGGTTCTTCAGGCCGCGGACCATGCGCAGCGAGGAGTGCTTGTCGCCCTCGAAGTTGAGCACCACGTCGACGAGGTGCTCCAGGACGCGGGGGCCGGCGACGTTGCCGTCCTTGGTGACGTGGCCGACGAGGACGGTGGCGAGGCCGCGTTCCTTGGCGATCGCGACGAGGGCGGCGGTGACGGCGCGGACCTGGGTGACGCCGCCGGCGACGCCGTCGGTGCCGGGCACGGAGATGGTCTGCACCGAGTCGAGGATGAGCAGGCCGGGCTTGACCGCGTCGAGGTGGCCGAGGACCGCGCCCAGGTCGCTCTCGGCGGCCAGATAGAGCCGCTCGTGCAGGGCGCCGATGCGCTCGGCGCGTAGGCGGACCTGGCTCACCGACTCCTCGCCGCTGATCACGAGGGACGGGGTGTCGCCGTGCTTGGCCCATTGCTGGGCGACGTCGAGCAGGAGGGTGGACTTGCCGACGCCGGGCTCGCCGGCGAGCAGGACGACGGCGCCGGGGACGATGCCGCCGCCGAGGACCCGGTCGAACTCGGCCACGCCGGTCGGGCGGGCCTTGGCCGGGGCGGCGCTGATCTCGGCGATGGGGCGGGCCGGCTCCAGCGGGGCGCGGCTCGGGACGGCGCGCAGGGCGGACGGGCCGAGCGCGGCCAGCGGAGAGGACTCGATGATCGAGCCCCACTCACCGCACTCGGGGCACCGTCCGATCCACTTGGCCGGCCGGTGCCCGCACACGTCGCACTGGTAGGCAGCGCCCCTGGTCTTCGTCACCCCCGAAAGCTAGCCCACGGGTATGACAAAAACGCTTCTACTCTTCGTGCTCCACGACCGAGCTCGGCTTCGGCAGCGGGCTCAGCGGCACCGTCATCGGCAGCTCGGGCAGCTTGATCGTGGTGGTGCTGCCGTCGGCGTAGGTGAAGGTGAACGTCACGTCCGCGAGCGCGGAGCCGGCCAGAAGCTCCTCGCCGGTCAGCTTCTCGACCGCGAGGTAGGTCTTGGTGCTCTGGCTCAGCGCCACGAACCCGCCGACGGGGATCTCGATGCTGATCTTCGACGAGCCGACCACGGCGGGCGTGGGCGACGGCGTCGGCGACTTCGACGCGGACGGCGAGGTCGACGGTGAGGAGGACGCCGAAGTAGACCCGGAGCGCGAAACCGACGGTGCCGGCGCGGCCGCCGCGGAAGTGGCAGCCGGAGCGGGCGCGGCCGAAGCGCCACCCACCAGCACGACGCTGCCGGCGGAACCGGCCGTCACGCCGGTCAGCTTCACGGACTGCCGGGCGTTGTTGAACAGCCGGACCTCGATCGGCACGACACTGCCGGGCTTGTACGCGCCGGCATACGCCACGACGCCCTCGCGCAGCGCGATCAGGCCGTCGGCGCTCTGGGCGCTGACGCCCGGCACCGCGGCGACCTGGTTGTCGGTCTGCGTGATCTGACCTGCGCTGCATCCGGAGAGCAGGCCGACGCCGAGCGCGGCGGAAGCCAGCAGCGCGGCGCCCAGCATTGAGCGGCGGCGGGCAGCCGGAATCGTACGCGTCACCTTGGGTCCTCCATCTGGATCGGGCGGCCGACTACAGCCTAGATGCCGTTGATCGGCCGATCACGCGCACCCTGACCCTGCCCCGGTCAACCCAGGTTCAGGCCGCTGACCAGCAAGAAAACCACATCGATGAGGGCCACGGCGATGACCGACAGGAAGGGGATGCGGGAGGTGGGGTCGCGGCGCATGGCGAAAACGCCCACGGCGAGTGCGATCAGGGCCACCGCGAGGGTCGGCCAGAACAGCAGCGGCGGCGCCCCCGGCGGCCCGAACGCGAGGAACGCGGTGGCGAGCAGCAGCAGCACGGCCGCGGCGGCGAGCGACCCGCGCCGGCCGAGGAGGTGCGGCAGGCCGCGCACGCCGGTCCGGACGTCGTCGTCGAGATCGGGCAGCGCGTTGACGAAGTGCGCGCCGGCGCCGAGCAGGCCACCGGCGGCCAGGAGCCACACCGGCGGGGTGAGCCCGGCGCCGAGGACGACGAACGCGGGCAGGCAGGCGAACGACACCGCATACGGCAGCACCGAGACGAGCGTGGACTTCAGTGGCCAGTCGTAGAGCAGCGCCGAGATCAAAGCGGCCAAAGCTACAAAACCGGCGGCCACGCCGGACAGAAAACCCAGCGGAATCATCACGAGCGCCGCAATAACACCGAGCACCAGGATCAGCCGCCGCGAGACCGCACCGGTGGCGACCGGCTTGTCGGTACGCCCGACAGCGGCGTCCCGCGGAGCGTCCAGCACGTCGTTGATCCAACCGATGGAGAGCTGGCTGGCCAGTACCGTCGCGGCGGCCGCCAACACACCAGGCCAGGGTCTGTCGAGTCCGAACGACAGCAGGGCGGCGACAGCGGTGACCGCGACCGCCGGCTCCGGATGGCTGGCGCGGACGATCGCGCTTGCAACGGACATCCGGCAAGTGTGGCTGTCGGAGGGGTTCCGTGTCAGTCTCGACCCATGCGAGCGACGCGCCGGGCGCGTAACGATCCTGGTCAGTATGACGACCTGGCCGGGGAGTGGTGGCGTCCCGGTTCGCCGCTGTCGATGTTGTACTGGCTGGCCCGCGCCCGGGCCCGGTTGATCCCACCGGCGGAGCGTGACGGCGCCGTCCTGGTCGACCTCGGCTGCGGCGGCGGGCTGCTCGCCCCGCACGTCGCCGACAAGGGCTACCGGCACGTCGGCGTCGACCTCATCGTGTCGGGGCTGGAGCAGGCCGCCGCGCACGGCGTCGCACCGGTTTTGGCGGACGCGCGGTGGTTGCCGTTCGCCGACGGTACCGTCGATGTCGTCAGCGCGGGTGAACTGCTGGAGCACGTCCCCGACTGGCCGGCCGTGGTCGCCGAGGCGTGCCGCATCCTGCGACCCGGTGGCTGGTTGGTCCTGGACACCCTTGCCGACACGGCCGTGTCCCGGCTGATCGCGGTCCGGCTCGCCGAGGCGGTCATCCCGGCGGTCCGCGGCATCCACGACCCAGCCATGTTCGTCGACCCGCGTGCGCTGCAACAGGCGTGCGCGCGCAACGGCGTGCCACTCGACGTGCGGGGCGTCCGACCGACGTTGCCCGCGCTCGCCCGGTGGCTGGTCACCCGCCGTAACGCAGTGCCGATCGTGCCGACGTTCACCACCGCGATCCTCTACCAGGGGCGCGGCAGAAAGGGGACCCAGTGACAGGTGCCGCGATCGCAGGCATGGGTGTGACATTCCCGGGCCCGATGCGCCAGGACGAGGTGTGGTCGGGCTTCTTCGAGCGGCACTACAACGGGTCCCGCAAGGGGCTGGCCAAGCGGATCTTCGAGAACTCCGGGGTGGTCAGCCGGCACGGGGCGGTCAACCCGCTCATGGAGGACGCGTCGGGCTGGTCGACCGCGAAACGCATGGGGCGTTACCTGACCGAGGCCCTCCCTTTGGGCAAGGACGCCGTCAGCAGCGCGCTGGACGCCGCCGGGCTGCGACCGGATGAGATCGGGTTGTTCGTGGTGTGCTCGTGTACGGGGTACGCCACGCCCGGCCTCGACATCCTCCTGGCCCGCGACCTGGGCATGGCGCCGACCACACAGCGGCTCTTCATCGGGCACATGGGCTGCTATGCCGCCCTGCCGGGGCTCGGCGCCGCGACGGACTTCGTGTCGGCCCGCGGCCGGCCGGCGGTGCTGCTCTGCCTGGAGCTGACCAGCCTGCACGTCCAGCCACCGAGCGAGGATCCGCAGCAGATCGTGGCGCACGCACTGTTCTCTGATGCGGCGGCGGCGGTGGTACTGGTGCCGACGGCCTCCGGCCAGACAGTTGCTGAGATCGCGGCGGTGACCGACACCGCGACGGCGGACCACATGACCTGGGACGTGACCGACCTGGGCTTCCGGATGGGCCTGTCGCCGAAGGTGCCCGACGTCCTGTCCATCTACGTCGCCGACCTGGTCGACGACCTGCTCTCCAGGCACGGGCTGACCCTCGCCGACGTGGACGGCTGGGCGGTGCACCCCGGCGGCCCGAGGATCCTCGACGTGGTCCGCGACCAGCTGGCGCTGCCGGAGTCCGCCCTGGCGGAGTCGCGCGCCACCCTCGCCGATCACGGCAACTGCTCGTCCCCGACCGTCCTGCTGATCATCGACGCACTACGCCGCCGTGCCGCGGGCCCGCCCCGCAACACGGTGGCCCTGGCGTTCGGCCCGGGACTCACGTTGTACGGAACGCTCCTACGCGGTTGACGACGGGGTCACCGCGAGGTTGGCCAGTTCGAAGTCGAAGGAGTCCGCGGTCGTCACCGAGCTGACCGCGCGCAGCACGTGGCCGTCGGCGGCGACCAGGATGGCGGCCGTGGTGCGGCTCGGGGCGAGGAACGGCACCGCCGCGCGGATCGAGCTGTTGGGGTCGGCGAACGCGCGGACCTTCACCTTGTCGTTGAGCCCCGACGGCAGCGACGGGGCCCGGACGCCGACCACCAGCACCTGCGCGGACGGGGCCTTGCTGGCGGCGACGGCGTCGACGGTGCCGGTGATGAGCTCCTCGCAGCTGCACCCCTCGACGAGCAGGACGACGCCGGGGGTGAGATCGCGGATCGGGACCGCCTCGCCCTGTGGGTTGAACAGGCTCAGGCCCGCCAGGGTCACCACGGCGGCCGGAGAAGGTGGGGTGAGTTGCGGGGTGCCGTCGGGATTGCGCCGGGGCCATGCGACGGCGAACAGACTCACCAGCGTCGCGATGACGGCGATCGACATGATCAGCAACGGCACCGCGAGCCCGGGAGAATCGTCGGTGGCCCGGCCGATCGGCTCCGGCTTCAGGTGCAGCCGGCGCCGCCAGCGCCGGCGCATTGCGGCGCGGCGGAATTGTCGACGGATCGATGTGCCGTCGTCGTCGAGTGCGCCCGCATCGTCGGGAATGATGATCGTGCCCCACTCAGGGGGCAGGTCGGGCAGGCCACCACCGTCTTGTGGTCGCTCACCACCGCCGTTGTCGCCGCGCAGCGTGCCCATCGCTGTTCTCCTCGCACCTGCCTCAACTTTCCCTCACCCGACGCCTGCGCGCCAGAGGGGCACCCATCGAGATGCATGAAGAGTTTCCCACGCTCCGCCGCTGGTGGCATCACGGAGAGTGGCGTTCCCGTGGCGTCCTGCCTGATCTGTACGCACTCGCGATAATCAATCGGATATGTCCTACTGCCTGCGCATTTGCGCGCACCCCGGGTTGTTGATCCGTTACGCAGCAGGTTCCACGATTCATGTCAAGCGGGAGAAAGGGGACTCACATGTGTTCTGACCTGCGCGAATGCTGCTCTCTGGGGTGGGACGACAGCGCGTGACCGTGTTACCCTAGACACAGCGAAAGGGGTTTCGAACCTATGGTTTTCAGTGTCGGCGAGACCGTTGTCTACCCCCACCACGGGGCCGCACTCATCGAGGCAATCGAGACTCGGGTCGTCAGGGGCGAGGAGAAGCAGTATCTCGTCCTCAGGGTCGCTCAGGGTGACCTGACGGTGCGGGTGCCCGCCGAAAACGCCGAGATCGTCGGCGTGCGCGAGGTGGTTGGCGAGGAAGGCCTGACCAAGGTCTTCGACGTCCTCCGCGCTCCGCACACCGAGGAGCCGACCAACTGGTCGCGGCGTTACAAGGCGAATCTGGAGAAGTTGGCCTCCGGCAATCCGCTCAAGGTCGCTGAGGTCGTGCGTGACCTGTGGCGTCGTGACCGGGAGCGTGGTTTGTCGGCCGGCGAGAAGCGCATGCTGGCCAAGGCTCGGGACATCCTGGTCGGCGAGGTGGCGCTTGCCGAGAAGAGCACCAAGGATGAGGCCGAGACGCTGCTGGACAAGGTGCTGACCGAGGCCTGACATTTCAGCCCGGCTAATCCTGAAGACGAGGACCGCGACGTGACGGCGCACCCTGGTGTGCGTGGTGACGTCGCGGTCCTCGTGCCTGCTGCGGGCATGGGGGTCCGACTCGGCCCCGGCGCCCCGAAGGCACTGCGGCTCCTGCGAGGGGAGCCGTTGCTCGTGCACGCCGTCCGCCGGGTGGCCGCCGCGCCCAGTGTCGGCTGCATCGTGGTCGCCGCCCCCGCGGACGCCGTCGACGACGTCCGTGCTCTGCTGAGTCCCATTGTTGCCGGTGAGACCTGTGTGACGGCTGAGCCGCCGCTGGGAACTTGCCGGTTGTTCGTGGTCGCCGGTGGGGCGAGCCGGCAGGCTTCCGTGGCGGCCGCGCTGGCCGCCGTACCCGAGGAATTCGGCATCGTGCTGGTCCATGACGCGGCGCGGGCGCTGACCCCACCTGAGCTGGTGGAGGCAGTCGCGGACGCGGTGCGAGGGGGGCACGGCGCGGTCATACCCGTTCTTGCAGTGGTCGACACCATCAAGCAGGTCGACGATTTCGGCGTTGTCGTGGGCACCGTGGACCGCTCCGTGCTGCGTGCCGTCCAGACCCCGCAGGGTTTCCGCCGCGACGTCCTGACCAGCGCACACGCGGCCGCCGTCGACGAGCACACCGACGACGCGGGCATGGCCGAGAAGATCGGCGTCCCCGTGCACACCGTGCCGGGTGCCGAGGCGGCCATGAAGATCACCCGCCCGTTCGACCTGGCCGTCGCCGAGCTGCTGTTCTGACCGTGCGCCGTCCGCCGGTCTGGCTCCTGGATGTCGACGGGGTCATCAACGTGCGCCGTCCCATGTGGGGCCCGGACCTGTGCCGGGGTGCCGCGCGCTCCCAGGGCATCGACTGGCCGATCCGCTGGGCGCCGGCGCTGATCACCCGGATCCGACGGCTGTCCGCCGCGGGCGTCGTCGAGGTCCGCTGGTGCTCGACCTGGTGCCCGGACGCCGATGTGCTGGAGCGGCTGTTCGGGCTGCCCGCGTTCGGCCGGGCGCTCACCGCCGCGGAACTGGACACGGCGGAGGACACCGACCCGCTGAAACTGGCCGCGGCCCGCCAGGTCCTCGCCGACCGGCGCCGCCTCGTCTGGACCGACGACACCGCCGTCCCCGCACCCGGGCCCCTAACCGCCGAGCTGGCCGCCGAGCTGACCGCCGGCGGGCGCGCCCTGCTGATCCGCCCGCATCCCCGCCGCGGCCTCCGCCCGCGGGATCTCGCCCGGATCGAGGCGTTCGCCGCACGGCGGCGCCGGTTAACGTTGGTTGTTTTTTTGTTGGTATAGGCTCAAAAACATGAAATGGAAAAAATTAAAACCCGCCCCCCGGCCGGCG
>NZ_JBFAPO010000001.1:0-240047 GCF_040676755.1 Dactylosporangium sp. NPDC049525 | reverse complement strand
GTGGCGTTCGCCGCACGGCGGCGCAGTTGACCTTGGAGACTTTGTCTGGTCCTGACGAGACAAAGTCTCCAAGGTCAAACGGAACGACCCGGCCCACGGGCCGGGTCGGGAGGACTTGGGGACGTCAGGCGGGGGCGGCCGAGACCGGCGCCAGGGCCGCAGGGGCGGCCTTCTGCTTGCGGGGGCGGCGCCGCCACACCAGGTAGGTGCCGACCGACCCGCCCACGCCCAGCGTCGCGATCATCGCGCCGGCGAGGGACATGCCGAGCGTGTCACCGCGAGCGGTGGCGGAGCCGAGCGCCGCATACGCGATCGTGGCCGGCAGCGCGCCGAGCATGGTGCCCGTGATGAAGGTGCCCGGGCGCACACGGGTGGTGCCGAAGGCGTAGTTGGCCACGCAGAACGGCACGAACGGGATCATCCGGGAGATGATCACCGCCACGATGCCGCGGTTGGCGACGGCCTGCTCCACGGCGAGGAACCGGCCGCTGAGGTGGCGGGCCATGAACTCGCGGCCCAGGAAGCGGCCGATCGTGTAGGCGATCAGGGCGCCGAGGGTCACGCCGGCCAGGATGTACAGCACGCCGCCGGCGAAGCCGAACAGCACGCCGCCGACGCCGGCGAGGAGGGTCCGAGGGACCAGAGCGGTGGTGAGTAGGGCGGCGCCGATCACGGCGATCGCCGGGCCGAATGGGTGGTCAGGGCCCACGGCATGGGTGAGCGACGATTTATCCGGGTGAATGATCAACATCACCACGGACAACGTCGCAACCAGCAGGGCGAGCATCCCGAAGCGCAAGGCGGCTCCGGTGCGCCACCACTGCCGTGGGGCTTTCGGGGTCGTCAGGTCGCTGCGCACCTGACCCAGCCTAAGCCCGGAACGCCAGGATGCCGAGCCCGATGACGACTCGGCAACCGGAAGTTCACGATCGTGCACCAATCGTCGTACCCTCCCAAAGTGATCCAGGCATGATGTTGATCGGCAACGGGACCGACGTGCACGCGTTCGAAAAAGGGCGGGAGTGCTGGGTAGCGGGCCTCAAATGGGACGGTGTCGACGGGCTCGCCGGGCACTCCGACGGCGACGTCGCGGCCCACGCGATCTGCGACGCGCTGCTGTCCGCCGCGGGTCTGGGTGATCTCGGGGGGAATTTCGGCACCGACCGGCCGGAGTGGGCCGGCGCGTCCGGGGTGACGCTGCTGCGCGAGACCGCGCGCCTGGTCCGCGACGCGGGCTACGAGATCGGCAACGTGTCCGTGCAGGTCATCGGCGTCGCCCCCAAGGTCGGCCGGCGCCGGGCCGAGGCGGAGGACACGTTGAAGAAAGCGATCGGCGCGATCGTCCGGTTGTCTGGCACCACCACCGACGGGCTCGGTTTCACCGGCCGGGGCGAGGGTCTCGCCGCCACCGCCGTCGCGTTGATCTATCCGGTACCGAAGGAGTAGGCCGTGAACGAGATGCTGCGTGAGCTGTTGGACCGCCGGGCGTTTCTGGTGCTCAGCACGATCAACCCGGACGGCGCGCCGCAGTCCAGCGTGATCTGGGCCAAGCACGACGGCGACGACGTCGTGTTCTCGACGATCCGGGGCCGCCGCAAGACCCGCAACATGGAGCGCGACCCGCGGGTGTCGATCTGCGTGTACGACCCGGCGAACCCGTACCGCCACGTGGAGGTCCGCGGCACCGTCGGCATGGTCGAAGACGGCGGCCCGGAGCTGATCGACGAGCTCAGCCGCGCCTATGACGGCACGCCATGGGTCGAGAAGGTCCCCGGCGTGACCCGGGTCGTCTGCCGGGTGACCGCAACGAAAATCATCGAACACTGACACCCAACCGCCGCACCGCCGGCTCGCGTCAATGCGGCGGGAGGCGATGTGCGCGACGACATGGAACGGGAGTACGTGGAGTACTTCCAGCCGCGGCTGCCGCAGCTGCACCGGCTGGCGGTGATGCTCTGCGGTGACGCCGACCGCGCCGACGACATCGTGCAGGCGACGGTGACGACGCTGTTCGCACGGTGGCGGCAGGTGCGCCAGGTGGACAACCTCGACGCGTACGTGCGCCGGAGTGTGGTCAACACGTTCCTGAGTGAGCGGCGTCGCTTCTGGTTCCGGGTCGTGCTGACCGAGACGCTGCCTGATCGCCCGGCTGTCACGGGGCAGCCGGCCGACGAGCGGCTGGAGATCCGGGCGGCGCTGCGGACGCTGCCGCCGAAGCAGCAGGCGGTCCTGGTGCTGCGGTTCCTGTGCGACCTGCCGGTGGGCGACGTCGCGGAGCTGGTCGGGTGCTCGCCGGGGACGGTGAAGAGCCAGACGTCGGACGGGTTGGCGAAGCTGCGCAGGAAGCTCGGCGTGCTCGCGCCGGTCGGGGGTGAGGCGTGATGATCGAGGACCTGCTGACCCCGCTGCGGGACGCCGAGGTGCGCCCGCCCCGGGTCGACCTGCAGCTGGCGATCCGGACCGGCCGCCGGCGGCGCAGGGTCCGGCACGCCGCGATGGCCGGCCTGGCCGTGGCGGCGGTGCTTGCCACGACGGTCGTGATCGGCACGTTCAGCGGGCGCCCGCAGTCGATGCCGGCGAACCGCCAGCCGCTGCCGACCTCGACGGTCGCGCCGCCCCTGGGCGGGTGCACGCTCAGCGAGGACAACCCGCCGTACGCGAGCGAACGCCCGCGGTCGGTCGTCGACGACACCTGGCAGGTCGTCGTGCACCTGGAAGGGACGAGGCGGGTGATCCGCTACGTCGACGGCCGACGGGATCGGATCGAGAACGCGCCGGTGGACTTCAGTGCGCTGGGCGACGCGAACCGGGCCGGCGACTTCACCGCCACCGACTACCGGGAAGAGCGCGGCTGGGTGTACCGCAACGGGATGTTCGCCGAGCTCGCCCTGCCCGATGGCGCCAGGAAGATCGAGCTGATCGACATCAACGACGCCGGTGACGTGCTCGGCACGGTGGTTCCGGCGGACACGTCACGGCGCGAGGCCGTGGTCTGGACCCACGGCCGTCCGGACCGGCCGAGGGTGCTCGACACCCCCGCCGGGCTGTCCTCGCGCGCGTACGGGATCGCGTGGGACGGCACCGTCGTGGGCGAGGTGTTCGACGGTGCCAGCCTCACGTCGTACCTGTGGCACCCCGACGGCGCCGGTGAGCCGCTGCCGCGCCCCGCGGAGCTGAGCGCGGACGGCGGGGTCACCGGACTGGCCGGCGACTGGGCGGTCGGCCCGGACGTGCGGTGGAACATCCGCACCGGCAAGACGGACGTGATCAAGGGTCTGGACGGGGCGGGCATTCCCGACGTGTACGGGCGGATCTACGGCAACACCGCCACCGACGAGCACCGGCAGGTGGTCTGGATCAACGGCACCTTCCAGCCGATGACGGAGACGTTCAACGGCGAGCGGGTGCAGCTGCGGGCCGTCCGGGATGACGGCCGGCAGCTGCTGGGCCAGACAACCGCGGGAGCCTGGGTGCGCTGGGACTGCTGAAAGGCGCGGGCTACAAAAGCGCGGGCTACCCGGTGCGGGCCCAGGTCCAGGCGTAGCCGGTGTCCTCGACGGACAGTGCCGGCTCGCACAGGTCGAGGGGCCGGAACGTGTCGAGCATGACCGCCAGCTCGTCGAACGCCTCCACGCCGAGCGCCCGCTCGACCGCGCCGGGCTGCGGGCCGTGGGTGAAGCCGCTCGGGTGCAGCGAGATCGACCCCTGGATGATGCCGGAGCCGCGCCGCGCCTCGTAGTTGCCGCCGGTGTAGAACAGCACCTCGTCGGAGTCGACGTTGTGGTGGTTGTACGGCACCGGGATGGCGAGGGGGTGGTAGTCGACCTTGCGGGGCACGAACGAGCAGATGACGAAGTTCGGGCCCTCGAAGGTCTGGTGCACCGGCGGCGGTTGGTGCAGCCGTCCCGTGATCGGCTCGAAGTCGTGGATCGAGAACGCCCACGGGTACAGGCAGCCGTCCCAGCCGACCACGTCGAACGGGTGGGTGGCGTAGACGTGCTCGGTCCAGCCGCGCCGGTGCTGGACCAGGACCGGCACCTCGGTGGCTTCCTCGAGCAGCGGCTCGCCGGGCCCGCGCAGGTCGCGCTCGCAATACGGCGAGTGCTCCAGGAACTGCCCGCGCTTGGACAGGTACCGCTTCGGCGGGCTGATGTGCCCCGACGCCTCGATCACCAGCACCCGCACCTCGTCGGCCGTGGGCACGAGCCGGTGGATGACCGACGTGGGGATGATCGCGTAGTCGCCGGAGTGCAGGGTCAGTGCGCCGAACACGGACTCGACGAGCAGCGAACCGGACTCGACGTAGAGGCACTCGTCGCCGATCGCGTTGCGGTACAGCGGGGACGGCGTCGACGCGATCGCATAGGACATGCGCACGTCGTCGTTGGCCAGCAGGTGCTGCCGGCCGAGGACCGCGTCGGTGGGCCCGCCGCCGAGCTTGTGCGTCTGGAAGTGCCGCGGCTTGAGCGGCAGGTTCGGCGCACGCGTGCTCGCGAACGGCGTGATCGTGGTGGCGGATAGGATCGCTGTTGGTCGATGCTTGTGGTACAGCAGGGACGAGTCGCTCGAAAAACCCTCCTGCCCCATCAGCTCTTCCGCGAACAGCGAGCCGTCCGGCTGGCGAAACTGGGTGTGTCGCTTCGGTGGAACTTCGCCCACGCGACGGTAATACGGCATCCGCTGCCTCCCGGAAGAGAGATCCGTCCGGATAGCGGACGAAGTTGTCCGCCCTGTCTAGCGTCCATTAGATTCGGAAGCCGTGTCAAACGCAGTTCCTCCTCTGCTGGCCGCCCTGGTCGACGACGCCGCCGTCTTCCCGCCGGGGAGCCTGCCGCTGCCCGAGGCCGTCCCGGCCCACCTCGGTCACCGCGACGGCCCGTGGGCGGCGATGATCGGCCCGCTGCTGGTCCCCGCCGACGACCTGCCCGAGATCGGCGTGGCCGTCGACGTCGGGGTCATCGGGCCGCCCGGCGCGGTCGAGCGGGCGCTCGAGACGATCCCCGGCCACCTCACCGTCCGGCAGGTCGAGTCGCCCGTCGCGAAGCGCGGCGAGGACCCGGCACCCGGCATCGACCAGCTCGCCGGCCTGCTGCGCAAGAAGAGCGAAGAGCCATGGAGTTGGTACTTCGAGGTCCCGCTCGCGTGGGGACTGATGCGGGCGCTGGACCAGCTGGCGCAGCTGCGCGCCGAAGGGCTGCCGGCCGCGGCGAAGTTCCGCACCGGTGGCCTGGCCGCCGAGCTGTTCCCGACCCCCGTCGAGCTCGCCGCCGTGATCTGCGCCTGCCGGGACCGGGAGCTGCCGTTCAAGCTGACCGCCGGCCTGCACCACGCCGTGCGGCACACCGACCCGGACACCGGTCTGGTCCACCACGGGTTCCTCAACGTGCTCGCCGCGACCCTCGTCGCGGCCGGTGGCGGCGAACCCGCCGAGCTCGCCGGGATCCTCGCCGGCACCGACGGGCCCCCGCTGGCCACCACGATCCGCGCCTCGCTGGACCAGCCGCGGCCGCTGTGGGTCGGCTTCGGCAGCTGCAGCGTCGACGAACCGGTCACCGACCTCACCAACCTGGGACTCCTGCCGCGGGAGGTGCCCGCGTGACCGCCTGGACCGAGCCCGCGCAAGGTGACCCGTTCGGGGTGCACAACCTGCCGCTGTGCGCGACCCGCGACGGCTGGGTCGGGGTCCGCGTCGGCGACCTCATCCTCAACCTCGGCGCCGCCGAGGAGGCCGGCCTGCTCGACGCCGGCGGCGCGTTCACCCGCGCGGCCACGCTCAACCGGTTCCTCGCCGCGGGCCGCCCCACCTGGACGCGGGTCCGCGCGCAGCTCACCGACCTGTTCACCGGCCCGCGCCCGGCCGGCGTCTTCGGCGGCAACGCTGCGCTGCTGCACCCGGTCGACGGCACCGCGCTCGCGCTGCCGTTCGAGGTCGCCGACTACGTCGACTTCTACTCATCCGAGCACCACGCGAACAACCTCAGCCGGCTGTTCCGCCCCGACTCCCCGTCGCTGCTGCCCAACTGGAAGGAACTGCCCGTCGGGTATCACGGCCGGGCCGGCACCGTCATGGTCTCCGGCACCGACATCCCGCGCCCGCACGGACAGCGCAAGACGCCCGACGAGGAGCGGCCCAGCTACGGCCCGTCCCGGCGGCTGGACATCGAGGCGGAGCTCGGCTTCGTCGTCGGCGCGCCCTCGACCGGCCCGATCGACGTCGACGACTTCCGCGAGCACGTGTTCGGCGCGGTCCTCGTCAACGACTGGTCCGCCCGCGACATCCAGGCCTGGGAGTATCAGCCGCTCGGCCCGTTCCTCGGCAAGTCGTTCGCGACGTCGATCTCCCCCTGGGTGGTGCCCCTGGACGCCTTGGAGCCGGCGAAAGCGGCGGCACCCGTCCAGGACCCACCCGTGCTGGACTATCTGCGGGAGGCGGAGCGGTACGCGTACACCATCCGCTTCGAAGTCTTCTGGAACGGCACACTCGTGGCGCAGCCGCCATACGAGGGCATCTACTGGACTCCGGCGCAACAGCTCGCCCATCTGACCGCGAACGGCGCGTGGGCCCGCACCGGCGACCTGTACGCCTCCGGCACCATCTCGGGCCCCACGCCGGAGCAGACCGGATCATTCATCGAACGGACATGGAACGGCGCACACCCCGTCCGCCTCGATGACGGTTCGACCCGTAGCTTTCTGCTCGACGGCGACACGGTCACGATTTCGGCTACCGCACAGTGCCCAGGTGGCCCGGCCGAAGCCGCCATGGTTGGCTTCGGTGAGGTGAGGGGCACGGTGGTGACGCGGGTGTGAGAAGCCCGGCGATCGACGGTCACCGTGAGCAGAATGCGACGATCGCCGGGTATGGTGCCCGGCGGAGGTGGTTATGGGGACGGGTCGTGCGGGGCGGCGATTCAGCGTGCGTCCACGAAACTGGCCCCGGTCCTTGCGCCGGGTCCTCACCGCACTCTTCGCGATCGTGGTCATCGCGGCGATGGGCGTCACGGCATACCGGACACTCAAGCCGGCCGAGACCGTCAGCCGCGCCAACAAGCCGGTGCCGTCGCCCGAGCCGATCAAGTCGATCCAGTATGCGGAGCTGCCCTCCGCCCCGCTGATCGTCGAGGGCCGGCTGCGCGTCTACACCGAGCAGCGGCGCGTCTTCGCCGACACGCCCGTCACCGCGCAGCGGGAGATGACGCCGCACTGGGCGTACCGGCGCTGGCCCGCCGAGGTCGTCTCGATCGTCGCGGTCGAGAAGCCCGCCAGCGGCGTCGGCCTCTCCGTCGTGGTGACCAAGTGGTCCGACGGCGAGATCGTCGCGCTGGACGCGGAGAAGGGCGACATCGTCTGGCAGGTCCGCATCGACCCCGCCGACGGCGAGACGTTCAAGGGCCGCCGCACCGGCGCGAAGACCATGTACGCCCCCGAGGACCTGTTCGTCACCACCTCAGCCCTCGACCACCAGCCGGTCGTCATCGCCACCGGCAAGGACGTCGTGCAGGCCATCGACCCGACCGACGGCAAGGTCCGCTGGACCCACTCGTTCGCGGCCACCCCCGGCTGTCACTCCGTGGACTGGACCAGCCTCGACGCGTACTACGTGAAGGACACCTGCGCGAAGCCCGCGACGCTCGAGGTGTACGACGCCGGCACCGGCACCCTGCTCACCACCTGGCGGCCGCCGGGCGCGTCGATCGGCCCCGACAACGTCACCAACTGGTTCCTGGAGCCGACGTCCTGCCAGCTCGGCCGCTCGGGCTGCGCCCTGTTCAAGGCCGCCCCGACCGGCGACGTGGTCAGCTACGCCGACGCGGCGTCAGGCGTCGGCAGCATCACCCCGACCTACTGGTCCCTGGGCGCCGACCACATCGTGAAGCCCGAGCCGGTCCCCGACAAGGACAAGGTCGTCGTCGTCGGCGACGTCCTCGCCGAGCAGGTCGTCGGCGGCTACATCTGGGCGTTCTCCCGGACGACGAGCCAGCGCCTGTGGATGTCCGAGGTCTCCGGCACGCTGATCGGCGCCGACCAGCGCAACGTGTACCTGATCAACAAGGACTACCAGCTCCTGGTCCTCAACATGGTCACCGGCGCCGTCACCTCCAGCACCGAGCTGCGCATCCGCCCGGAGGACCGGTTCGTGTTCAGCGAGCTGTACCTGCACGGCGGCTACCTCGTGATCGAGCGCCTGCACACCACCAACGCGTCGGAGATCGACGACAAGTACTACTTCAGCATGAACACCGTCGTGCTGGTGGGCATCGGCTGATGCGTGCCGCCGCGCTCGCCGTCGCTTCGGTGCTGCTGGTCGCCGGGTGCGGCGGCGCCGACCACGGCCACGCCCCGCCGAGCGCCGCGGTCTCCGCTCCTACTGCCTCCGCCGCTTCCTCCGGCGCTGCCGCTCCGGGCGTGTTCAACGCGACCGACGTGCAGTTCGCGACCGACATGATCCCGCACCACCGCCAGGCGGTCGACATGGCAAGGCTGGCCGACACGAAGGCGTCGAGCGCGGAGGTCAAGGCCCTCGCCACGAAGATCCGCAAGGCGCAGGAGCCGGAGATCGCCACCATGTCCGGCTGGCTCACCGCCTGGGGCGAGCCGGTCCCGAGCCCCGGCGCGATGCACCACGACCAGGGCGACATGGGCGGCATGCCCGGCATGCTGACCGACACCGAACTGCACCAGCTGGGCGCCGCGGCCGGTCCCGCGTTCGACAAGCTGTTCCTCACCCTGATGATCAAACACCACGAGGGCGCGGTCGAGACCGCCACGACGGCCCAGTCCCAGGGCGTCGCCGTGAAGCAGCTCGCCGGCGACATCGTGAAGAGCCAGACCGCCGAGATCACCGAGATGAAGGCGCTGCTCGACAAGCTGCCGTAGCCGGACCGGACCGGCTCCGCCACGCAGGTGCGCGACACGCCGGGCCGAGCCGCCGAGCCGTCCGAGCCGGCCGAGCCCGCCCACGTCGATCGATGCGTTCCGGCCTCAGGCCGGCAGGCTCGCGGTGGTGGCAGGTGCGCCGGGCGCCGCGGCGCAGGCCGGGCCGCCGAGCAGGTCGACGGCGACGACCTGGGAGAACGACGATCCGTCGGCGCTGGACGTGGCCGGCACGGTGAAGCCGGTGACCACGCCGGCGCTGCCGGGCTGCGCCAGGTCGTTGGCGGCGAGGGCGGTGCCGACGAAGACCGCGATCCCGGAGCATGGGCTGGTGATCCGGGGCATGGTGAAGACCAGCGGCGACGTGCCGGCGTACCGGCCCACGGACCACTTGGCGTATCCGCTGTGGCTCCACGGCGCGGCCGCGCCGCCGTAGGTGATCACCGTGGCCGAGACCGTCACCGGGAAGCACAGCGCGTTGCCCGCGCCGATGGTCAGGGTGTGGACGTTGCCCCGGCTGCTGGTGACGGCGGTCGCCCGCATCTGCCGGGCGGCGGCGCTCTGCTCCGTGCACCCCGTGGGTGACGGTGCGGCGGACGCGCTGGGCGGCGCGGCGGCGGACTGGGCAGCGGCGGACTGGGCGGTCGAGGCCGGCGCGGTCGCCGCGTCGCAGGCGCTCAGCAGCGCAGACGCGACGACCGCGGCCGTCGTGATCGAGGTTCGTCTCACCGGAGCAGTCTGACTGGTCCTGCCCCGGGGACAGGCCCTAGAGGCAGTCGAGGAAGGCGTCGTTCTCGCCGTGGGAGCCGATTGTGACGCGGACGCCGTCGCCGGCGAAGGCGCGGACGATCACCCCTGACTCCTCGCACTTCTGGGCGAAGTCGGTGGCGGCGTCGCCGAGCGGCAACCAGAAGAAGTTGGACTGGGTGTCGGGGACGTCCGGGTACACCTTGCGAACGGCCGTCACGACGCGCTCGCGCTCGGCGGTGATCAGGTCGACCCGGCGCTGCATCTCGTCGGAGGCCTGCAGGGCGGCGAGGGCCGCGGCCTGCGCCGTCGCGGACGTGGAGAACGGGGTCACGACCTTGCGCACGGCGGCGGCCACCTCGCGGGAGCCGATCAGGTATCCGACCCGCAGGCCGGCCAGGCCCCACGCCTTGGACAGGGTGCGCAGCACGACGACGTTCGGGCGGTCGCCGTACTCGGCCAGGCCGTCGGGCACGTCGGGGTCGGTGACGAACTCGCGGTACGCCTCGTCGAGGGCGACCAGGACCGTCGGCGGCACGGCGTCCAGGAACGCGTCGAGCTCGGCCTTGCGGCTGGCGGTGCCGGTCGGGTTGTTCGGGTTGCAGACGATCACCAGGCGGGTCTGGTCGGTGATCGCGGCCGCCATCGCCGGCAGGTCGTGGGCGTGTTCCGCGGTGTTCGGCACGCGGACGCTGGTGGCGGCGCTGGTCGCGGCGATGATCGGGTACGCCTCGAAGGAGCGCCAGGCGTAGATGGCCTCGTCGCCGGGGAGGCAGGTCACCCGGAAGAGGTGCTCGGTCAGCGCGACGGAGCCGCAGCCGGTGGCGATGCGGTCCGCGTCGATGCCGAGGCGGTCGCTGAGCGCGCTGCGCAGTGCGGTGGCGCCGGGGTCCGGGTACCGGTGGGCGCCGGCGATCGACGCGGCGACCGCCTCGACGACGCCGGGCAGCGGACCGTAGGGGACCTCGTTGCTGGCCAGCTTGATCGCGCCGGGCACGGTGCGGCCGGCGACGTAGGCGGGCAGTGCGTCGAGGTCTGCGCGGGTGAGGCGGGTCATGACGGGTCTCCGGTGGGCTCTGATGGCGACGGTGATGGCGACGGGACGTCCCGCACAACGACGGTGCCGGCCGAACGGTCGTGGAAGGCCCGGTGCAGCGGCCAGTCGATCACCGGGGAGAGGCTGTCGAGGAACTGCAGCAGGAACCCGACGCCGCAGGTCCACAGCAGCACCGACAGGCCGAGCGGGTTCCACCGGCGGATGGCGCGGCCGAAGCCGATCGGCTCCTCGCTCTCCAGGCGCATGACTTTGATCTTCAGCAATCGCTTGCCGAGCGTCTGGCCGGTGTTGGCGATCGAGGGGACCTCGTAGGCGAACCACAGCGCGGCGATGAGGATCAGGATCACCACCTGCAGCGTGCCGGCACGCTCGGGCTGGACGATGTCACTGGTCGACTCGTTGGCCTGGACCCGGCGCAACCATTCGCGGGACAGCGGCAGCATCTCGTCCAGCCACTGGTAGACGAACCAGCCGGTGACCGCGGCGTTGATCAGCAGCACCACGACGATGTCGATGAGCCGGGCGACCAGCCGCGCGCCGAGCGTGGCGACCTGCCGGCCGTGCGGCATGGCGGCCGCGTGCCCCGCGGCCATGAGCGCCTGCGGCGGCAGCAGCACCTGGACCGCGCCCGACGGGTACCCGCCGGGCGGCAGCGTCCCCTGCGGCTGCAGCCCGGGCGGCAGCGGCGTGCCGGGTGGCAGCACGACCGCGCCGGGCGGCAGTTGGCCGGGTGGGAAACCGCCGGGTGGGACCGGTGTCCCGGGCGGCAGGATCACCGCCCCCACCTGGGGTGTTCCCGGCGTCGCCGGCGGAGGTGGCGGCGGGGCAACGGCTGGCGGCTCCGCCGGTGGGACCTCGTCCGCTGGGATGGGGTCACCTATCCAGCCCTCACCGTCCCAGTACCGCTGGACGGCCTGGTCGACGGGGTCCTTGTACCAACCTGGAGCTGTCACCTGTTGACCTTTACCACAACCGTCTGAGCAGCCTTGTCGTGCAGGCACTGCTGGAACGGCTTGTCCCACAGCTGCCACAGACCGTCGATCAAGTTGAAGAACGGGACGATCACCCCGACGACGTACATCACCAGCCAGCGCTTGCCGGCCACCCCGCGGGTGATCGGCGCCGACGGGTCGTCGAGGCGGATGAGCGCCAGGCCGAGGGCCTTCTTGCCCAGTGTGACACCACGGCGGCTCGGGAACAGCTCGACGTAGTACACGTAGTTCAGCCCGACCATCACGACGAAGATCGCCAGGTAGCCGAGGATGACCGGGCCGACGAACAGTGCCGCGTTGGGCGAGTCGATGATCTCGCCGGTCTCCGGGTCGGTCTTCACCTGGGAGGCCAGCGAGCCGACGTAGGCGACCATCGCGATCGCCGCCGGGATCATCACCGCCATCGACACCACGACGAAGATGATGCCGTCGATGAGGTAGGCGCCGAGCCGCAGGCCGAACCCGGCGAGCGGCTGGCCGGTCGGCGCCAGGGGCACCGGCGGAGGCCCGTAGTAGGCCTGCGCCGGCACACCGTAGGCGCCCTGCGGGTAACCAGGCGGTTGACCCTGCGCGTATGGGTTGTGCTGGGGTTGTTGGGGGTACGTCACCCGAACAGTGTTACAGGTTCCCGCGACGTTCCTGCTCCCGCTCGATGGCCTCGAACAACGCCTTGAAGTTGCCCTTGCCGAAGCCGAGCGAGCCGTGCCGTTCGATCAGTTCGAAGAACACGGTCGGGCGGTCCTGGACGGGCTTGGTGAAGATCTGCAACAGGTAGCCGTCCTCGTCCCGGTCGACCAGGATGCCGCGGGCCTTCAGGTCCTCGATCGGCACCCGGACCCGGCCGATCCGCGCCCGCAGCTCCGGGTCGTCGTAGTACGAGTCGGGCGTGACCAGGAACTCCACCCCTGCAGCCCGCATCAGGTCCACGGTACGCAGGATGTCACCGGTGGCGAGCGCGATGTGCTGGGCGCCCGGCCCGCCGTAGAACTCCAGGTATTCGTCGATCTGTGACTTCTTGCGCGATACGGCAGGCTCGTTGAGCGGGAACTTCACCTTGCGCGTGCCGCTGGCGACGACCTTGCTCATCAGCGCGGAGTATTCGGTGGCGATGTCGTCGCCGACGAACTCGGCCATGTTCGTGAAGCCCATGACCCGGCGGTAGAACTCGACCCATGCATCCATCCGGCCCAGCTCGACGTTGCCCACCACGTGGTCGACGGCCTGGAAGAACCGCTTGGCCGGCGGCGCCACGATCGGCTGCCGCGCCACGAACCCGGGCAGGAACGGGCCGCTGTACCGCGACCGGTCGATCAGCGTGTGCCGGGTCTCGCCGTACGTCGCGATCGCCGCGACCCGCACGGTGCCGTGCTCATCCGCCTCGTCGTGCGGCGCCTCGATGCCCGTCGCGCCCTGCCGCAGCGCGTGCGCATAGGCGGTGTCGACGTCAGGCACCTCGAGCGCGATGTCGGCGATACCGTCGCCGTGCCGCTCGTAGTGCTGCGTCGCCGCTGACTGCCGGTGCACGCCGCCCGCGAGCACGAAGATCGCCGAGCCGGACTTCAGCACGTACTCCGCGTGGTCCCGGTACCCCTGCTCAGGCCCGCGATAGGCAACCAGCGTCATGCCGAACGCCGTCGAATAGTAGTGCGCGGCCTGCTTGGCGTTCCCGACGTAGAACCGGACGTGATCGAGACCGGTCAGCGGGAACGGGTCATGCGACACGTCGTGCTCGACAGCACCGATGAGCTCGTTGAGGTCTTCGATAGCGCGGGTCATACGCCCAGCCTGGCCGCTCGGGCCGCAGCTGGGCAAGGAACGCTATTCTTCATGGTCAGGTTGCTCATGTTGTCAGGCTTTTCGGGGGTACGGGTGGACAAGTTGCCCAACCCGATCGACGCGCTCGACGCGCGGCTGATCGGCCTGCTGGCCCTGGAGCCGCGAATCGGCGTGCTGGAGTGCTCGCGCCGCCTCCGGGTCGCCCGCGGCACGGTGCAGGCCAGGCTCGACCGCCTCACGGAGCGCGGCGTGATCCGCGGCTACGGCCCGGAGATCGACCCGGCGGCCCTGGGCTACGGCGTGACCGCGTTCGTGACCCTGGAGATCCGCCAGCGCTTCGGCCACGACCCGGTCGCGGCCCACCTGGCGGAGATCCCCGAGGTCCTGGAGGCCCACACGATCACCGGCTCGGGCGACCTGATGTGCCGGATCGTGGCCCGCTCGAATACGGACCTGCAGCGGGTGATCGACCGGGTGATGGGCTTCGACGGGATCGAACGCTCCTCGACGATCATTGCCCTCGCCGAACAGATCCCCCACCGCACCCTGCCCCTGGTCGCCGCCGCCGCCCGCCAGTCCTAGGGCCTGTGACAGAGTTCTACCTGGCGGCGCGCACAGGACGGCGACGTTGATCGTTGATCGTTAGGCTCCCGCCATGACCGACGCGCAGGAGCTCACGGCTCCGGATGCCCTGCCCCGCCGCGACACTCGCTGGTTTGGTGCGGTGAGTGCGGTGTTCGCCCTGACCATCGTCTTTGGCGGAACGAATCTGGTGACTGAGGTGTCGGCGCCGAGCGGGCGGATCTTTGTCATCGTTGCCCTGACGGCAGCGTTTCTGTTGTTCGCGTTGCTCGGTGCCGGCGCCGTGCCCCGCAACTCGAATCAGCCGGCGATTGCGGCTATCGGTGTTGTCATGCTGGGCGTCGCGCTTGTCGTCTCATGGTCGGCACCGGACAATCTGCCCGATCCTGCAATGGTCACAACCACCAGCAACGTATCGATATGCGGCGACATCACGCACATGGATCACGACTTCGTCGCCATCACCGACCAGAATGAAACGCATTCATGGGACGCCGGCGGCCATCCGACGGTGACCCACGAACAGACACTCGTGCCGGTCGCCTCCATCAGATCCATCAGCAGCGTGCAGCACTGTTGACGTCCACCCGCGCGGCCCGGCAACGCCGTCAGGGGCGCCCATAGGACGCCCCTGACCTGGAGCAACGCGGACGGCTAGCGGTGGCCGACGGTAAGGACGGCTCCGTCACCTCGGCGAAGCGTCGTTGCCGGTGCTGTCGACGCCAGCGCGGGACAGTGGCGCTCCTCCTGGATCATTAGGCTCACGCCGTGACCGACACGCAAGAGCGCGCCGCGCCGGATGCCCCGCCTCGCCGACCCACGCATTGGCTGAGGGGGACGACTGCGGCGTTCGCCCTGGCCATCGTCCTCGGCGGAACAGATCTGGTGACCGGGGTGCCTTCGTCGGGCGGGCGGGGCTTTGTCATCGCTGCCCTGGCGGTGGCGTTTCTGTCATTCGCGTTGGTCGGTGCTGACATCCTCCCCAGCAGCTCCAGTCACGTGGCGGTTGCGGCTATCGGTGTCGCCGCGCTGACCGTCGCGCTGCTCGTCTCATGGTCAGCGGTGGGTAGTCTTCCCGATCCGGCAACGGTCAAGACCAGCCACGAATGGATACTCGGCGACACCACGAACGGCTAGCGGCGGCCAACCGTCAAAACGGGCTTGGTGACCTCGGCGAAGAAGTCGTTGCCCTTGTCGTCGACGACAATGAAGGCGGGGAAGTCGACCACGTCGATCTTCCAGACGGCTTCCATGCCGAGTTCCGGGTATTCGATGACCTCGACGTGCTTGATGCAGTCCTGGGCCAGGCGCGCCGCGGGGCCGCCGATCGAGCCGAGGTAGAAACCGCCGTAGCTGTTGCACGCCTCGGTGACCTGCTTGGAGCGGTTGCCCTTCGCCAGCATCACCAGGGAGCCGCCGGCGGCCTGGAACTTGGCGACGTAGGCGTCCATGCGGCCGGCCGTCGTCGGGCCGAACGAGCCGGACGCGTAGCCGGCCGGGGTCTTCGCCGGGCCGGCGTAGTAGACGGCGTGGTCGCGCAGGTACGCCGGCATCGGCTCGCCGGCGTCGAGCCGTTCGGCGATCTTCGCGTGGGCGATGTCGCGGGCGACGACGAGGGGGCCGGTCAGCGACAGGCGGGTCTTCACCGGCAGGGCCGACAGCTGGGCGCGGATCTCGGCCATCGGGCGGTTCAGGTCGACGGCGACCACGTCGTCGTCGAGGTGCTCGTCGGTGACGTCGGGCAGGAACCGCGCCGGGTCCCGCTCCAGCTGCTCCAGCCACACGCCCTCGGCGGTGATCTTGCCGACGGCCTGGCGGTCGGCGGAGCACGAGACGGCGATCGCGACGGGGCAGGAGGCGCCGTGGCGGGGGAGGCGGACGACGCGGACGTCGTGGCAGAAGTACCGGCCGCCGAACTGCGCGCCGATGCCGAACTCGCGGGTCAGCTGCAGGACCTCGGCCTCCAGCTCCAGGTCGCGGAAGCCGTGACCAACCGCAGAGCCCGAGGTCGGCAGGGTGTCGAGGTACTTCGCCGACGCGAGCTTGGCCGTCTTCAGGGCGTGCTCGCCGGAGGTGCCGCCGATGACGACCGCAAGGTGGTACGGCGGGCACGCGGCGGTGCCGATCAGCCGGAGCTTCTCCTCCAGGAACTGCATCATCCGGGTGGGGTTGAGCAGGGCTTTCGTCTCCTGGTACAGGTAGCTCTTGTTCGCCGAGCCGCCGCCCTTGGCCATGAAGAGGAACTTGTAGGCGTCGTCGCCCTCGGCGTACAGCTCGATCTGCGCGGGCAGGTTGGAGCCGGTGTTCTTCTCGTCCCACATGGTCAGCGGGGCGAGCTGCGAGTAGCGCAGGTTGAGGCGGGTGTACGCGTCGAACACCCCGCGCGCGATGGCCTGTTCATCCAACCCGTCGGTCAGGACGAACCGGCCGCGCTTGCCCATGACGATCGCGGTGCCGGTGTCCTGGCACATGGGCAGGACGCCGCCGGCGGCGATGTTGGCGTTGCGCAGCAGGTCCAGGGCCACGAACCGGTCGTTCGGCGACGCGAGGGGGTCGTCGATGATGGCGCGGAGCTGGGCGAGGTGCGCGGGGCGCAGGAAGTGCGCGATGTCGTGCATCGCCTCGTCGGTGAGGAGCGTCAGCGCCTCGGGGGTGACGGTGAGGAACCGCCCGTCGCGGCCGATCCCGTCGCTGGTGATCAGCCGGTATTCGGTGGTGTCGGGTCCGAGCGGCAGCAGCGGCGAGAACGCGAACTCTGGCATGCCCCGACTGTAGTTACTGGATTCCGGCCAGCCTGAGCAGGGCGGCGGTGAGTGCGGCGGCGACCACAACCACGACGAACGGCAGCTTCCGCCAGGCGAGGACGGCGCCGACGACGACCCCGGCGGGCCGGGCGACACCGACGAACTCTGTGCCGTTGAGCAGGGCGGCGGTACCGATGAGCGCGGCCAGCAGCGCTACCGCCGCCAGCGTCAGGTATCGGCTGACGGCAGGTGACACGGTGATCCGGCTGCGCAGCACGGGCCCGGCGAAGCGCAGGGCGTAGGTGCCGACGGCGAGCACGATGATCGCGATCCAGCTCACGACGACCTCTTCCGCGACGGGACCGGCAGGGCGAAGACCAGGCCGAGCAGGGCGAGCAGCACCGGCAGCCCGGCGGGCAGGAACGGCGTCGCCGCGAGCGCGATGGCGGCGCCGGCCACGGCCACCCGGACGGCGACCTTGTCCTTCAGCGACGGCAGGGTCAGGGCGAGCAGTGCCGCCGGGAACGCCGCGTCGATGCCATACGTGTCAGGGTCGCCCAGCGCGCTGCCCGCGATCGCGCCCACGGTCGACGACACGTTCCACGTGACGTACAGCGCTACGCCGGTGAGCCAGAACGCGCGGCGGCGGCGTACCGGATCATCCTGCGCGAGCGCGAACGCGACCGACTCGTCGGTCAGGATGTGGCTGCCGACGATCCTGCGCCAGCGGGCCTCGCCCAGGGTCTCGTTGCCGATCGCCAGGCCGAACGGCAGGTGCCTGGCGTTGAGCAGCAGTCCGGCCAGGACGATCGCGAGGGCCGTCCCGCCCGCGGAGACCAGGCCGACGGCGAGGAACTGGGCGCCACCGGCGTACACGAACGCGGACATGACCACGATCTGGCTCAGTGGCAGGCCGGCCGCGGTGGCGATCGCGCCGAACGACAGGCCGACCACGATCGCGGCGGCGCACAGGGCTCCGACGTCACGGACCATCGGGTCCGCCGTCAACGCTGTTCGGGACATCGAACGCATAGTTCGTTATGCTGAACCCAGCACCATGTGTTCGTCAAGCCGAATGCAACGTTCGATACACCGAACGGGAGTCATATGGGCGCGCCGCTGGAGTTCATCGCCGCCGCACTGCGCCGCGAGCGGGACCGCGAGAAGCTGTCCCTGAGCGAGGTCGCCAAGCGAGCCGGCATCGCCAAGTCGACCCTCCACCAATTGGAGTCCGGCGCCGGCAACCCCAACATCGAGACCCTGTGGGCCCTGGCGGTGGCGCTCAACGTGCCGTTCAGCCGGCTGGTCGAGCCGCCCGCGCCGACCGCCCCGCGGGTGATCCGCGCCGGCGAGGGCCCGTCGGTCCAGGCCGAGCAGGCGGACTTCGGCGGCACGCTGCTCGCCACCTGCCCGCCCGGCGCGAAGCGCGACCTCTACGTGATGCGGGTCGGGATGGGCGGCCCCCGCAAGGCCGACGCGCACCTGCCCGGCACGGTGGAGCACGTGGTCCTGATGAGCGGCCGGCTCCGGGTCGGCCCGGCGGACGCGACCGTCGACCTCGAGGTGCACGACTACTGCTCGTTCCCCGGCGACGTCCCGCACGTCTACGAGGCCCTGACCCCCGGCACCGCATTCACGCTGGTGATGGAACACCGCTAAGAGAAGGGCAGAAATCCCAGCGTGCGTCCCCGGGCGACCATCAGCCCGTCGGGGCCGACGCCGAGCACGTCGGACGTCGTCTTCGCGTCCAGGCGCAGCCCGCCGCTGTCGGGCTTGTACGCCTTGAGCGTCCCCGCACCCGGATCGTTGACCAGCACCGCATAGCGGGTGATCGCCACGTCCGCCTTCTCGGTGATCTCCTGCGTCCACGCGGTCTTGCCGGTCGTCAGGTTGATCACCTGCAGCGTCTTCTTGTCGCTGCCGCGGATCAGCCCGTACTGGCTGTCGGCCGCGACGAGCGTGTCGCCCGGCCCGCCGACGAACAGCTCGCGCCCGTCCCGCGGCGACAGGAACACCTCGCGGTTGTCGCCCCGGGTCGCCGCGATCACCGTGTCCGCACCCGCCGGATCGCGCCGCTGCTCGCAGCCCGCCCCCGAGGAGGTGCGCAGGTCGTACCCGTCCTTCTTCCAGACCACCTTGCCCGTGCCGGCGTCGCGCGCCTCGAGGCTGTAGCGGCAGTTACCGTCCTTCGGCGACGCGGTCGACACCAGCACCCGGCCGCCGACGACCACGATCCGGCTGCTCGTCGTCGGCTCCTCGGTACGCAGCCGCTTGCCCGTGATCGTGTCGACGACCTGTACCCGCTGATCGATCGGGAAGCCCAGCATCGCCGGCACCGCCCCTGGGGTCGCCTTCACCGCGTTGTCGAACGTGCCCGACAGCAGCCGCGTGCCGAGCAGATCGCTGTTGACCCCGGCGAGCACCCTGCCGATCCCGGGCAGCGGCAGCTTCCAGATCTGCGCGCCGTCCTTCGGTGCGTGCGCCGTGAGCGTGCAGTCCGACAGGCCGCCGCAGCTCAACGCCAGGACGGTGTCCCGGTACGTCCACGCCCCGACCGCATCCCCGTCCTTCCACTTCACGGTCCCGCTGGCGGGGTCGATCGCCTCCAGGCCCTTGCTGCGCCGCCCGACGATCACGACCTGCGTCGCACCGTCCCCGGCGACCGCGGCCCAGTCGGCCTCCTTCGTCCACAGCTCGGTCCCGCCGCGCAGCCCGCGCGCCTCGATCGTCCCGCGCATCTGCACGACGACCGCGTCCCCGACGATCACGGCCGCGGACGGCTGCCCCCCGACCCGGTCCGTCCACAGCGTTTCCGGATCGGACAGCTTCCCGCTGCTGGAGGCGACCTTCTCCCACCAGTCGGTGAAGTTCCCGGACACGTTGGGCAGCGGGTTCCAGCCGGTGACCAGAATCGCCGTGATGATGAGCGCCAGCACACCGATCGCGCCAAGCGCCGTCTCGAAGTTGCGGACCGCTCCCCTAGCCACCCGATCACCGTAGCGGCGCCGGATGATACTGCGTGGGATCGCCCGATAAGCCCGTGTCGCGGATATTTCACCCGTCGGGGGTGACCGCCGTTGCGTTGACCATATGGCGCGGCGGGCCGTCCGAGGTGGGCGGCCCGCCGGTGGGTGGGGGAGCGGGGTCAGTGGAGCGGGTGGGTGAGCTTGACGGTGACCAGGGTGGTCTTGATGCCGCTGTCGACCAGGCGGCCGGCAGCGTCGAAGGCGGCCGGGCCGTCGGTCATGCCGAAGTCGTTGTCGTTGATCAGGGCGATCGTCCACGGGTTGACCACCGCGACGCCCTCGATCTTCTTCTGCGTGCCCGGGACCGTGTTCAGGTCCAGGAGCAGCACCTTCGGGGCGACCTTGACCGTTGACGCGTCCTGCTCCAGTGACGGCACGGTGGTCGGGTCGTCGTAGCGGCCGCCGAGGAGGTTGGTTGCCTTGCGCAGGTCGACGAGGTACAGGCGGGCCGCCTGGTCGGTGCGCTCCTGGACGAGGACGGTGTGCGGGCCGATGCCGACGACCGAGGAGATCTTCAGCTCGGCGGGGTTGGTCTGGCCGGGGTCGACGACCGAGACCGGAGCGAACTGGTAGGCGTACTCGGCAGTGACCTTGCCGGTGCGGGTGGAGAAGCGCAGCAGCCGGGTGTTGAGCGATGCCTCGCCGGCTGCCTTGGTGGGCACGAGGAGCGGGCTCTGCAGGCCGATGACGAGGTCACCGCCGGGCAGGAGGCCGAGGCCCTCGAAGCCGCGGTTGATCTTCCGGGAGGCGTAGATCGCGGGGAAGGCCTCGATCACCGGGTAGTCGGTGCCGGTCAGGCCCAGGCCGTGCGGGGAGTACCGGGCCAGCACCCGGCCCCGCGAGGAGACGTGCACCAGGGACGGGCCGTACTCGTCGACGAGCCAGAACGTGCCGTCGGCGGCGCGGACGATGCCCTCGGTGTCGAGGCCGTTCGGGTTGATCGAGAGCGGGGTCGAGGCGTTGTACGTGTAGGGCTGCTCGTCGTGCGGCAGCTGGTTCGGCAGGCCGGTGACGGGCTTGCCGGTGGCCGTGGTGATCGGGATGGTCTGCTCGACCTTGAGGACGCCGCCGGTGGCGCGGACCTTCACGATCGTCGGGTTGAAGTCGGGGGTGGGGAACGTGCGGCGCTTCTCGGTGCCGATCGTGATCAGGCCGTTGGGGCCGCGGTCGGTGATCGTCCAGTACTCGCCGGGGCGGCCGGTCAGGAAGATGTCGCTGCCGATGCCGCCGAGGTTGACGCCGCGGTCGTCGGCGACGCCGAGCCGGCTCAGCGGGATCGACGGGAGGGTGGCCGTCGAGGTGACCTTGGCGGGCAGCCCGGACCAGGCGGCGGCGGGGCTCGCCGCGAGCGCGGTGAGAGCCAGTGCGGGGACGGCGGCCATGGCGGCGCGCAGCAGGATTGCCATACCGCCGGACGTTGGGCGAGGTGGCCGAACGGCGCATAGCCGCAGCGTGAACTCCGTTGCGTTCCGTACAGAAAAATTGGGGGGTCGCACACGTCGCTGGGCGCGACCCCTCACCAATTGTTTCGCTGCATGGCCGAAATATCCCCGTTCGTCCAGAGCAAGGCAGGAGCGGGACTTGAGTAGTCCCTGAGCGGGTTAAGAGCAACCCCCTGCAAGACCTGGACGCATTCCGGCATGCACATGGCGTTCCGTGAAAAAGACTCCACCGCTCTGCTCTTTCGCCGCTCTCATTTGACTACCATCGGGCATTACCGCGTGCGCTTCGAGGGGAGGCAGGCGCCGCACAGAGGGTGGGTATGCGCAATTCGACCAGGTTTTCGATCTTGGGACCGGTACAGATCCGCACGCCGGTAACCGAGATCACGGTTGCGGCGCCCCGTGAACGCATCCTCCTCGCCCTGCTGCTCCTGCGCGAGGGCCAGCTGGTGCCGTTCCAGCAGGTCATCTCGGCGCTGTGGGACACCAACCCGCCGACCACCGCGCGGGCGCAGGTGCACAGCTGCGTCTCCCGGCTCCGCCAGCTGCTCCGCCGGGTCGGGCTGCCCGAGGAGCTCGTGATCACCGAGCCGTCGGGCTACCGCATCAAGGTCGGCGCCGACGAGCTCGACGCTGTGTTGTTCGCCACTCGGATCGAACGCGGCCGGGCCGCCGCCGCCGACGGTGACCTTCCCACCGCCCGCGACGAGCTGCGGGCCGCGCTCGGGCTGTGGCGTGGCCGGCCCCTCGCCGACGTCGACTCCGACGCGGTCCGCGCCGCCGCCGCGCACCTCGAGGAGCAGTGGACCGCCGCCATGTCCCTCTGCCTCGACCTGGAGCTGCGGCTCGGCGCGGCCGAGGAGATCCTCGCCGAGGTCGCCGACCTGGTCGAGCGGTATCCGCACCACGAACAGTTCCGTGGTCACCTGATGACCGCGCTGGCCCGCACCGGCCGGCGCGCCGACGCCCTCGCCGTGTTCCGCCGCGGCCGGAGCATGCTCGCCGAGGAGCTCGGCATCGAGCCGGGCGCCGAGCTCGTCGAGCTGCACCGGCGGATCCTCAACGGCGACGTGTCGCTGCTGCTCGCGCCGGTCGAGCCGCGGGACGAGCCGCGCCGCGCCGCCCGCTGCCTGCCCCGCGACATCGCCGACTTCGCCGGCCGGGCCGACGCGTTCGCCGGGATCGTCGCCGCGCTCAGCGACGACCGGCACGCCGTGCTCGCCATCGACGGGATGGCGGGCACCGGCAAGACCACCCTCGCCGTCCGCGCCGCGCACGCGGTCTCCCCGCGGTTCCCCGACGGGCAGCTGTACCTCGACCTGCGCGGGCACAGCGACCGCGCGCCGCTGGACCCCGGTGAGGCGCTCGGTGCCCTGCTGCGGCAGCTTGGGGTACCCCCGGAACGCGTGCCCGCCGTGCTCGACGACCGTGCCGTGCTGTGGCGGACCGAACTCGCCGACCGGCGGGTGTTCGTGCTGCTCGACAACGCCCTGGACTCCGCGCAGGTGCTGCCGCTGCTGCCTGGCACCGCACACACCGGCGTGATCATCACCAGCCGTCGCCGGCTCGGCGGGCTCGACGGCGTCCAGCCCGTCTCCCTCGATGTGCTGCCCCTCGAAGAGGGCATCGAGCTGCTGGAACGTACCGTCGGCGCCCGCGCCCTCGCCGACCGGACGTGCACGACCGAGGTCGTCGAGCTCTGCGGCCGGCTGCCCCTTGCCGTCCGGCTCGCCGGTGCCCGGCTCCAGCACCGTCCCAGCTGGACCGTCGGCGACCTGGCCCGCCGGCTGCGCGGCGCCGACCGGCGGCTGCCGGAGCTGGCGGTGGACGGGCGTACCCTCGCCGCCGCGTTCGCACTGTCCTACCAGCAGCTGCCCGTGCCCCTGCAGCGGTTCTTCGGGTTTCTCGGGCTGCACCCGGCGGGCGACTTCGAGCCGGCCGTGGCCGCCGCGATGGCCGAGCTGCCCGTCGCCGAGGCCGAGGACCTGCTCGAGGAGCTCGTCGACGTGCACCTGGTCGAGGCGCCGGCGGCCGGCCGGTACCGGCTGCACGACCTGCTGCGGGACTACGCCGCCCAGCTCGCGGCCGACGGTGACGCGGCCGTCGACCGGCTCCTCGACCACTACCTGCACAGCGTCGCCAGCGCCAACACCTTCCTGGAACTGGCCGACACGCGGGCCGTGCTGCGGCTGGACGTCCCCCCGCCGACCGCCCGCGAGTTCAGCGGTGTGGCGGAGGCCAGGCGCTGGCTGGAGCGCGAACTGCCCAACGTGCTCGGCGCCGCCCGGCTCGCCTCCGACCTCGGCCGGCACCGGCAGATCTGCCTCATGACCCGGGCGGTGTCACCGTTCCTGTACGGCTTCGGCTACGGCGAGACGCAGCTCGACCTGTACGAACGCGCGATCGCCGCGGCGACCACCCTGCCCAGCGCGGAGATGGAGGCGGAGTCGCGCAACTATCTCGCCGCCGTGTACTTCCGGATGGGCCGCATGGCGGAGGCGTTGTCGACGCTGCGGCTGGTCACCGCGATCGCGGAACGCGAAGGCATCCCGCGCCTCGTCGGCACCGCGCTGACGAACACCGCGATGTTGCACAGCAAGCTCGGCCAGTACGCGGAAGCGATCGCCGCCGCCGAGGCCGCAGCGGCCCTGCAGATGGACGAGGTCCCGGCCAGCCTGCAGTTCAAAATCAACAGCATGATCGGCCTCGTACACACCCAGGCCGGCAACTACCAGCAGGCCCTCGTCGCAAACCGGCGCGGCCTCGCCGTCGCCCGCACCATGGGCGGCCTGCGCGCGTTCGGGATCATGCTCGGCGAGATCGGCCTCGTCCACCTGCACCTCGGGCACCTCACCGTCGCAACCGCGATGCTGCGCCGCGCACTGGTGCTCAAGCAGCACTCGGTCAACCAGTACGGGTCCGCGGAGACGCTGAGCAAGCTCGGCACCGCCCACCGTCTCCAGGGCCGCCTCGCGGACGCCGTGGCGTGCCAGCGGGCCGCACGGTCGCTGATGGAGCAGGTCGCCGACGTGTCCGGGCAGTGCCTCACCGCCAACGACCTCGCGATCACGCTCCGGGAGCTGGGCATGGACGAGGAGGCACGGCAGCTCAACGAGGAGGCCCTGGCCAAGACGATCCGCATCGGCGACCGGTACGAGCAGGCCCGCGCTCTGGCCGGCCTCGGCCGGCACGACCAGGCAGTCCAGCTGTTCGAGGAACTCGGCGTCTGTGATCTGAGCGCACTTTATCGTTGACGCCGCCTGTGATCTGCGCGCACTTTCCTCGTTGACGGCGGCCGCAACGGGGCACTGTAGGACGTATGGAATTCCGCGTGGAGCACGACACGATGGGCGAGGTCCGCGTCCCGGCCGATGCGCTGTGGCGCGCACAGACCCAGCGGGCCGTGGAGAACTTCCCGATCTCCGGCGGCCGGCTGGAGCCCGCCCACATCAAGGCCCTGGCGCAGATCAAAGCGGCCGCGGCCACCGTGAACGCCTCGCTGGACGTGCTGCCCGCCGACGTGGCCTCGGCCATCGCCGCCGCCGCCGATGACGTGATCAGCGGCCTGCACGATGCGCAGTTCCCGATCGACGTGTTCCAGACCGGCTCCGGAACGTCGTCGAACATGAACGTCAACGAGGTCCTGGCGACCCTGGCGTCGCGCGCCCTGGGCCGTCCCGTGCACCCGAACGACCACGTGAACGCCTCACAATCCTCCAACGACGTGTTCCCCACGTCGATTCACATCGCCGCCGCCACGGCAATGTCCTTCGAGCTGATCCCGGCGCTGTCCACCCTGGCATCGGCACTGTCGTCCAAGTCCGACGAGTTCGCGTCGCTGGTCAAGGCCGGCCGCACCCATCTCATGGACGCGACACCGGTGACGCTCGGACAGGAGTTCTCCGGGTACGCCGCCCAGGTCCGCTACGGCATCGACCGCATCTCATCCGTCCTGCCCCGCGTCTGCGAACTGCCCCTCGGCGGCACCGCCGTGGGCACCGGCATCAACACCCCACCGTCGTTCTCCGCCGCGGTGATTGCGGAGCTGGCGTCGACAACCGGCCTGCCACTGACCGAGGCCCGCAACCATTTCGAGGCCCAGGGCGCCCGCGACGCCCTCGTGGAAGCTTCCGGCCAACTGCGGACGATCGCGGTGGGCCTGTACAAGATTGCCAACGACATCCGCTGGATGGGCTCCGGCCCGCGGGCGGGGCTGCGCGAGCTGCGCCTGCCGGACCTTCAACCTGGCTCGTCGATCATGCCCGGCAAGGTGAACCCGGTCGTGCCGGAGGCGGTCCGTCAGGTCGTCGCCCAGGTCATCGGCAACGACGCCGCGGTCACCTTCGCCGGCTCCCAGGGCGACTTCGAACTCAACGTGATGCTGCCGGTGATCGCCCGCAACCTGCTGGAGTCGATCCGCCTGCTGACGAACGTCTCCCGCCTGTTCGCATCCCGCTGCGTCGACGGCTTGGAGGCGAACGAGGAGGTGCTGCACTCGTACGCCGCCGGCTCCCCGTCGATCGTCACGCCGTTGAACCGTTACCTGGGTTACGACGAGGCCGCCGCCGTGGCGAAGGAAGCCCTCGCCACGGGCCACACCATCCGCGAGGTCGTCATCTCCCGAGGCCACCTCGACAGGGGCACCCTGACCGAGGAACAACTCGACGAGGCCCTCGACCTGCTCTCCATGACCCACCCCTGACCAGCTGGGCGTTGGTCCGTAGGCTGCGCGGATGTCGAGTCTCACCGTCGCTGTGCAGCAGGCTGATAGTCCGGTCGGGCGGTGGATGCGGGACACGTTTCCGCACCTGGGGCCGTTGCAGCGGGCCGTTCGCGACGCGGCGGGTGGGCTGGTGGTGGCGCCGGCGAAGGTGGTGGCGCTCGGTACGCAAGGCGCGGCGATCGACTGGTGGCTGCGGCTGTTGATCGACCGGCAGGTTTCCCTTGAGCTGCCGATGCGTGGGCTGTGGGATCGGCGGGCCGGCTTCGACGCAGCGGGGCGGGAACTGCTCGACGCGCTCTGTCCACGTCGCCCGACCATCCTCGAACCTGCCGTGCACGCCGAGCAGCCGGACGAGTGGTGGGCGCGGGTCTGCTACGCGCTGGCGTTGCTGGTTGAGCGGTTCCGGAACCCGATGGTCACCGGGTCGCGGCTGTACACGTTGCCGGCGGGAAGCACGGCCGCGGACCTCCTCGCGCTCGCCAACGACGACGAGGTGGCCGACCTGATCGCGATGCGCGACCTCGCCCGGACGCACCTGTTGCCGCGGCTGAGCGCGGGCACTGTCCACACCGGACCGACGTTCGACGGCAGCGGATACCTCGGTGCGGACGCGGACCTCGTTGTGGCGGGTCTGCTCATCGACTTCAAGGCGGGCTGCGGTGGTAAGCCACGGCTGGACGGGACGCGGTCGCCGTCGCTTGCCAGCACCGATGTGTACCAGCTGCTCGGCTACGCGCTCATGGACTTCTCCGACCGGTACGCGCTGCACGCGGTCGGCATCTACGCGGTGCGGTTCGGGTACCTCGTGCAATGGCCGTTGACGGAGCTGATCCGGCAGGCAACCGGCCGGACCGACCTCGGCCTCCTCGACCTGCGCCAGCAGTTCGGCGACCTGATCACCGCAGCGAAACCGGCGTGACAGGCGTGACCGGCGCGGCCGGCTCGACCGCGGGCATCGGCGGACGCGGCAGGTGAAGGCGCAGCACGGAAGGCGTGGAACGTGCACCGGCGTCGATGATCGGCTGCACGTCCTTCAGCGCTTCCCTGCCGTCACGCAGGTAGACGATCAGGGCAAAGATCAGCGACAACACGTAGCGGATCGTCAGGAAGGCGGACGGCACACCGACGGCGAGCAGCACCCAGGGCAACGACAACATAACTCCACCTCGAAGCCCCCCTTCACCTGGACCGCCTGCTCGGAAGGCGCGGTGAAAAAGTGATTTCGACGTATTGCGTTGTCGTGCTCGGCGGAACAGTCAGGGATCGACAGTGCCCGAGGCAACACCGGCAATCCCTACCCGACGTTCCCGAACCAACTATAACCCCGTCACGCTCGCGGGGGTTCCGCTGCGGGCAGGGAGGCATCAGGATGCAGCGATGGGGATGAGCTGGCGGACCATGCTCGGGGCGTGCTGCGGTGTGGTCGCCGCTGTGGTGTGGGCGGTGAGCCTGGCGATCTACCAGCCGTTCATGGAGCCCGATGGGTTCTGGACCGACCCGGCCACCGGCGAGACGTACCCGGAGATCGGCAGCAACAACACGTACTGGCCGCGCGACATCCGCCAGCTCGCGATCCTCTTGGCGTTCGCCGGTGTGGTCCTCATCTGCCGGGCGAACCTGCGCAGCATCGTCGCCGCCGGGGTAGGCGCGGTCGGTTGGATCGGGGTGGACCTCGCGCTCGACCGGGCCGACGTCAGCGGCGGCTCGACCGCGGTGTGGCTGGCGGTCGGCGGCGTGGTGGCGTTCGCGGCGATCGCGTTCGTCGCCCGCAGGGTCTCCACCGGTGAACCCGGATCCGAGTTCACCGGGCATCTCCTGGCCACCGTCGCGGCGGTGTCCGCGGCCGTCACGGTGCTGATCACGACGCCGTGGGACGAGCCGGTCACCGCCCCGGATCAGGTGCAGGTCGAGAACGCGCTGTCGCTGCTGAAGGTCGGGCTCATGCTGATGTTCGCGGCCGTGGCGCTCGGCCTGCTGCCGCTCGCCGCCGCGCGGCTCGTGTGGATGGCGCCGTTCGCCGGTCTCGCCGCGGCGGCCGCGTGGCCCGCCACCGCCTCGTACGGGCTGATCGGCATGCTCGGGCTGCTCTTCCTGCCGGCCTGCGCGGCCACCGCGGTCGCCGCCGCCCGCGACGTGTCCCCGCTCCGGCTGCTCGGGGTCGCCGCAGCCTGTGCCGTTGCGTTGTTCCCGGTGTACCTGTTGCTGTACTTCATCGGGTCGGGCGTCGGCGGTGCCATGACGTCCCTGGCCGGCAACCCGCCCATCAACTCCGCTGACACCGACCTGTCGCTGTCGTTCGCGGCGCTGATGCTGGGGCTGCTGTTCGCGTACATCAGTCACACGCTCACCCGGCCTGCCCTCGAGCCGGCGCCCGTCGCGGTCGGGCAGCCCGAGTGAGCGACCTCTCCATCCGGCTCCGCCCGGTCGTCGAGGCCGACCTGGACATGTTCCGGCGGTTCGGCTCCGAACCCGGGCTCATCGGCCTGGACTGGGCCGGCTTCCGCGACGCCCACGGCCCGGCCCGCCAGTTCACGGCCGACGGTTACCTCGGCGCCGACTACGGGCGGCTCATGGTCGAGGTCGAGCCGGACAGCGTCGCCGTCGGCTTCGTGAGCTACGTCGCCGGCCGGTACGGCGGCCCCATCGGCTACTGGGAGATCGGCATCGCGCTGCTCCCGCAATGGCGCGGCCGCGGCCTTGGCTGGCGGGCCCAGGCGATGCTGTGCGACCACCTGTTCGCGCACACGCCGGTGCACCGCATCCAGGCCGGCACGCACCCGGAGAACATCGCCGAGCAGAAGTCCCTGGAGAAGGCGGGCTTCCTGTTCGAGGGCATCGTCCGCGCCTGCGAGTTCCGCGCCGGCCAGTGGCGCGACGGCTACCTGTACAGCCGCCTCCGCACCGACCCACCCCCGCCCCTCTGATCGCTGCGGCCTGGTTGCGCTACGAGTAGTGGTAGCGACAGGCGATGATGTGCAGCTCATTGTCATTGGCCGCGTAGACGAGCCGGTGCTCGTGGTCGATCCGTCGGGACCAATACCCGTCGTACTGATGGCGCAGCCGCTCCGGCTTGCCGATGCCTTCGGCGTTGCCGTTGCGGACGACGTCCTCGATGAGCTGATTGATGCGACGCAGCAGCTGCCGATTGTTGGCCTGCCACCAGAGGTAGTCGTCCCAGGCGTCGCGGTCCCACGAGATTTTCACTCGACCTCGATCAGCTCGTGGATCTCACCTTCGCCCTTGCGGTGCCGGGCGATCGCAGCCTCGAGCCGGCGAGCGTTCGCAGGGCTCGACTGCAGGTAGGCGGTCTCCTTCAATGATTCGTACTCACGCAGCGACACGATGACGGTGGGCTCGTGGCCAACCCGAGTGATCACGACTTCCTCGGCGTCGTCGATCACCTTGTCCAAGGTCGAAGCCAGGTTTTGGCGTGCCTCGGAGTAGGTGATGGTACGCATGGCGCATCCCCCTTCGTTGTACAAGCAACTGTACAACATCGGGTCCGAGTCAAACCGAAGTCTTTGGCCGTTTGGTTGCGTGCCAAGACGACGGATGGTCAGGTCAAGGCGGTGGCGATCGTCGTGGCGGCGGCTGTGACGTGGGTTGGGACGGAGGCCGGGTCCAGGGCGGTCAGCGCGACCACCCCCACGCTCGCCTCCAGCCCCTCGACCCCCGCTACCGCCGCCGCCACGCCGTACGCGCCGGGCTGGAGTTCGCCGACCGTCGACACCGCGCTGTAGTCGCCGCGGCGGCCGGCGAGGATGGCCTTGCCTGCCGCGCCCAGGTCCAATGGGTGGCGGGAGCCGGTGCGGTACGCGACGTGGAACTGGGTCCAGCTCGGCTCGACGACCGCCAAGGCGTACGCCTCGCCGCCGTCGGCGATGGTCAGGTGGGCCGTGGCGCCGACCGTCTCCGCGAGGCGCCGCAGTGCCGGCAGGGCCGCGTCGGCCACCAGTGGCTGGGCTCGCCGGGCCAGTTGCAGCACGCCCGCGCCAAGGCGTAAGCGGCCTGACCGGTCCCGCCGGACCATGCCGTGTTCGGCGAGGGTTGCCACCAGTCGGTACACCACCGCGCGGCCGACACCCAAGAGTGCTGCTGCCTCGGTCATGGTCAGGCCGCCGGGTGTCTCCGCGACCACGTGCAGCAGGCGCAGGCCCCGGTCGAGGGTCTGCGCGGTCTCGGTTGCCACGGGACCAAGGTTATGCGCGGATGTTCCGATGTGAGTTCGGAGCGGGTCGACCGTTACTCTTGCATCCGTGACCCTACGCCTGTATGACACCGCTACCCGATCGGTCCGGGACTTCGTCCCGATGACGCCCGGGCAGGTCGGTATCTACCTGTGTGGGCTCACCGTGCAGGGCGGGCCGCACATCGGCCACCTGCGGTCCGGGGTGAATTATGACGTGCTGCGCCGCTGGTTCCTGCGGTCGGGATACACCGTCACGTTCATCCGGAACATCACCGACATCGACGACAAGGTGCTGGTCAAGGCCGTCGAGCAGGGCAAGCCGTTCTGGGCCGTCGCCTATGCGAACGAGCGCCTGCTGTCGGCGACCTACCTGAAGCTCGGCGTGCTGCCGCCGACCTATGAGCCGCGGGCGACCGGGCACATCACGGAGATGCACGAGCTGATCCAGCTGCTCATCGACCGTGGCCACGCATATCCGGCGGCCGACGGCAGCGGTGACGTCTACTTCGACGTGCGCTCGCACGAGGAGTATGGGTCGCTGTCCGGGCAGAAGCCGGATGACATGGAGCCGGCCACGGACGGGCCGGAGCGGGCGAAGAAGGACCCGCGGGACTTCGCGCTGTGGAAGGGCACCAAGCCCGAGGAGCCGGCCGAGGCCAACTGGCCGTCGCCGTGGGGGACGGGCCGGCCCGGCTGGCACATCGAGTGCTCGGCCATGTGCTGGCGTTACCTCGGCATCGAGTTCGACATCCACGGCGGTGGGCTCGACCTGAAGTTCCCGCACCATGAGAACGAGATCGCCCAGTCGCACGCGGCCGGGCACCCGTTCGCCAGGTTCTGGGTGCATCACGCGCTGCTGAACCTCGGCGGGTCGAAGATGGCGAAGTCGCTGGGCAACGTCATCAACCTCGAGTCGCTGGTCGAGGCGGGGCTGCGGCCGGTCGAGGTGCGCTACTACCTGCTCGCGCCGCACTACCGGTCGGTGATCGACTACTCGCAGGAGGCGCTCGAGGAGGCGGCGGCCGCGTTCCGGCGGGTCGAGAACTTCGTGACCCGGGCGGTCGAGCTGGTCGGCCCCGGCGAGCTCGGCGAGGTGCCGGACGCGTTCGTCGAGGCCATGGACGATGACCTGAACACGTCACGCGCGCTTGCGGTCCTGCACGACGTGGTCCGCGACGCGAACACGTCCCTTGCCGCCGCCGACGATCGTCCCGCCATCGCAAAGGCGCTGAGCGGAGTGCGGGCCATGCTGGACGTCCTGGGCCTCGACCCGCTGGACGCGCAGTGGGCCTCCACGCAGGCCGGGGATCTCACGCGGGTGGTCGACTCGCTGGTGGCGCTCGCACTGGAGCAGCGCACCGCGGCCCGCGGCCGCAAGGACTGGGCCGCCGCCGACGCGGTGCGGGACCAGTTGAAACACGCCGGCATCGCGGTGGAGGACACACCGGCCGGTCCACGATGGACGTTGGAGAGCTGAGAAGACATGCCAGGCAACTCTGAACGCCGCGGCAAGCGGGTCGTGTCGAAGAAGGGCGCCGCCAAGGGCACCGGGGGCAAGAACCGGCAGTCCCTCGCGGGGCGCGGTCGCACCCTGCCCGCGGACGAGCGCCCCTGGCACAAGGGGTATAGCGGCGACGAGGAACTGCCCCAGAAGACCGCGCGCAAGCAGTCCAACGAGCTGCGCGCCGCGGCCGCCCAGGGGCGTGCGCCGAAGATCGGCCAGCCGGGCACGAAGCGCACCGCGGGCAAGGGCCCTTTCAGCGCCAAGAAGGCGGGGCCGGCCGGTTCGCGGTCCACGCCGAGGGTCTCGCCGGGCCGTAAGTCGACGCAGCCGAAGGACGGCCCGGAGCTGCTCGTCGGCCGCAACCCGGTGGTCGAGGCGCTGCGCACCCACGTGCCGGCGACCGCGCTGTATGTCGCGATCGGCCTCGACATGGACGAGCGGGTCAAGGAGTCGGTGCGCACGGCCGCCGAGCGCGGCATCGCCATCCTCGAGATCACCCGCGCCGAGCTGGACCGGATGACCGGTGGCGTCCTGCACCAGGGCCTCGGCCTGCAGGTCCCGCCGTATGCGTACGAGCCGTTCGAGGACCTGCTCGCGGCGGCGAAGGAGCACACGGCGCCGCTGCTCATCGCGCTGGACGGCATCACCGACCCGCGCAACCTCGGCGCGATCATCCGCTCGGCGGCCGCGTTCGGCGCCCAGGGCGTGTTCCTCACGGAGCGGCGCTCGGCGGCGATCACCGCCACCGCGTGGCGCACCAGCGCCGGTGCCGCGGCCCGGGTGAAGGTGTCGCAGGTGACGAACCTGACCCGGTCGCTGAAGGCGTGCCAGGATGAGGGGTTCATCGTCGTCGGCCTCGACGCGGACGGCGCGACCTCGCTGTATGACCTGGAGGCCGCCGTCGGCCCGCTCGTCGTGGTGGTCGGATCGGAGGGTCGCGGCCTGTCCCGGCTCGTCGGGCAGACCTGTGACCTGCGGGTGGGGATCCCGATGATCTCCGAGGTGGAATCCCTGAACGCTTCGGTCGCCGCCGCGGTGACCCTGGCCGAGGTCAACCGCCGCCGCACCCGCTGAGCAAGCCGCACCCGCTGAGCAAACTGCGCAAACGCCGCCCGGTCCTCGGAGACCGGGCGGCGTTGCCGTTCCAGCGGTCAGGCGACGGCCTGCCGGCGCAGCGGGGGTACGAGCAGCGCGACGGTGGCGACGGTCAGCACGACGAGCACCGCGGCGCTGGCGACGAACGCCGCCGGGACGTCGTCGGCGAAGAACGCGGGCACCGCGCCGAGCGCCGACAGCACGCGGGTGACGATGACGGTGCCGACCGCGGCGCGGCGGCCCTGCCAGCCGTAGAAGGCCGCGACGAGGGTGATCAGGCCGAGCGCGGCGGCGGCGATGGCGATCGGCAGCGGCGGGGCGTCGCCGCCCCCGGCGATCGCGGCGGCGATGTCGGCGACGCCCAGGATCGCGGCGATGACCAGTCCGGTGCGAAGTGCGCGCATGGTGGGTCCTTTCCGAAGCTAGGAAGCTAGAGAGCACGGGTGGTCGGGGCGAGGTCCCAGGCGTCGTTCGGGGTGCGCAGGACGCGGACCGCGGCGACGGTGAAGCCGAGCGCGGTCAGCCCCCACGCGGCGGCGTCCAGCGGCTGGTTGCCGAGGATGACGCAGGCCAGGTGCAGCGGCTGGGAGACAATGACGGCGACGGCGGCCCAGGCCGGGATCGCGTGGGCACGCCACAGGGCGGCGCCGAGCAGGATCATGCCGAGGATGTGCCCGGCGACGAACAGGAACCCGGCGGCGTTGACCGGCGCGAGGGCGGCCTGCGCGTCGAGCACCCGGGTCGCGGTGTCCGGGTCGACGGTGCCGCCGGCCAGGGCTCGGATGGTCGGGTCGCCGGCGAAGAAGAACAGGGCGGCGAAGGCCGGTACCAGCAGCCCGACGCCGAGCACAGTGAGGACGGGGGCACGTCGCTGGGCGAGCCGCCCCGCGGCCAGTGTGCCGGGGATCAGCGTGGCCAGCGCGACGACGCTGAGCCACAGCACGGCGTCCTGGCGGCCGAGGTGCGCCGCGGTCTGGGTGATCGTCTCCCGGTTGCCGCCGGCGCCGAAGTACGGCAGGACGCCGCGCAGGACCGCGACGGACAGCGGGCCGAGCGGCAGCAGGACGGCGGCGGCGACGCGCCGGGCGGTGCGGGTGTCCCGCGGGACGACGGCCGGAGCGGCCGGTGGCGCGGTGGTGGCGACGGACATCACGCGTCCTTTCAAAGCAGCGACGGTTGGTGATGCCGTTCACCGTCGCGCCGGGCCACCCCCGACCGGTTGAGGCGCCGTCCCCGGACGCCCGGGAATCCGCCCCGCCGGGTAGGGGCCTGCCCCCATCACGGAACGCCGGTTGTGCCGCACCATGAGTGCGTGAGCTCGCGGAGGCATCGATCCCTGGCCTGGGCGCTGTGCGCATTGGCCGGCGTCGAGGTGCTGGTCGTGGTCGCCGGCGTCCTCGGTCAGCGGGTGTCGCTGGGTGACCTGGTCGACTCGTACGTGCTCACCAACACCGCGATCGGGGTCGGCTTCGCCGGCTGCGGCGGGATCCTCGCGGTGCAGCGGCCCGCGAACCGGGTCGGCTGGCTGCTGCTGGGCGCCGGGCTCGCGCCGCTGACGACGGCCGCGCTCACGCCGGTGCTCCTGTACGACATCACGCACGGCTGGCCCGAGTGGACGCTGCGGGTGCTCGCCAGCGCGTTCTACGCGGCCTGGCCGTGGGGCATCTGCATGTTCCTGCCGCTGGCGTTGCAGCTCTTCCCGACCGGGCGGCCGGTGTCGCCGCGCTGGCGGGGGCTGTGCTGGGCCACGGTCGCCGTCGGGGTGTGCTTCACCGTCGCGATGTCCACCGGCTCGGAGCCTCTGGTCATCTATGGGCGGAGCGTCCACTCGTACCTCGAGCTGCCGTTCTACGACGCGCTCGGGCCGCTGTGGTTCGCCGCGAACCTGGCGCCCCTGTTCGCGCTGCTCGGGGCGATCGCGGCGCTGGTGGTGCGGTTCCGGCGCGGCGACGAGCGGCTGCGCCGGCAGTTGCTGTGGCTGGTGTGGGCGCTGATCGTCGCGGTCGGGCTGAACCTGCCGCGGTGGCTGGTCGGGGGCGGGCCGATCCTGCTGCTGCTCGCGATCCCGCTGGTGCCGGTGGCGATCACGATCGCGATCCTGCGGCACCGGTTGCTCGACATCCGGCTGGTGCTGTCCCGCACGGTGCTCTACCTGCTGTTGAGCGTCGCGGTCATCGGCGCGTACGCGGGGCTGCTGACCCTGTTCGACGCGCTGCTGCGCGGTGCCGGCGCCCCGGTGCTCGCCACGCTGCTGATCGCGCTCGCGTTCAACCCGGTCCGGGTGTGGTCGCAGCGGCGGGTGGACCGGCTGCTGTACGGCTCCCGGTCCGATCCCGTCCTGGCGGTGTCGCGGGTCGGTGCGCGGCTCGCCGCGGACGATCTGGCCGGGGTCCTCGACGGCACCCGTGACGCGCTGCGGCTGCCGTTCGCCGCGCTGCGCCGCGACGGGCGGGAGCTCGCCGCGACCGGGGAGCCGCCGCCGAGCCTGCACACGGTGCCCCTGACGTTCCACGGCGCCAGGGTCGGCGAGCTGATCGTCGGGGTCCGCTCCGGTGACCGCCGGCTCGCCGCCGCGGACCTTGCCGTCCTCGACCTGCTCGCCGGCCCCCTGGCCACGGCGCTGCACGCGTCCGCGCTGGCCGAGGAGGTGCAGGCGGCGCGGGAGCGGATCGTCGCCGCCCGTGAGGAGGAGCGCCGCCGCCTGCACCGGGACCTGCACGACGGCCTCGGTCCCGCGCTGACCGGCGCCGGGTTCAAGGCCGACGCCGCGCACAACCTGGTCGTCGGTGCGCCCGAGCAGGCGGCGGCGCTGCTGGGTGAGCTCCGCCGTGACATCCGGGAGGCGATCGATGACGTGCGGCGCCTGGTGTACGGGCTGCGCCCACCGACGCTCGACGAGCTCGGCCTGGCCGGGGCGCTGCGGCGGCACGGGGCGACGCTGCCGCTCGCGGTCACGGTCGACGCGCCGGACACGCTGCCCACGCTGCCCGCCGCGGTGGAGGTCGCGGTGTACCGCATCGGCACCGAGGCGTTGACGAACGTGGCCCGTCATGCGAACGCCGGTGCCGCCCGCGTGGAGCTGGCCGTCGACTCGGCGGTGCGGTTGTCGGTCGTCGACGACGGGTCGCCGGACGGGCCGTGGGTGCCGGGGGTGGGGCTCACCTCGATCCGGGAGCGGGCCACCGAGCTCGGCGGCACCTGCACCGCCGGGCCCACCCCGACCGGCGGGCGGGTCGTCGCGGTCCTGCCGCTGGCGGTGCCGACGTGATCCGGGTCGCGGTCGCCGACGATCATCCGGTGGTTCGCGACGGGCTGCGTGCCCTGTTCGCGTCGCTGCCCGGCATCGACCTGGTCGCCGAGGCCGCCACCGGCCGCGAGGCGATCCGGGCCGCGGTCACCGCGCAGCCGCACGTGCTGGTGATGGACCTGCGCATGCCCGACCTCGACGGGGTCGCCGCGACCACCGAGATCAGCCGGATCGCGCCGGCGGTCGCGGTGCTCGTGCTGAGCATGTTCGAGGACGACGACTCGGTGTTCGCCGCGATGCGTGCCGGCGCCCGCGGGTACCTCATCAAGGGCGCCTCGCAGGAGGAGATCTCCCACGCGATCACGACGGTTGCCGCCGGTGGCGCCGTGTTCGGCCCGGGTGTGGCGCGGCGCATGCTGAGCTACTTCGCGGCGCCGCCGCCGCCGACCGGGCAGCCGTTTCCGGAGCTCACGCCGCGGGAACGGGAGGTGCTCGACCTCATCGCCGCGGGCCTGCCGAACGCGACGATCGCGGCCCGCCTGGGTCTGGCCGGCAAGACGGTCGGCAACCACATCTCGACCATTTTCGCCAAGTTGCAGGTCGCGACGCGTGCCGAGGCCATTGTCAGGGCCCGCGACGCAGGTCTCGGCCGCGGCTGAACGGGGACACTTGGCAGAAGCTCGCGGAAAAAGACTTGCCAAAATCCCCCAGACTGGCCGCAACGACGCAAAACTCCGTATCTGCAAAATGCAGCTAGCCATCTTCTGACAGAAATTTGACATCAGAATATTGCCGACAGCCACCCCGCGTCTGACTATGGAGACATTGAGGGGGAGGTCGTCATGGCCATCAACACCGGCGTCTCAGGTGCCGACCAGGATCGCTGGTTCATCGTCTACTACCCAGGTCCGGGCATCGTCGTCACGAACCGCTTCATCGAGACCGGCAACTGTCGCTATCTGCTCCGCGATCTGGAGTCGATCACCCGGATCTCCGTCAACGCCCACCACGCCCTGATCATGGCGCTGATCTTCGGCGCGATCGAACTGGCCCTCGCGGCACCGCTCGCGGCGGCCTACGGCTCGGGGATGCTGGCGTGCGTCGGCTTCGCGACCGCCTTCGGGCTCGTCGCGGCGCTGGTGGCCGACAGCCGGCGCAATCCGCACTGGATGGCGTTGCGCGCGGTCCACCACGGGCGGGAGATCACGCTGTTCAGCTCCCGGGACCAGGATGAGTTCGGCAAGGTGCGGCGCGCGGTGATCCGGGCGGTCGAGGCGAACGCGCCGCTGCGCCCGTAACCGGCGCACGGCCGTCAGGGGGTCGGCAGCGACGCGCGGATGGACCGGAGCAGGTCCACGGCGTCGTTGCCGCTGCGGCCGTAGACGAGCAGGTCGCTCAGCAGGTTGCGGAACAGGCTCGTCATGTCGGGGTTGGTGGTCAGGGAGTCCATTCCGGCGGCGGCCTCGACGAACAGCACGTCACCGTGCTCCTTCTCGCCGAACTGCAGCAGCTCGAAGGTGCCGCCGAGCCCGGAGTGATGCACCATGTCGAGCGGGGTGACGGCGATCGTGACCGCGTCGTCGTTGGTCGCCAGATCGATCAGGTGGTCCAGCTGCCGGCGCTGCGCGTCGCGGCCGCCGACCGGCCGGCGCAGGACCGACTCGTCGATGACGGCCACGATGCGCGGCGGATTGGGCTTGCTCAGCCGCTCCCGGAAAGCGTGCTGCCGGTCCATCCGCAATTTGACACGGGCCAGCACTTCTTTGTCATCCGGGCTGCGCCGCATGGACAGTGCGGTGATGGCGTGGGCGTATTCCAGGGTCTGGAGCAGCCCGGGGACGAACAGCAGCTGCCAGATGTTGATCGTGAGCGCCTCGGACTCGTATGCCACGAAGCGCTGGAAGTCGCCGGCGAGGCGGTGCTTGCTATACCACTGGCGGGCCCGGGACGCCTGGGACAGTTTGGCGAGCGCCGCCACCTCGTCCTCGTCGTCGACGCCGTAATACTGCAGCAGGAACCGCACCTCGAGCGGCTGGACGGTGACCTCGCCCTTCTCGATCCTGGCCAGCTTCGAGATGGACCAGCCGGTGTGCTCGGCGACGGTGGCAGGGGTCAGCTCGCTCGCTTCGCGCAGCGTCTTCAACCGCAGCCTGACGAGCTCACGGGCAACGGCGGGCCCGACCTCCGTCGTTGCGGCACTGACGGACGGATCGGGCGAATCTGTCCTAGCCAACGCTCACCCGTCTGCCTCCTACGATCTGCGAATTGCAGACAGCCGAAACACGATCGCAGAATCCTACCGTATCGCACGCTTCATGGCATGACCTCGGCAACGCTTTGTCCATCTGGAGTTCTGAACCTCAGGTACTGTGATATTGCTCGGCGCCGATGAGGTGGCTCCGCGTCCGTCCCACCCGGATGGCTGGTCCGCCCAGGCGCTTACGCGGCCTGCGGGAGGGCTTATGGACGACCGGGGCGGACTTGTCTGGCGGACGAGTTCGAAGAGTAGCGGCGGCAACTGTGTGGCGGTCGCGTCCGGCGGCGAGGTGACACACGTCCGCGACTCGAAGGACCCCACCGGGCCGGCACTGACCTTCCATGCCGCCGCGTTCCGGGACTTCATCGCCTACATCAAGGACGCGGACCCTAGCCGGCGGTGATCGTCGCCAGCAGCTCGCGGGCGTCCACACCGGACTCCACCATGCGTTGCACCTTGCCCCGGTGTCGCCGGGCGAGGTCCTGATCGGTCTCGATGAGCTCGTCGGCGTACGCGCCCTCGAAGAACACCGAGGCGTCACCGTTGGGCAGCTCGTGCACCTCGAAGGAGCCGCCGAGCCCCGGGTGCGCTCCGTGGTCGAACGGGATGATCGCCAGGTGCACCGTGTCGAACTTGGCCATGGCGACGAGGTGGTTGAGCTGCTCCTGCCACACCGCCGCGCCGCCGACCACGCGCCGCACCACTCCTTCGTCGATCGCCGCCCAGATGTGCGGCGGCGCGTCGCTCTGGAGACGGGCGTGCAGCGTCTCGGCCCGCTGGGCCCGGGCATCCACCCTGTCGTGCAGCTCTGGGCTGTCGAGCTCCAGGCCGACGACGCTGCTGATCATCGCCGTGGCGTAGGCGCGGGTCTGGAGCAGGCCGGGGAAGAACAGCGGCTGGTTGAGGAAGATCTGCGCTGCCTGCGGCTCCACTTTCGTGAGCCGGTCGAAGGGAGCAGGATCCCGCACGTCGTGCGTCCTCGTTGCGTCCGCCATTGTCACACTCCTCATCTGGCCAACCCTAGTCCCCGGCGGCTGTTCGCCGTCGGCTAACTGCAAAACGCAGGTTATAAGACACGCACGATGGCACAGCACCATCGCCAGGTCCAGTCTCGTGGCCGGTACCAGATGGTTGCGTCGCCTGATTGGGACGATTGCGGACTCGCTGTCCGCCGAACCCGGGCAGACCGTCGCACGCTCACGGAGATCATCCGCGGCCGCGCTCGTTGACATAACTTGACGCGTCGCCCGGCCCGGATCGGGCCGTCGGCCGGCTGCCCGGCCTGCCACCAGCGGAAATTGATCGACCGTTCAGGTGGCGGAACAACGTACAAAGTGCGCCAACCCCCGAAAGGCCCCAGAGCGGCTGTCAAGTTGACGTCCGCCGCCCATCGCACCGTGCGTAGAACACCGTGCAATGTCCAACGGAACTTGACATCAGAGCAATTGCTGAATGGCGATCAGCCCCGGACGATGGAGGTACTTAGGGGGGTCCAAATGGCAATCAATGCCTACGTCGCGGAATCCAACAAAGGTAGAAGGATCGTCTATTACTACCGCCGCCCGGATATCGCCGTCACGAACCATGGTATCGAAAATGCCGAAGGCAGCTATTTCGTCCGCGACCTGGACCTGATCAAACGGGTCCGCATCGACGCCTACCCCGCCCGCCGGGCGGCGCTCATCCTCGGCGCGGTCGAGCTGGTGCTGGCGGTGCCCCTGGCCGTGGCGTACGGACCGGTGGCACTGCTGTGCGCCGCCATCGCCATCGCCGCCGGACTCGGGGTCGCCCACGTGATTGACAGCCGGCACAATCCCCGGTGGATGGCGCTGAGCGCGGTGCATTTCGGCGAGGAGATCACCCTGTTCCAGTCGTGCGACCAGCAGGAATTCGAGCAGGTGCGCCGAGCGGTGATCCGGGCCGTCGAGGCCAACCGCCCGCGCTACTGAAATTCCCGGCACGAACAAAACGCACCTTGGCCGCAGATCCGGACCACCCCTAGACACCTCAGGGCGCGCGCCGGGCGACCGGACGTATTGGTTACCGTCGTTGGCGTGGCTGGATCGGCGCGCCTCGACATCGATTTCGGGACCTCGACCACCGTGGCTGTGCCGGCGGTCGAGGGCCGCGAACCCAGGCCGCTGCTGTTCGACGGCGCACCGCTGCCGCCGTCCGCGGTCTGGGTCGAGCCGACCGGGCCGCTGCTCGTCGGCCGCGGCGCGGTTCGCAGCGCCGTCGCCGACCCCGCCGCCTACGGCAGCGCTTCGCCGGCGGCAAGACGATCTCCTGCGCCGAGCCCATCCGGTACACCTGCAACGACGGCAGACCGCAGCTCAGCAGCACCCTCGGCAACTGGAACCCGCCCTCCGAACGGATCAAGCCCGAGTTTTGCGGCGCACCTAGGATGGGCCGGTGACTGAGCCTCAGCAGGGCTTCGCGATCGGTGTCGATCTCGGTACGTCGAACACGGTGGCCGTGGTGCGCTGGCCCGACGGGCGGACCCGACCGCTGCTCGTCGACGGCGCGCCGATCATGCCGTCCGGGGTCTTCGTCGACGAACACGGGCGGCTGCACGTCGGCCGTGACGCGGCCCGCCTCGCGGGGCTCGACCCGTCCCGCTTCGAACCCAACCCGAAACGCCGCATCGACGAGCCGACCGTCCTGCTCGGCGACCGCGAGATCCCGACCGTCGACCTGCTCGCCGCGATCCTCGCCGCCGTCGCCCGCGCCGCCGTCGAGGCCGTCGGGTTCCTGCCCACCGCCGTGCTCACCTACCCGGCCGCGTGGGGAACCCGCCGCCGGGACACCCTGGCAACCGCCGCCCGGCGGGCCGGCTGGCCACCGGTCATGCTGGTCCCCGAGCCCGTCGCCGCCGCCCGGTACTTCGCAGACGTCCTGCGCCGCCCGGTGCCCGTCGGCTCCGCCCTGGCGGTCTTCGACTTCGGTGGCGGGACGCTCGACATCGCGGTGGTGCGCAACGACAACGGGCGGTTCACGGTCATCGGCTCCGGCGGGGTCGAGGACCTGGGCGGCCTCGACATCGACGCGGCGCTCGTGGAGCACCTGGGGGCGCTGATCGGGACCACGGCGCCGGGGATCTGGGAAGCTCTGAGAAATCCCGCCTCCACGACGCAGCGGCGGGACCGGCGGCTGTTCTGGGACGACGTGCGCGGGGCGAAGGAGATGCTGTCCCGGACCACGGTCGCGCCGATCACGGTGCCGGGCGCGGACCAGGCGATCCACCTCACCCGGGAGGAACTGGACCGGGTCATCGGGCCGCTGATCCACCGGGCCGTGTGGGAGACCGGATCGGTGATCTCGTCGGCGGGGTTGCGGGGCGACCAGCTCGCCGGGATGTTCCTGGTCGGCGGGTCGTCGCGGCTGCCGCTCGCGTCGCGACAGCTGCACGCCGAGTTGGGGATCGCGCCGACGGTACTGGAGCAGCCCGAGCTCCCGGTCGCCGAAGGTGCCCTGGCCGAACTGGCGCCGCCTGCTGGGTTCGCTGCTGGTGATGTCACGTCGGCCACTGGGTACGGGGCCGCCCCGACCGGAGCCTTCAGCGGCTCGCCGGCGGGATTCAGCGGCTCGCCGGCGGGTTTTGGGAATGCGCCGGCCGTCGCGCCGGTGTCGCCCGGGTTCGGGGCTGCGCCTATTTCTGGCGGCGCGCCTGGCGGCGCGCCTGGCGGCTATCCGATGTCGGCGTCGCAGGTGATTCCGCCTGGGCAGTTCAACGGCGCACCGGCTACCGCACCGTTCTCTCCTGCGCCCCCTTCGCCTCCCTTGCCGGCCCGTGGGCGGTCCCGGCGCGGCCTGCTCGTCGGTGTCGTCGCCGCGGTGCTCGTGCTTGCCGTCGTAGCCGGCGGATACTTCTGGTTCTTCCGCGACCGCGCCACCACGGTCGACTTCGCCACGCTCAAGGCCGAGAAAACCTTCGAGATGGGCGACCCGGAAACCGTCAACACCCCGATCTCCGCCACACTCGGCAACCGCGCCGTCATCGGCTGGCGGGTCGACAAGCAGTTCTTCGTCCAGGCCATCGACCTCGACGACAAGAAGCCGGCCTGGTCCAAGATCACCCTCAACCAGGACTACAGCAAATGGAGGATCCTGGCGTACCAGGGCGGCATCGTCGTCATCGGCGGCGGCTCATCCGCCGGCAGCGTGTTCGAGCTGAGCTGGGACAACGGCAAGACGCTGCGGGAAGAGCCGTTCGACGACTACTACGACACCTTCCTGCCGCTGGGACCCGTCTGGCTGCTGCACCGCAACAAGGACAAGGAGACTGTCGCCTTCAACTGGAGCGGCAAGGAAGCCTGGAGGCGCCCGGACAACCCCAAGGGCGTCTCCACGATCCTGTCCCAGACGAAGGCCACCGACCTCCGCGGCCCGTCCAACTACGCCGGCGCACCGACGAACCGCGACACCAAGTCCAGCCAGAACTTCCTCAGCATCGACAGCGACGACAAGATCCGCCTGATCAACGCCACCAAGGGCGAGGAAACCGGCAGCTGGAACAACGTCGGCGATTCGGGCTCCTTCTACCTCCCGTACGACGGCAAACTCTACGTCGCGGGCGGCAGCACCAAGTATAAGGTGAACGTCTACGACCTCGGCTCGTCCGGCGAACCCACCCAGATCTACAGCGCCAGCAACGACACGGTCAAGATCGCCGCGTTGGCGCCCTGCTCGGACGGCCGACTCTGCATCATCGACGGCACCTACGGCGGCAAGGACACCACGGTCCGCGCCATCTCCCTCACCGACAAGCGCGAGGTGTGGAACGCCCCGGCGCCTGGGACCACCACGCTCATCCCGGCCGGCAAGCAGGTCCTGGCCACCGACCGCGACACCCCGGCGAGCGTGCTGCTGAACTCGGACGGCAAGCAGGTGCTGAAGAACGAGGACAAGGGCTCGTATGGTGTCCGGGTCACGGGCGGCAGTTTGATGTTCTTCACGGGCACCCAGAGCGCCACGTCCGGCACGACCCTGACGCTGGTCGGGGTGGCGGCGTCCTCGGGGGAGCGGATCGCGCTCGGCGCGCTGCCGAAGACGATCGGGCCGAGCTGCTCGTGGAACGCGGCGCAGATCCTCTGCGCGAGCGGGGGCAGTTTCCAGCTGTGGCGGTTCGCCTCGTAGTCCGTTCATGGAGAAGGGCCCGGCGGTTGTCGCCGGGCCCTTCTTTCGTTCTTGTCTTTGGCTGACTAGCTTTTCTTTGGCTGACTAGCCGATCCGCAGGCCCGTCGCGGCGTTGAACGCGTGGTGCGTGTTCACGTGCGGGCGGACGTACACGATCTCGGTGAGGCGCGGCGTGCGACGCGGGTCGGCACGCACGACGAACCGCTCGTCCTGGCCCTCGAGCGCCACGGTGCCGTGCACGTACGCGTCCGAGCCGAGCTCCTCGACCAGGTCCACGGTGATCGGGATGCCACCGTCGTTCGGGCCGACCAGGTCCGTGTCCTCGGGCCGGAACCCGACGGTGACCCGGTTGCCGCCACCATCGGCCTGCGCCGCGGCCAGCTGCTCACGCGTCAACGGCAGCGTCACGTCACCGAAACGCCCGCCCTTGTCGCTCAGCGGCACCGTCTTGATGTTCATGGCCGGCGAACCCATGAAGCCGGCGACGAACACGTTGGCCGGACGGTCGTACAGCGCCCGCGGGCTGTCCACCTGCTGCAGCACGCCGTCGAGGAGCACCGCAACCCGGTGACCCATCGTCATGGCCTCGACCTGGTCGTGCGTGACGTACACGGTGGTGATGCCGAGCTTCGCCTGGAGCGTCGCGATCTGCGAACGCGTCTGCACACGCAGCTTCGCGTCCAGGTTCGACAGCGGCTCATCCATGAGGAAGACCTGCGGCTCACGCACGATCGCGCGACCCATGGCGACACGCTGCCGCTGACCACCGGAGAGCGCCTTCGGCTTACGACCGAGGTAGTCCTCCAGCTGCAGCATCGCCGCGGCTTCCTTCACCCGCCGGTCGATCTCGTGCTTCGGCGTCTTACGCAGCTTGAGCGCGAACGCCATGTTCTCGTACACCGTCATGTGCGGGTACAGCGCGTAGTTCTGGAACACCATCGCGATGTCACGAGCCTTCGGCGGCAGGTGCGTGACGTTCCGCTCGTTGATCAGGATGTCGCCGGCGTCGACGTCTTCGAGGCCGGCGAGCATGCGCAGCGAGGTCGACTTGCCGCAGCCCGAGGGGCCGACGAGGACGAGGAACTCGCCGTCACCGATCTCGAGGCTCAGCTGGTCCACCGCGGGCCGCGGGGTGCCCGGGTAGATCCGGGAGGCTTTGGAGTACGTGACCGTAGCCATGACAGGGTGCCACCTTCCACCGGCAGGAACGTGCCGGACGATCCGAGTAGAAGCTTCGAGCCGCGGCGGTGCAGCCCGGAGTTGGGGTAACCCTAGGCGCGCAAGCCCGCTCTGCCAAGGTCAGGGGCGAATTTTGCCCGATTTCGTGCCGACTTGCCCACCAGGTATGTCGGAGGCGGCCCCTAGGCACGGCCCGGTAGGATCGTGAGTCTGGCCGACGTGGCGCAATTGGTAGCGCACCCGACTTGTAATCGGAAGGTTGCGGGTTCAAGTCCCGCCGTCGGCTCTCATTTCCAGACTCATAGCTGCTGGTGGCGGGCTCATAACATCGACTATCGATGATGTAAAAGTAGCATGATCTTGCCGATGCGCGCCTCTGGTAGCAAGATCGGTAGTGGACGCCCGCAACCTGGGCAGTCATGAGGGCAGCGGTGAACCGTTGACCCCGTTGCCTGCCTTGACGCGCCACGCAGTGTCCTATGCTGCACTCCAACCCGCTCGCGGTATGCAGCACGAAGATGTGCACCTGCGTCGGCCCTCCTGGGAAGCGACTACATGCTGTAAGCGCAGACGCGGCTGACCCCGTGGGGTCGTCGATCAGCTGGGCTGGGCGGACCTGTGAGATTGTCAGGAAGCGAACGGAGAGCCTTCCGTGAGCTACCCCAGGCGATCATCTTGGTGGCCGTGATGTCTGTATTCACGAACTCGGACACGAGCTCACGGGCAGCGGGGTCTCCACGCTGGCGACGAGGGCTACGAACAATCAGCGTCGCCCTGGCGGGCGCGCAGCTCTTCGGTGACGATTGAGTATTCGGCGTTGACGAGGGTCTGCAGTGCCTCGCCAAACGTTCACGACCACAGTCGAAACCCGCATTTTCGAGGTCAGTGCCCTCCCGCTCGACCAGTTGCCCGCGTTGCATCGGGGCCCGACCTGACCCCAACTACCGAGTCCGTCCCTCCGGTCGTGGACGATGGCTCGACGGTCTCGAGTGGTGGAGTGGTGCTGGGCCACCGGCTGCCTGGCCGTAATGGCCTCCTGCCTTCGGAGGAGTCGATCGCCGTGTGCCTGTGACAGGCTTTCACCGTTGTCGGGACCGGTCGGCGTAGTCGGGGTGGGTGAGTGAACGTCATCTCAGTGCTCAACTACAAGGGCGGCGTGGGCAAAACGACAGTTACGGCCAACCTGGGGGCCGACCTTGCCAATCGCGGCCGTCGGGTGCTGCTCATCGACCTCGACCCGCAGGCGAGCCTTACGTTCTCGTTCTACGCGGCCGATGAATGGGACGCGCAACTGCGCCCCGCGAAGACGGTCCTGCACTGGTACGACTCGTTCAACTGGTCGCAGTCACAGAAGCCGTTGCGGGACATGGTGACCGCGCCGCCGCGGATCAACGCGCGGCTCAGCGATCGGGGCGGGCGACTCGACCTAATCGCGTCCGACCTCGGCCTGGTCGACGTCGAGCTCGACCTTGCCGCGGGGCTGGGCGGCTCGCGGTACCAGACGTTCAACCCCGACTACCTCAAGGTCCACCGGATGCTCGCCGACGCGCTCGCCGCCGACGAGTTCGCCGAGTACGACGTGGTACTCATCGACTGCCCGCCCAACTTCAACATGGTGACCCGGACGGCAGTCGTCGCCAGCAACCACATCCTGGTCCCGGCGAAGGCAGACTACCTGTCGACGCTCGGCATCACGTATCTACGCCGCCGCCTGACCCAGCTGGTCGAGCAGTACAACGGGGTCGCCGGGTCAGACCCTGAGGCGAGCATCAATCCCGAGATCCTTGGCGTGGTTTTCACCATGATCCAGTACGCAGGGTCGGGGCTGATGACAAAGTTGCGTGGTTACATTGAGCGGACCGGGCAGACCGAGGTACCGCTGTTTCAGCAGGGCCTGCGGGAAAGTAAGAATGTCTTCGCAGATACCGGCGAGCTTGGCATCCCTGCCGTGCTTGCTGCGCACACCACTGAGAATGTCGAATACGACCTGACGCAGTTGACCAGCGAGTTCATAGCCAAGACCGGGATTTGAGGAGCGTCGGGTGACTGAGCCGACTGACCGCACGTACGACATGCTGCAGCAGATCGGGGAATTCCTGAAGAAGCTGAAGAAGGACGAGTATGACTCGCTCCTGGCTGGGGACTCCAGACTCATGATTGTACCGAAGGGCGCCCGCATCAGCGGCGGTACCACGCGAACGGCAGAGCCGGTCGCGTTGGCAGTCAACGCCGAACAGGTCAACGCCGATCTGCGCAGCCTTGGCGACCGCCAGTCGGCGGCGCGTTACCTGGACGATCTCAAACTGAAAAAGGCCCAGATTCAGCAACTGGCGAAGGAACTGAATGTCCATGTGCGGGCGAAGGACACTATCCCCCAGATCCGGGACTTGATCGTCGAGCAGAAGGTTGGCCACCGCCTCGCCCACGACGCTATCCTGCGCCAGTCGTAGCCGTCAGCCGCGCAACACCTTTGCCGCCGCCTGCAGCACCTCGTCCCACTGCGCCGACGGACTCTGCCGACGTACACGCTCGGCTACCTCGCCCGCAAGCCGCGTGAGGGCCTCCGGTCCCAAGTCGGGAACCGTTGGCGCCGGCGGCTCGCCGCCGATCGGCGCGGGTGCGGTGATGTGCATCGGCAGCGGCTCTCCGACGCAGATCACATCGAGGTGGCCGACGGTTCGGGTAAACGCCACATACAGCAGTCGGTGGCCATGCTCGTCGCTGGCCACGATGTCTTCCGGCTCGACGACCACCACGGCGTCGAACTCGAGGCCCTTCGACTCTTGCGGGCTGACCAGGTTGATGGCGTTGCCGAGTTCGCCGCGGTCGGCACTGCTCCAGGCAACGTCGTTGGCGGCCAGAGCGGCCTCGACGTCGGCGCGGCACGTCGGCGGGCAGATGATGCCGACGAACCGCCGCTCGGCCGCGTGCGCCTGAGCGATTGCGACCGCCCGCCCGGCCCGATCCGCCGCCTCGACCCGGTGGATGCTGGGCCGCGGCCCGTCCCGGACGACCTCAGTCGGCGGCGTCAGCGGCGCGGCGACCGGCAGGAGCAGCGCCGCGAACTCGTATACCTGCCGTGGCACCCGGTAGCCGTATCGCAGCTGCGCGATTGTGCGCGGGTGCGTGTCCGGCAAATGCGCGGTCACGTCGTCCCAGCTGTCGCGGGCCCACGGCCCTGTCGACTGGGCCAGGTCGCCGAGTACAGTCAGCGACCCGGTGGCGCTCCGCCGGGCGATTGACCGCAGCTGCATCGGCGACAGGTCCTGCGCCTCGTCAACGACGACGTGCTCGTACCGTTCGGCTGGGCTTCCGTTGATGAGAAAATCCGCTTCGTCCAGCAGTGGTAGGTCGTCCCGGCTCCAGATCTGTTCCGATAGTCGGTCTGCACTGCGTCGGCGAAGTTGGGCGACTTCCGCGGCGGTGAACTCGTCACCGGCCGCTACCCGCAGCCGATCTCGGGAGCCGAACAGGTCGCGCAGGAGCGCCGACGGGCTCAGCTGCGGCCAGAGGCGCTCGATCAGGTTGTCGACGGACCGCTGGCGGGCCTGCACGGCTGTGACGCCGCGTCGTTCGAGCAGCCCGGTCAGGACGGCCCGCAGCTGCGTCCGGCGCTGCGCGTAGGGGCCTGGCCCATCGCGCAGCTCATCGACAGCCGCGCCGATGTCCGCGCCGGGGATCGTGACGAACCTACTGTCGATCTGCAGCCGTTCGGCCGGCTCGGGCCGGCCGATGCGCTGCCGCAGCGCGCGGGCGAGAAGCCCGGCCATGCGCGCCTGCCCTTTGATCCGACTCAACGGTACCGATTCGGGCCGGCCGCGGCTGACTGGCGGGCCGAGTTGTGTGATGTCCTGCTGCAAGACGTTCCGCTCGCCGAGGCCGGGCAGAACGGTGCTGATGTACCGGGTGAACGTCGGGTGCGGCCCAACAACGAGCACCCTGGAGGTGCGTAGCCGGTCGGAATGATTGACGAGCAGCCAGGAGACCCGGTGCAACGCAACCGCGGTCTTGCCGGTACCCGGGCCACCTTCGATGACCAGGACTGCGTCCAGGGGCGCCTCGATGACCTCGTACTGGGCGGCCTGGATCGTTGCAACGATGTCGCGCATGTTGCCAGTGCGGCCCTCAGCGAGCGCGCGGAGCAATGCCGCGTCGGGCCCCTGCGGACTCCCTGGTGCCGCGGTGAAGACGACGTCGGTGAAGTCGTCGATCGTGTTGCCTGTGCAGTGAAAGGTCCGTTTGCGGGTCAACCCATGAGGGTCCGTATGCGTTGCCCGGTAGTAGCGCCGAGCTGCCGGGGCCTGCCAGCCGACGATGAGGACTTCCTTGCTCTGATGGTCGCGAATCAAGTGTTTGCCGATGTACAGCGGGTCCTCGCCGACCTCGTCGATCCGGCCGTGTGCGACGGCGCTGCCGGTGGCGCCGAGCGCATCCTGGTGCTGTTTGGCGTAGCTGGCGAGTTGCGTGGCGGCAGCGGCATGGGCGGCGGCATTCGCGGCGTTACCGGCGGCCGTCCGCGCATGCTCGCGCGCCTCGGCGGCACGGTGAAAGTACTGCTGCTCGTTGTCGATCTCCGCCGTTGAAGCCATAGCTGCCCTCGTGTCGATGGCTGTAGGACCGTCCGCCCACCGTACTGACCCCAGACCCGGTACCGGTGGTCCAGGCAGCCGGAGCCCCTAGACGTTGATGCCGGAAAGACCGTCCGAAAGGAGGCTCGCGCATCCGATCCGAGCTGCGTCGACGGCACCAATCGGCAATGCGACACAAGATTGCCGCACTCGTCCTGTCGGCCTTGCTGGTTGCCGCGTGCTTAGGCGGGCCGCCGATCAAGCCGGGATACAGAACTTTGGTGTCGTGCTCGCCATGTGCCGACCTACCGCCCTCGGCGCCGGATCTACCCGTCCAGGAGCCGACTGGTAGCAAGATCGGTAGCGAAATCACATACGGGGTTCAGTCGGTCAAGCGCGGCCATAGGAGGTAATCACTGCTGATAGGTGGTGTGCCTTCTGTGACCCGCCACGTTCCGGTGTTACCGCCATGGGTGACACCTTGTAATCGGAAGGTTGCGGGTCCAGGTCCCGCCGTCGGCTCTTTCCTCAGGTCTCTGAGTCAGCTTAAGGCGGAGCGTTGGTGCGCGGCGTGCTCGTCGGCCGATGCGCTCGGCTCGCCGGCACCGGCCACCGAATCGCGTGAACGACCACCTGATGCATTGATCAGTGGACAAAGGTGACCGCTACAAATGTCATGCAACGGCGGCGGCAAACGCGGCAAACAGATCGCCCGATAGGGGTGTAGTGAGTTTCCACGTGACGGCCATCGGCCGTTCGCCCTGGTGCTGCACGTAGGTTGCTGGCCCGAGGAACCAGAACGCTCGGTCGTCGGCGCGTGTCCGCGCAAAGAGCAGGATCGAGCGGCCAAGCGCGACATGATTGCGGTATCGGCGTCCGGTCGGACTGTCGGTGCGTGTGGTGGATTGGCTTTCCCAGTGGATGAGATCCCGGCTGATCGCGTAGTCGCGGTAGCGGGTGGTCGGGGAGAAGTCGCCACTTGTCTTATCAAGAGTGAAGACGAGCAGGTCAGCTCCGGCGGCCTTTGCGTCGTAAACGCCTTCCCGCCACTGCGGTGTTTTCGTGTCTGCGCCTTCACCGACGGCCGCCAGGATCTCGATGCGGGTGTACTGGCTGTGGACCTGTAACGGGATGCCGAGGAGAGCCTGCTGGTGTACGTGGCTAGGTGCATCACCAAGCACTTCGAACAGTTCACGCAGTTCGGCCACGACCTGGGGGTGCGACCACAGAAGGTCGGCTGCGGATTGCAGTGGGGTTTCCTTCGTGACGACCTGATCGGCGAGGTTGGACAGGAGCATCCGCGTGAGGCGCCTCTCGACGTCACCCATGGCGGCAACGTCGGGACTGCTCGATCGGTCCAGCAGTGAGCGGTATCCGTCCAGGCGCTGGAGGTCATCCACGTGTTGCATTCGGGCGATTCCACGCCGCAGGACCTGTTCATGTGGCCCTGCGGCCGCCAGTGGAAGACCGGCCGCCTCGCATAGCGCCGACCAGCTGTGATCGCCGGCGTAGATGTCGCTGACCTCGAGGCCTGTGTCGGCTAGGTAGTCGGCCATGGTGACGGTCTGTCGGGACTGGGAGAGCGCTCGGAGTTCGGCGACCTTAGCCGGCCAACGTGATGGGATGGCCTCGCGGACACTGCGCAACACGATGTCGCGGGCGACCCGATCCAGCTCCATGTGGCAGCCAGCCGGCAAGTATGGAAAGCCCTCGGCAATGGCCCGTTCAAGGTCACGACGGCTGCCACCGAGGAGCGCACGGTATCGCTGGTCGAAGCGAAACTCGCGGCGGTGCATACCGACGAAGTCCAGCACCGTGCATACGGTCTTGTTCTTTGCAATCCGCAGGCCACGACCCAACTGTTGGAGGAACAGCGTGGCGCTCTGGGTGGGGCGCAGCATGAGGAGCGTGTCGACCTTCGGCACGTCGACACCCTCGTTGAAGAGGTCAACCGAGAAGACGACCTGGACGCGGCCTTCATCTAGGTCCCGGAGCGCGGAGCGACGTTCCGCATCTGACGTTTCTCCCCAGACCGCAACGGCCGCCACCTCGAGTTTCTGAAACTGTTCGGCCATGAATCGGGCATGGGCGACGCTGACGCAGAAGCCGAGACAGCGGATGGTCGAGACGTCATCGACGTGCGCCTCCAGTTGGCGATAAACGAACCGAGCCCAAGCTTCGTCGCTCGTGTAGACATCCGTGAGCGCCGCCTCGTCGTAGCCGCGTCCGCGGCGCCACGGGATGTCGCGCAAGTCGATGCCGTCGTGGATGCCGTAGTACGCGAACGGCGCGAGGCGATGTTGTTCGATCGCGTCCCAGAGTCGAAGCTCGGCGGCGATACGGTCGCCGAACCAGTGCAGGATCGGCAGGCCATCGGTGCGTTCCGGCGTGGCAGTCAGGCCGAGCAGTTCTCGCGGTGCAAGCTCGTCCATGATGAAGCGATATGACGGTGCGGCGGCGTGGTGGAACTCGTCGACGATGATGACGTCGAAGTGATCGGCGGCGAGGTGCTCCAGCCGCGCCGCGCTGAGGCTCTGGATCGATGCGAAGACGTGGTTGAACAGGTTGGGCCGCTCGCCTCCGACCCACTTCTCCCCGAACGTATGGTCCCGCATGACGTGGCGGAACATTGCCAGGCTCTGGTCGAGAATTTCCTCGCGATGCGCAACGAAGAGCAGACGTGCGCGAGGCAGCGTGCCGCGAAGCTGGGCGTAGTCAACCGCCGCCATGACGGTCTTCCCGGTGCCGGTTGCGGACACCAGCAGATTGCGGTGGTGTCCGCGATCTCGGGACAGCTTGATGAGCTCAAGAATGCGTTCCTGAAACGGCTCAAGGCGGACTTCGAGCGGGCTGAGGACGGTGACGTTCCGACTGCTGGGTCGGCGCGACCGGTCGATCGCTTCAAGGAATTCCGCCTGCACATACGGGATGAAGTCGCCGCTCTGCCAGTAACTTTCGAAGACAGCCTCGATCTTCTTAATGACGTCCGGGTTCCGAGCGGTGGAGACACGTACGTTCCACTCGAGCCCGGCAACTTGGGCAGAGTGGGTGAGGTTGGACGATCCGATGTACGCAGTGCTGAACGCCGTCCGCCGGTGAAACAGCCACGCCTTCGCATGGAGCCGGGTGGTCGACAGATCGTAGGACACGCGAACGTCGGCGCCGAGCGCCGTCAGCCGATCCAGTGCGTTGGCCTCGGTCGAACCGGTGTACGTGGTCGTTAAGACCCGCAGCTTTTTGCCGTGTGCGCAATGCTCCAGAAGTGCATCGGCGAGTGGAAGCAAACCACTCGTGCGGATGAACGCCATCACCAGATCGATGGAGTCGGCCGAAGCGATCTCCGTAAGTATCTGACTGCCTACCCGGGGTTCGCCGGGCGCGTTCGTGAGTAGTGTTGTGTCGAGGAGCGGAATGAGCGGGCGTCCGGAAGTGTGAACGGAGCCGTCTGGTCGTCGCTCGCCAATAGCGCTCAGCACCTCGCCCGATGATAGCGGCGATTCGAGCATTGGATCCGTCCGCGGCAGCCGCGCGCCGAGTACATCGAGCAGGCGCTGCGCGACGTCGACGCCGATCGCGACGCGGTCGGACTCAGGAACTGCGTCTAGGGCACGTTCGATTTGTCGTGCGAGGAGTTGGGCGATGCGATCAGCGGCATCCGCCGTCCGAAGACCGTGCCGCTTGACGAGCTCACGATCAACCCTCGAGAGTCGAGCTTCAAGACCCTGGGTGACGACAATCTCGTAAAGCCCCGACGGCAGTTCCTCAGTCACCGTCATAGTCTGCCCGACCGATCGCGTTTGGCCTCCAACGTGACGGTCGGTCAGGTTGGGTTTGTCAGGCGAGCTCAGGCGGTGTCCACGTAGCGCATTGATCCGGCAGACTGTTCGCGTGAGGGCCTACGTGGGCGTGACGGACGGCGACTGGTTCAGGTTCCTTGCTGAACGTCCGCACCTGCAGGAGGTCAACTTCTGGCGGCCCAACAGCAACACGGCGTTCGGGGCCATCCAGGTCGGCGAGCCGTTCTTCTTCAAGAGCCATCACCCACACAACCGGGTCGTCGGCGGCGGCTTCTACAGCGGCTTCGCCCGCCTGCCCATCTCAGAAGCCTGGGAACTCTTCGGCGAAGGCAACGGTGCCGCCAGCCTGCAGCAGATGCGCAGTGCCATCGGTGGCTACCGGCGCCAGCCGATCCCGTCCCGGGAAGACCCGGTCATCGGCTGCATCTTCGTCCGTGACACCCGCTTCTTCGCAGCCGATGCTGACGCCGGGTCGCCGCCGGACTTCGCGTCCAACATCGTGCAAGGCAAGGGCTACGACCTCGCCGACAGTGCGTACGGCGGCTACTTCGGCGACGTCATCCACCGGCTTACCGGGCCGGCCGTCGAACTCGACCTCAGCGCACCCTGGCACCGCGCCGGACCCGTCTACGGCGACCCGCGCCTGCAACCACAACGCCTCGGACAGCAGGCGTTCAAAGGCGTCGTGCTCGATGCGTACCGGCACCGTTGCGCGATCACCGGCGCGAAGATCCGACCAGTACTCCAGGCGGCGCACATCCTGCCGCTGCCCAGCGGTGGGCAGCACCGGCTCGACAACGGGCTGCTGTTGCGGTCCGACGTGCACATCATGTTCGACCGGGGGTACCTCAGCGTCGACCCTAGGCATCGGCTGCTGGTCAGTCCCAGGCTTCGCGAGGACTTCGGCAACGGTGAGGAGTTCTACTCCCGGCACGGTCAGCCCATCGCCGTCCCGGAGCGCGCTGCCGATCGTCCGCACCGCACGTTCCTGGAATGGCACGTCGACACGGTTTTCCAAGCGACCTGACGGCCGGCGGGTGCGGCCCCCCGTTATCAGCCGCACCCACCGAGCGTTAGGCACGCCGATATCGGCGTGCACGAGTGACACGCGGCCGGCCGCGGAAGGTTGCATCGGCCGAGAGGAATTTTCCGGCCGCTGCAATGGCATAGGCTGCTGCGGATCGCCCGACCGGAGTGGTGCATCTGATGGCCGTCGCGCCGGACTTCGCTGAGTTCTACTCGGCGACGTACCCGCGCCTCCTCACGCAGCTGTACGCGTTTGCCGGTGACCGAGCCGACGCGCAGGACATCGTGCAGGAGGCGTTCACGCGTGCCTTCGCGCAGTGGGCGACGGTGTCCTCGTTCGACGACCCGGTCGGCTGGGTGCGCCGGGTCGCCTGGAACCTGGCGATCAGCCGGTGGCGGCGGGCCAAGCGCCTGCTGCACCTGCGCCGCGAGCTCATCGCTGATGACGTGCCGGCCCCCGACGCCCTCTCGTTGGACCTGGTGCGCGGGCTCCGGCAGCTGTCGCCGCCGCTGCGGCAAGCGGTGGTGCTGCACTATCTCGCCGATTTGTCGGTACAGGAGATCGCAGCCTTCGTCGGCGCGCCCGAAGGCACCGTCAAGGCGAGGCTGCACCGCGCGCGGACAACCCTGAGCCGCCTACTCAGCGTGGATGAGGAGTGGGTGAGCCATGACTGAGCGCGACCCACTGCGGACCCACTTCGACGCGTTCCGTGACCAGTCGGCCAGGACCGCCAACCCGCCATCGGTGGAGGAGATCCCGCGCCGGCTGCGTCGGACCCGCCGCCGGCGTACCGTCGCCGCGGTTCTTGCCGCGATCGCCCTGATAGCGCTGGTCACGCTGCCGTCCTGGCGGAACGGCGGGCCGCCGCCGATACCCGCGAACTCGCCCACGGCCACGCCGTCGCCCAGCCCGTCGCCGTCAACAGTTCTGGCTGCCCCACCGCCCGGCGGACCGTCCTCGGCGAGTTCGGCCGGGTCGTCGCGCAGCGCGGTGTGCGGTACGTCCGCGCGGGGACTGCCGCAGCTGCCGGACGGCCGGGTCGAGGCGCAACTGTCGACCAACAACGACGGCCTGATGGCGCCACTGCCACGCAACCTCTTCGACGTCTGCCCGGCCGCCCGCCTGCAGTTCGTCCACGTCGCCTACGGCTGGGACATCCAACGCGCGCAGTACGTCCAGGTGTACAGCGCCTCGTACGCCCTCACCCGGTCCCAGCCGACCGTGGCGTGGCCCGCAATGCGGACCGTCCCCAACAGCAACTTCTGCGGCGAGGTCGACATCGTCCTCGCCACCGGCCGCTCGGTGCCGACGACGATCCCCCGCTCGGTTCAGGACAGCGCCGAACCCAACAGCGCCGTCAACGTGTACCTGCAGAAGAGCGCACTGGCTTACGGAAGGTCCATTCGCGTCTACGCGTACAACACGTTGATGGCCACCAGCGCCTGCGTACCTTCCTCCCCGCCGGCATAGCCGAACACCGGCTCAGGCGCCGAAGTCCGCCCGGTGATCGGCGGCCCAGGTGGCGAACGTCCGCGCCGGTCGGCCGGTGATCCGCTCGATGACGTCGTTCACCGGGGCCGGCTTGCCCACCGCGTCGGCCATCAGCCCGAACAGCGCCGCCAGGAACTCTGCGTCCATGAACTGGCTCAACTGCTGCAACACCGGCGCAGGGTCGAGGTCCTCCACGACCAGCGGGCGCCCCAACACCTCATCGAGGATGCGAACCTGCTGCGCTTGCGTCAGCGACTCAGGTCCGGTCAGGTCGTAGACGCGACCACCATGCCCGCCGTCGACGAGGACCCGCGCGGCCACCGCGGCGACGTCGCGTTCGTGCACCGCGCTCACCGCCGCCCTCGCGTACGGCGCCCGGATCACGTCACCGCCCTGGAGCTGCGTGGCGAACGTCAGTGCGTTGATCGCCGGGAACAGCAGGCGCAGGAACGTCCACTCGATCCCGGACGCCTCGATGGCCCTTTCGACGTCGCGGTGGTACTGCGCGATCACGTCGGGTTGCTGCTCGGCCCGGCCGGTGATCGCCCCGGACGAGAGGAACACCAGCCGCCGCACGCCGGCCGCCCGCGCCGCGGCCAGCAGAGGCGCCACGTCCATCCCGTACGGCAGCACCAGGAACGCCGCCTCGACCCCGGCGAACGCCGCCGGCAGAGTCTCCGGCCTGGTCAGATCCGCGGCGACGAGTGCAACCGAGGCCGGAAGATCGGCCTTTGCCGGGGTACGGGTGAGCGCCCGCACCGTCACCCCGGAAAGTGTCGCGAGCTCCTCCACGGCCTGACGGCCGAAGTACGCGGTGGCGCCGATGACGAGATACATGAGGGTCTCCTCCCGAAGCAGCGGAAGAACCGGTGGGATGTCGTAGTGAGAACGGTAGGGACCTTTTAGGCCAGGTTCGGTCCTCATTGCCTGGCGGGCGGCGACCTTATGAACGAAGGGCCCCGGATGCGCGAAAGGGCCCCGGCGGGATTCGCCGGGGCCCATTTCGCTGCCCTGTCTGAGCACCCGAGGCGCAGGGTCAGTCCCGCCCGCTGCTGACGCTGGGGGTCGGCAGGTTCGCCGCGAGCTGGTCGACCGGGGTGAGCACGGCCGTGTACCCGTTGCTGGTGAGCGTGCCGTTCTGATGCAGCTGGTCGAGCCGTTTGCGCAGGCTCGCCAGCTCCGCTGCGGCGCGGTCGGCATTACCGCGATTGAGGTCATGGGCGAGGCTGTCGAGCCGGCGGTTCAGTTCGCGTGCGGTATCACTGTCCAGGGCGCCGTTACCGGCCTGAGCCCGCACCGCGGCACGGGCCGCGGCAAGCGTCGCCCCAGTTGCGTCGCTCGCGGTGTCGCTCGGAGCCGCGCTCGACGGATCGGGCGATGTCCCGCTCGACGGGTCGGTCGGGGTGTCGCTCGGGGTGTCGCTCGGAGCCGCGCTCGACGTGTCCGCGGACGGCAGCGTCTGGGTCGTGCCCGCCGCAGTGGGCGCCGCGGCCGGGTAGTCGAAACGGCCCGGATGGGTCCCGAGCGCGAACCCGACGGCGGCGATGGCGGCCACGCCGAGTGTCGCCAATACGATGCCGGCCGCGCGGCCCCGTCGCGGGGCGGCGGGCGCGGGTGGCGCGCCGCCCGCGGGCAGGCTGCGCGTCGCCGGCCGCACCGCGGTGCGGCCACGGATCGGCACCTCGCGCCCGATCGCGGCCGGACCCTTGGCGCGCACGAGTGTGGCCGGTCCGGCGGCATGCCGGAGCACGGCCGTTGCATCGCCGCGCGTCGCTGTGTCCGGCCCGCCGGCGATGCTGGCGAGGGCCGCGCGGACCTGCGCCGCGCTTGCCGGCCGGTCCGCCGGGTTCTTGGCCAGCAGCGCACCGACCAGCCCGGCGAGCCGTGGCGGCAGGCCGGGCCGCAGGGCCGCCACCGGTACCGGCGCTTCGTGCACCTGCTGCCAGGCGGTCTGCACCGGTGAGCTGGAGACGAATGGCGGGCGGCCGGTGAGCATGGTGTAGATCACGCAGCCCAGCGCGTACAGGTCGGTCCGGGCGTCCACAGGCCCGCCGCGGACCTGTTCGGGTGCCATGTACGTGCTGGTGCCGACCACTGTGGCGGCGGCGGTCAGCGCGGTCTGCGCCCGGTCGGTGATGCGGGCGATGCCGAAGTCGCAGACCTTCACCCGGCCCTCCTCACCGATGAGGATGTTGGCCGGCTTGACGTCCCGGTGCACCACCCCGGCGGCGTGTGCGGCCGCGAGGGCGTCGCACACCTGCCCGGCGATGCGCATCGCACGCTGCGGGTCCAGCGGGCCGTTGGCCACCTCGTCGGCGAGGCTGTGCCCTTGGACCAGCTCCATCACCAGGTACGGCGTGCCGTTGTCGACTCCCACGTCGTGCACGGCCACGATGCTCGGATGCGACAGCCGCGCCGCGGTGTGCGCCTCGCGCTCGAACCGCTGCGGCAGCGACGGGTCGGCGCGGCCCTCGTCGTGCAGGATCTTGACGGCCACGGGTCGGCCCAGCCGCCCGTCGATGGCCAGCCACACCTGCGCCATGCCGCCCCGGCCGATGACCGACCGCAGCTCGTACCGGCCGCTCAACAGACGCCCCACCACGGTGCTCAACCCTTGCACAACCGCCCGCCTCACCCCGCAGGGACGTCACGGTTCGTCACCGTGGCCGAACGCACGGTGGCCTTCCGCCAGCAACGGAGCCGGGCCCGCCCATCGAAACCGGCTGGCACCCGGACCTCACGACGGCACGCACCAGGAAGGCGTCCGCGAGGAACGCGGCACGGAAACCCTCCAGGCAAACCTGATCCGGCAAACCTGATCCGGCAAACCTGATCCGGCAAACCTGATCCGGCAAACCTGATCCGGCAAACCTGATCCGGCAAACCTGATCCGGTAAACCTGATCCGGTAAACCTCGACGGCCCCACGAGCGTCTATGTCGCTGTGAACAACAGCGCATCGGCGATGAAGGCGTTCCACCTGCTCCTGGCCATCGTGCTCGTGGCCGGCTGCGGCGATCCGATCGAGCAGGACGACGCGACCCGCTGGACCCCACCGTCCGTCGCGCCGTCGGGTCCCCAGTGGACAGGCAAGATCGCGGCGGACAAAGAAACCGGGGCCATGACCGCACCCGGCTTCAACGCGCTGATCGACGTCGAGGCCCCCGGTTGGGCGCAGTCGCCGGACACGGTCGTCGCCGCGCTGCTGGACCTGAACCGCGGGTTCGACGGGCCGGTCGAGATCTACCTGCTCCAGGAGGACAAGGACAGCACCGAACCGGTCCTCACCGTGACCCTCACCAGGCTCGGCGACGACTCGGTCACGGCGATCCGGTACCGCATCACCCTGAAGCGCGCCGACGATGGGCGCTTCCGGTTCGTCTCGGGCAAGCGGACCTTCCGCTGCCGGCCCGGCCGCGGACATCAGGACTTCGAGACCAAGTGGTGCTCCTGACGCGCCGAAGCCTGCAGCGCCACGGCGAGCAGCAGCGCGACGCTGGCCAGCCAGCTGGTCGGCACCGCGACCAGCGAAGGCCAGTGCGGCAGCGGCAGCGCCGGGATGTCCTCGCCGAAGACCGGCAACGCCCATCCCGTCAGCCGCCACACCGCCAGCGCCGTCACCAGCCCGAACACCCCAGCCGCCAGCACCAGCGCCGGATACGTCCACAGGTTCGCCCGCAGCACCGCGCGACGGCTCAGCCCCTGGGTGCGCAGCGCGGTCTCGTCCGCGGCTCGGGCGCTGCGATCGACCGCCGCGATCAGCCCGAGACCGCCCGCGGCAAGCAGCACCGCCAGCGCCCCGGCCAGCAGGTGGAACCACACCGCGAGCGCGGGACCCTGCGCGGCCAGGCGGCGCCGGGTCTCCGAGACGCTCACGTCGCCGGTCACGATGAGACCCTCACGGGCCAGCCGGGTCAGGACATCCGCGGGTGCGGCGGCGTTGAGCCACACCTCCGCCCGGCGGGCGCTGCCGACGTCGGTGGCGACCCGGTCGGCGTACTCCAGGTCGACCAGCGTGCCCGCGGTGCCGAGCCGCGGCAGCGCACCGGCCCGGCCGGTGACGAGGACCTGCGTGGACCGCCCGTCCAACCCGGCGATCAGCGCATCGCGCGGCGCGGGACCGGCGACGAGGACCGGCAACGGGTACGGCGCGTCGACCGGCTGGATCCAGGCGCCGCCCGGCAGCCCGCCCGGCGCGTCCACCGCCAACCGCAGCCCGCCGCGAACCGAGGAGAGCCGGCCGCCGGTCGGCCGCCAACCGGACGCGTCGCCGGGCTCGACGCCGCCGAGGTTGCGCACGGTGAGCACGAACGCCGTGCTGGTCGGCGACGTGCTGCGGGCCTGCAGGTGCAGCCCGGCCAGCCGGCACCCGTCGACGCAGACGGGCGTGCGCCCCTGGAAGGTGTACGACCCGTCGGCCGCGAACGTGAACAGCAGCGTGACTGAGCCCCGCCCGGTGAGCGACGACAGCACGACGCTGAGCTCCACCGGCACCGACATCCGCACGTCGGCCACGTCCACGTCCATCGCGAAGTCCCGGCCGTGGAAGGAGATCGGTGCCCGGGCCGGTGGACGTAGCAGCGCCGCGACCCGCCCGGCGTCCAGCCGCCCGTACTCCGGCCGCCAGTCGACCACTGTGGACAGTCGGGTGGTGTCCACCGCGAGGCTGGGACCGTCGACCGCAACGGCCATCGCGAACGCGCCGTCCGGGTCGGCCGCCCGCACCGCGTGCAGCAGGTGGTCGCGCGTCACCGGCGCGACCGACACGACCCGCGGCGCACCGGTGCCGATCCGCGCGGCCAGGTCGCGATCCTGCGCGGCGACGTCGGCGGCGCACACCGCGTACCCAAGGACCGCCACCGACGCGACCAGCAGCAGGACAAGGCGCTGCGGGCCGGAGCGCCGGGCGAGCTGCAGGGCGGCGAGCGCCACACTGAGCCGCCCCCGGCGCAGCGCCGACCGCCCGAGCAGCCCGGCGAGCGGCGCGAACAGCCGGGCGAGGACGAGCGCGAGCGCCAGGATGCACAGCGCCGGCGCGAGCACGCCGACACCGGTGAGGTTGGTCAGGAACAGCTGGACGACCGCGGCGACCGCGAGCACCCCGACCAGCACCTCGCCGAGCGGCAGGCGCCGGCCGGCGCCGGCACCAGTACCAGCACCACGGGACCTGACCCGGCGCAGCAGCTCGGTGACCGGGCTGAGCAGGTGCCGGCGTTGCGCGAGCAGCGCGACGGCCAGCGCGCCGAGCGCGGCGAACGGTGCGTTGCGCAAGGCGGCGGGACTGAAGAACGGCACGCCGAGGCCCGGGAACCGCCACGCGGAGAGCACCCCGACCAGCAGCTGGCCGGCGACGCACCCGGCCACCGCGCCGGCCATGATCGCGGCGAAGTTCTCCCCGAGCGCCAGCAGCCACCGGTGCCACCACGACCCGCCGTGCAGCGCGACGACCGCCAGCTCCGGCCGCCGGCCCTCGACGCCGTAGTCGACGGCGAGGTACAGCACCAGGTACGCCAGCAACAACAGCGGCACCGCACCGACCGGCACGGTCTGGCGGGCCAGGGCCCGGCTGCGCTCGACCCGGTCGATCAGCGCCGGGATCCCGGTGGTGACGGTGAACGCCTGGCTCAGTTTCGCCGTGCGGTCGTTGAGGTCGGTGAGCTGGCCGCGCAGCTGGGTCAGCCGGCGGGCGTCGAAGGTCGCCGGCGCGGCGGTCGCGTCGACGCCGACGTCCGTCGTGGTGCGCCGCAGCAGCGTCAGGGTCGCGGCGCCGGTGAACACGGGCTCGCCGGTGCGCCCGGCGACGTCCACCGCGAAGTAGTCGTGCGCGCCCCAGTACTCCTCCTGCGGCGTGGCCGGCCGGTAGACCCCGACGACCGTCATCGGCGTCGGCGGCGCGAACGCCTTGTAGACCGGGCCGGCGGGCGAGCCGCCGGACACGGCGAAGGCGAGGTCGATCGGGTCGCCGACGCCGAGGCGGAGCCGATCGGCGGTGTGTTCGCCGATCACCACCTCACCGGAACCGATGAAGCAACGCCCGGCGAGCATGCTCAGGTGCGCGCAGGCCTCCTGCCGGTAGGTCAGCCGGGACACGTCGCGCGGCTCGGGTTCGATGCCGACGGTGGGGAACTCCGCCGAGTACACCTGGGTGAAGCCGGGCATGGTCAGCAGCGCGCTGGTGACGTCGGTGAAGTCGATCCTGCTCGTGGAGCTGTTGTCCACGGTCGCGGTCAGGGCCACGGTACGTTCGCCGCGAGCGGCACCGGTCACCTCGCTGCGCACCACGGCGAGGTCGACCGCCCGCAGGTAGGCGGGCACGGCGACGGTCGCGCCGACCACGATCAGGGTCAGCAGCAACAGGGTCACCGCCTGGCCGCGCCGGGTCCGCAGCATGGCGAGCATGAGGGCGATCATCGTGCGCTCTCCTTACCGACGCGGCGGGCCCGCAACAGGGTCGGGCCGAGCACGACGAGGGCGAGCAGCACCACCCCGCCGAGCACGGACGGGCGGAACGTGTCCGGTGGCGGCAGCAGCCGCCAGTCGTCGAGGAACACCGGCGGCGGCCCGGTGACCCGGCCGGCGAGGCCCGCCAGCAGCAGGCCCGCCAGGACACCGATCCCGACCAGCGCGGCCTGCCCGCTGGTCTCGACGCCGACCGCGACGCGCGCCGGCAGCCCCTGCGCGCGCAGCGCCCGCCACTCCCCGGCCCGCGCCGCCTGCTGGACGGTCACCGCGACGGTGGCGGCCACGGCCGCGAGCAGCAGCGCGCAGACCGCGACCAGCAGCTGGAACCGGGCCGTGAGCGCGGACCCGTCCTGGTCGAGCCGGTCGAGGTGACGCGCGACGCTGTCGATCCCGACCACGGTCACCCCGGCGCCGGCCAGGTCGGCGACCAGCGCGGCCACCATCTCCGGCGGGGTACCCGCGGCGATCCACACCTGCGACACCCCGCCCGTGCCGGCGTCGGCGGCCGCGTGCACGGCGGCGTCGAGGTCGATGACGGCGCCGGCCCCGCCGAGCACCGGCAGCACGGCCGCGGTCGCGGCGACCCGCACCGGCACCACGGAGCCACCGAACAGCGGCAGCACCGGATCGCCGGCCGACCAGGCACGGGGTGCCGGCCCGGCGAGGATCACGGGGACGGCGGACACGACGTCCACGACGTATGCGCGGTTGTCGGCCACCGTCGCGTCGTCCGCCGCCGCCTTCGGGATCCGTAGCGTCAACACACCCTGCCGGGCGCCGACGCTCATTGCCGGTCCGGTGTCCGCGGTCCGCCACCGGCGCTGGTCGCCGAGGTCGGCGCTGCCCAGAATCACCGCATCGGGGCCCTGCTGGCGCAGCTCACGCACGGTCAGCGACGCGTTCGGCGGCGCGCTCACCGGCCGGTTGTCCACATCGGACGGTCCGGCGAGGACGAGACCGACGATGCGGCAGCCGGGCGGCGACCCGCAGCCGTGGACCGGCGCGGACACCTGATGCTCGCCCGGCGGGACCGGGCCGATCGGCACCGACAGGTCCGCGCCGGTGCCGCCGTGCCGCAGGGTCAGCAGCAGCCGGACCGGTCCGGCGGAATCGTTGCGGGCGGTGAGCGTGAGCGTCGTGCCCTGCACCGGCGGCAGCGGCTCGGCCCTCGCCCCGGACGGGTCCAGCGCGCCGGCCGCACCGTACTGCGGGCGCCAGTCCGCCACCGCCGGCAGCCGGCCCGCGTCCACGGCGAGGACCGGCAGCGGCCCGCTGGCCTCGACGACCACCGCCATCGCGGTGCGGCCGCCCGGATCGGCCTGCCGGACCGCCGACAGCAGCGCGGTGTGGTTGGCCGCCTGCACCGTGAGCACCTGTGCGGCGCCGACCTCGACGGCCGCCCGGTCGGCACGTGTGGTGCGCCCGACCGCGATGCCCTGCGCGGCCAGCCCCAGCAGCGCGACCGCGACCGCCGTCAACACGAAGATCCGGTCGGCGCCGGGCTGCCGGGAGAACCGCAGCGCGGTGAGCGCGAGGCGCGCACGACCGGCGCGCATCGCCCCGCGTCCGACCCGGCCGCTGCCGGCGGCGAGCAGCCGCGCCAGCAGCACCGCCCCGGCGAGCGCGGTGAGCACCGGCGCGGCCGCCCCGACGCCGGTGCCGCCGACGGCGTTCGCCTGGAACAGCGCGGCAGCGGCCACCGCGAGGACCACCACGTCCAGCGTCCGGCGCGGCCAGCCGCGGCGGCGCGACGGCACCCGCCGCAGCAGGGTCGCGACCGGCGTGCGCAGCGCGGACACCTCACCGAGCAGCAGCACCGCCAGCCCGACCAGGAACGCGACCGCGACCGCCGGCCCGGCCTGCCGGACCTCCAGCGACACGGCGGCGCCCGCGGCGACCCGCGCACCCACGTACCCGAGGAGCAGGCCGACCGGCAGCGCGGCCAGCATCGGCACCAGGTGCTGGCCGGCCGTGAGCCGGAACATCCGGCGCTGGGTGGCACCACGCAGTTTCAGCAGCGCGATGTCGGGCCGGCGGTCCAGCGCGGTGTGCCGGCCGACGATGCCCAGCGCCAGCCAGCACAGCGCGAGCGCCTGCAGCCAGGCGACCAGCACGCCGTCGCGCACCGCCACCCGGTCCGCGTCGACCGCGTCGAGCAGGGCCGCGCTCGGCGGGACGAAGACGAAGCCTGCCCGGTTCACCGCTTCCTTCGCGTCGTCCAGCCGCCGCGTGACCTCGGCCCGCCCGGCGCCGCCGATCAGCCGGGTCGGCAGCGGCGCGGTGTAGACGGCGGTCGGCTCCTCGAAGCGGTCGTCGGCGAACGTCGCCAGCGACACGAACGTGGGATCGAGCGACTCCTCGCCGGCCTTGATCTGACCGGGCCCGAACATCGGCTCGGCCCAGTAGTCGCCGGCCGGGTCGACCCGCTCGTAGGTGCCGGTGACCCGCAGCGTCATCTCGGTCGCCGCCTGCGTCCGCAGCGTCAGCCGGTCGCCCGCGCGCAGGCCCAGGGTGTCCGCCGCGCGCCGGCTCAGCAGCGCCTCCGCCGCCGCTGTCGGGCACGCGCCGGTGATCCGCAGGTGCTCGCAGACGCCGTCGCGGTACGCCACCGGCGCGACGCGCTGGAACCCGCCGGTGATGCTGGTCAGCGGCCGGGTCAGGCCGAGGATCGGCGGCCCGTCGCGCGCCGGCAGCAGCTGCTCGACGGAGACCCGGAAGCCCGCCAGCGCGGCCGCCGGGTCCCGGCCGGTCGGGATGCCCCGGTGCACCGTGAGGATCCGCTGAGCGGGCGGTGCGGCGGCGACATCGGCCGCGGCGGCCCGGGCCACGGCGGCGGCGGCGAACTGCGGGCCGGCCGCGGCGACCGCGCACAGCAGCGCGGTCAGCACCGCGACGGCGAGCCCCTGCGCCACGCGGCGGCGCAGGGCGTCGAGCACCAGCAGCAGCATGCGGTTCCCCCATCGCTTGCCGTCGATCACGCCCGCCAGCAGGCTACCCGCCGAAGTCGGCCGCTGACGCCCCGCAGCGGCACTTTCTTCGCGACCGGGAGAAAGGCAGGGGTGGAGCTAACCCCACCCCCTTCAGGTATCCAGGGGCAATCTGCTCGCCTCGATGCGCCAATACCGTGATGGCATGCAGACAGCGTTGGAGATCCGAGGGCTGACGAAGCGCTTCGGTGACAAGCTCGCGGTCGACGCCATCGACCTCACCGTCCCGCAGGGTTCCTTCTACGGCCTCGTCGGGCAGAACGGCGCGGGCAAGACCACCACCCTCTCCATGGCGGTCGGGCTGCTGCGGCCCGACGGCGGCACCGCGAGCATCTTCGGCGAGGACGTCTGGACCGCACCCAACCGCGCCAAGGCACTCGTCGGTGTCCTGCCCGACGGGCTCGCGATGCCGGAGCGACTGACCGGGCGGGAGGTGCTCACGTACCTCGGCCTCCTGCGCGGCATGCCCAGCAAGGTCGTGGCAGCACGCGCCGAGGAACTCCTCGCCGTCCTCGAGCTCGACACCGCCGAGAAGGCGCTGGTCATCGAATACTCCACCGGCATGCGCAAGAAGATCGGCCTGGCCACCGCCCTGCTGCACGCGCCCCGGCTGCTGGTGCTCGACGAGCCGTTCGAAGCGGTCGACCCCGTCTCCGCCGCCACCATCAAGACGATCCTGCGCGGGTTCGTCGCCGGCGGCGGGTCGATCGTCCTGTCCAGCCACGTGATGGCGCTGGTCGAGCAGCTCTGCGACCACGTCGCCGTCGTCGACGCCGGCACCGTTGTCGCGGCCGGCCCGCTCGACCGCGTCCGCGGCACCCGCTCACTCGAAGACACGTTCGTCGGCCTCGTCGGCGGTCAGGACAAGGGGATCAAGGAGCTGTCATGGCTGTCGAAATGACCGTTGAACTGACGATGGCCCGGATGAAGCTCTCGATCCTGCGCCACGCCTTCCGCGGGCAACGCGCCCAGACCGCCGGCACCGGCGCCGTCCTCGGCGCCCTGCTCGCCGCCGGCACCGTGTACCTCGCCATCAGCGGAAAACCGGAGCTCCTCGCCGCCGGCTACGCGGTGTGGCTGCTCGGCTGGATGCTCGGCCCGGTCTTCATGGGCGGCGGCGACGAGACCGTCCGCCCCGAGTACTTCGCCCTGCTCGGCCTGCCCGCCCGGCGCCTCGCGACCGGCCTGCTGGCCGCGGCGTTCGTCGGTGTCGCCCCACTGGTCAGCCTCGGCGCGCTGCTCGGTCTCCTCATCGCCGGTGTACAGCGAAGCTTCATCAGCGTGGTGATCGCCGTCCCGGCGATGGTGTTGCAGCTGGCGGTGTTCGTCCTGCTGTCCAAGGTGTCCGTCGCGCTCGTCGGCCTGGCGTTGCGGTCCCGGCTCGGCGCGATCGGCGCCGGCCTGCTCAACGGCCTGATCCTCGCCGCGCTGGGCCAGATCTGGGTCTTCTTCGCCGCGTTCGGGCAGACCGGCATCCCCGCCGCCGTCTGGTTCCTGCCGTCATCCTGGGGGCTGCTCGCCGTCCGCGGCGACTGGTGGGCCCTGGCCGCCCTGGCCGCGCTGGTGATCCTGCTGCTCGGCGTGTGGGCGGCGCTGCTCACCAAGCGGACCACCCGCGTCTCCGGCCGCGGCCGCCGGCCCATCACCGCCACCACGGCACGCGGCGCCGTCGTCGCCAAGGAGCTGCGCACCTGGTCCCGCGACCTGGTCCGCAACCACCAGCTCGCGTTCGCCCTCGCCTACGGCATCTGCTTCGCCGCCAGCCCGCTGCTCATCGGCTGGAACGGCATGCTGCCCTACGCCGGCCCCATTTTCGTGGCGATGGCCGCCGCGATGGCCGCCAACCTGTACGGCACCGACGGCACCGCCCTCTGGCTCACCTTGATGACCCCAGGCGCGAGCGACGTGCGGGGCCGGCAACTGGCCTGGCTGTCGGTCCAGGCCCCGATCGCGCTCGTGCTGACCGTCGGGTTCACCGCGATCACCGGCGGACCGTGGCCACTGCTCATCGCGCTGCTGGTCGCCCTGCTCGGCGGCGCGGCCGGACTGCTCCCGCTGCTGTCGGTGTACGCCCTGGTCCCCGGCACCGACCCGCACCGCCGCGCCGGCAACCCGCTGCGCACCAGCGAGGACGACGGCGGCCTGACCGGCCTCGCCTACCTGATGCTCGCCCTCGTCGTGGTCACCGCCGCCCCCGCGGCCCTGGTCGCGATCTGGTTCGGCTGGGCCGGCGTACCCGTCGGCGTGCTGACGGGCGGCCTCCTGTACTGGGGCCTCGGCCTGCTCGCCGAACGGCGGCTGCAGTCGCACGGCCCGGAACTGCTGGAGACGATGCGCACCGGCCGCAAGCCACAGACCAGCAGCTCGTTCAAGTTCGACCACCTGAGCAAGACCCAGAAGGCGGTCGTCGGCTGGTGCCTCGGCCTCGGCGCCCTCCCCCTGTTCCCCCAGGGCATCGTGGCCACCGTCTTCGTCGCCAACGGCACCCTGCGTCACACCTGGTTCCTGGCCACGTACATGCCGGCCGGCCTGCGCTACCCGGTCTCCATCACCTTCATCCTGCTGGGCCTGGCCATGTACGGCACCGCCCTGTGGTTCACCAGCAAGCGGCCGGCGCGGAGTTCCTACAGCTCTGCCGCCTGCTGAAGGCCGTCGAGGTCGATCACCGTCACGGTGCGATACCCGGTGATGATCGACCCGGCGCGCCGGAAGTCCCGCAGCGACTTCTGCACGGTGACCTCCGCCGCGCCGCACAGGCTCGCCAGCTCCGACTGGGTCAGTTCAAAGCCGATCTCCAACCCGGTCGGGGTGCGGCGGCCGTAGGCGACCGCCATCTTCACCAGCACCCGCGCGACGCGGACCTTGGCGGGGTACGCGGTGAAGTCCACCCGGAACTGGTTCGCCCACCGGAGACGATCAGCGACCATGCCGGCCAGTGCGAGCGCGGCGCCGGGCTGCTGCTCCAGGAACACTTGCAGCTGCGATCGGCGGATCACGCTGTAGACCAGCGGGGTGCACGCGGTTGCCGTGGCCGAACGGGGCAGGTCGTTGAGCGCGGACATCTCGCCGATGAGGTCCCCGCCGACCCGGATCGCCAGCAAGGACTCGACCCCGTCGCTGGTCAGGGCCGTGATTTTCGAGATGCCTCCGTGGAGCAGGATGACGTGCCGCTCCATGGCACCCTGGCTGATCAGCACGTCGCCGGACTCGGCCCGGCGGCGCGGGGTCATGGTTCGCAGGTTGTCACATGCCTGCGGTGCCAGCCGGTGCAGATACGTGCCGGGTGCCCACGTGGCGGTGTCGACGTCAACGGCGATCATGTCCACCCGCCTTCATTGATAGGCGTCGACAATACCAGTTGAAGCCGGGCGACTACTGTCCGCCAATGGTGGCGGCGAGGCACAGCCAGCCGACCGACCCGGCGATCGTCACCGCGACCCAGGGCAGCCCGGTCCGGATCGCCTGGTACTTCCGCATCGCGATTCCGGCGAGCACGGCCGCCGCCGCCCACGCCTCCTCGCGTTGCCGTCCGACTGGCGCGGGGTCGATCGGCGCTCCTTGCTCCCCGAGATCCGGCAATGCGAATCGGTTGCGGGCGGCACCGTGCGGGCCGGTCAGTCGCGGTAGGAGGCACCGGCCGAGTTGCCATCCCGCCACAGTGGTGCCGACGGTGATCGTCCCAGCCAGGGCGAGCATGCAGGCGGTGGCGAATGCCCCGGCACGAACCGCGGCGGCGGCGAGGCCGGGCTGGTTGGCGGCCAGTGCCGCCGCGCTGATCAGCCCGGTCAGCAGCACTGCGGCTTTCGTGTCAGCGTGTTGGATGGACGTCTGCGCGGCGGCGCCCACCGACACGGCGATGCGCAGGTCTTCCAGGGGCTCCAACGGTTCGGGTGCTTCGCTCATGCATCCATCGCAGCCCATCGCGACGTGAGGGATTGCCTCGCAAGAGGGGTTCAGCGCCGCCCGGCAGGTTCCGGTCATGCCGTATTTCGACGGAATCTCCAGTGCCATCCGTCGATATACAGAAACGGTCGCCGGTGTCCGCCGCGCGGCGGACAAGCGGTGAAAGGTGGCGACGGTGTCCGAACCGGCTCATCCCAGACGATGTGTGCTCGTCGCAGTCGACATGGAGCGGTACAGCCCACGGGACAATCTGCGGCAGTTCCGGGCGCAGCAACTGTTCCGCGAGGTCATGGTGGAGGCCGTCGCGAGCATCGGGTTGGAGCGCGACAGTTGGACCACCCAACAGAGCGGTGACGGCGAGTTGGCGATCCTGCCGGCCGACACCTCGGAGCCCACGGTCGTGGCGGACTTCGTGCCTGCGCTGGACAGGATTCTGCGGGAACACAACCGCAGCCTCCTGCCCGAGGCGAAGGTCCGCCTGCGCGTCGCGATACATCAGGGCCTGGTCCACCTCACCGGCGCCAACGGATTCCCGGGCGAGGCCGTGGTCGAGGTGAGCCGGCTGCTGGACGCCGAGCCGCTGCGGCAGGCGCTGCGAACGTTCCCGCATGCCTCCGTTGCGCTCATCGTGTCGCGGAGCATTTTCCAGGACGTCGTCCGGCACGGCTACCGCGGCCTTCGACCCGAGCGTTTCGCGCAGGTACGGGTGGCGGTCAAGCAACTGACGGCGGATGCGTGGATCTTCGTGCCGGATGAGGACGTGAACGCGGTCGCCTGGGAACAGCCACCCGCAGCGGATCCGACCGGACCTCCTGCGGTGGAGCCCTACCCGCCGAAGGCCGACACGACACCCGCGACGTTCCAGATCAGCGGCGTCACCACGCATGGACCGGCGGTCTTCGGCCCTGGCGGCACCGCCATCGGGTCCGTCCATGGCCCGTGGAACGGCAGGGCCGACCAGTGACCGCCATCGAGCAACCTCAGCCTCAGCCGGCACCGCCGCAGCCGGAAGGTGAAGCGCAGCCGCAGCCCCAACCGCCCACGCCGGCCACAGCCACGGAGCACGAAGACGACATCGCCGAGACCGACGACGCGGTGCGCTCGTTGGCAGCGAACATGATCAGGTCATACGGCATTCTGGATTCGGAGTTCCTGGGGCCGTCGGCGATCGGGCCGGGCGCGTCGTCGATAGGCTCGATCCTGAACGTCGGCACGGGCCCCGGACGGCGGCGGTTCATCAACCAGCCGCTCGACGGCGCCATGGTGCTGGAGCGCATCCACACCTACACCGCGACACCAAGCCCGGACCGGCTGGTCGAACTGCTCACCCGACGACCGGTCGCGTACCTCACCGGGTCCGCGGGCAGCGGACGGGTCACCGCGGCCCTGGTCGGCTTGGCGCGCACGCACGCCCCGGATCGGATCACCCAGCTCCATCTCGTCGGCGACGAACCCATCCATGCGTATCTTTCCGACCGGAACCTGCTCAGGCCGGACCACGGACACATCGTCGAGCTGGCGCGCACCGCCGAACTCGAGCCGTCAGAACTGGCGCAGTTGTCCATGCTCGCCCGCGGGGCGCGCGCAGCCGTCGTGTTCGTCGGGGTCACCGACGCCAGCAGCCGGCAGCTTGTCGAATACCACGTCGAGCATGTTCCGCCCGACCCGCGTGAGGTGTTCCTCCTGTGGCTGGAACGGTGGCTCGGCGACCGGGGCCGCTGCGTCGGCGCATGCACGGCATGTGAGGGCGACTGCGTCCGGTCGTATGTCGAGCGCTGCCGCACCGAGCACGTGGAGCACCTGTCCGTGCGCACCATGGCGGACGCCGTACGGTTCGCGGCGGACTTCGCCGAACACACCCCGGACGGCGCTGCGGCCGCCGACCTGCTGGCCGATCGTGCCGCGTTGCGTGGCAAAGCGGTGAAGCTCCTCGAAGCGGCACCGGCGCACGACGGTGCGGCCGGCGACGGACACCGGGCCCGCCGCCTGGCCCAGCACCGCCGCGCCGCCCGTCTGGCCTTCGCCGTGTTCCACGGGTATCCGTTGACCAGAGTGTTCGAGGCGACCGGTGCGCTCACCCAGCGCATCGACGAGGCCGCGGGGCGCGCGTCGGGCGACCGCACCGTGCTCGAACACAGCCTCGAGACTCTGCTCGACGACATCCGCCACGAACCGACCACCAACCTGGCCGGCACCGTCGGCGCGGCCCGGATCGCCCGGCTCCGCCAGCCGGGACTGGTTCGCGGTCTGCTCGATGTCGCGTGGCACGACTACGACACGGCCCGTCAGCCGCTGTTGCGATGGCTCGACGACCTTGTTGAGACCGATGACGTCCGACCGGTCGCCGCGGCCGCCGGCCTGCTCTGCGAATACGACTTCGAGCAGATCCGCCGGGATCTGCTGGACCGCTGGGCCGCGAGCGGCAGCCGGTCGCGGCGCCAGGCCGCGGCCCTCGCGTGCGAGCTCGCCGTCCACAACCCTGATCTGGCGGCCCGGGTCCTGACCTGCGTCGCGGAATGGGTGGAGCAGGCTGGGCACCGTCGCGACACCGCAGTGCGCACCTATGCCACCAACACCTTCCGGCGCAGGTACCCACTCGACGCCCTGGCCGTGCTGGAACGCGCGGCCTGCGACGACATGCAACGCACCAGCAACGCGATCCCCGTCGGTGTGCGAGGCATCTACCACACGAACGGCGCCGCGGTGATGCAGCGGCTCGTCCGCTGGCCCGACTCCCCGATCGCGAACCTGCGAACCATGGCCAGCCGGTGCCTGCTGCAGCTGGCGGACGTGGACAGCGACGCCATCGGCGAAGCGGCGACCAGCGCGTGGCCGGCGCTCCTGCGGCAGACCGCCACGGGCGACGTGTCGATCGCGGATCACGCCGGGCTCTGGCCGGGCGCCCTGCTGAACCCGGTAACGGCTCGGCAGGCGTGGTCAGTGTTCGAGCGCTGGGTCGGCCTCGCGGCAGACGACCCGGACCTCGCCGGAGTGCTGTGCGAACTGCTCAACCACGTCCTGCAAGGCGGCCCGATCAACCGCCGGGCCAGCTTCTACCTGCGGTTCTTCTGGCAGCGCAGCATGCCGGACAACCCGATCCTCGACACCATCGCCGGCATGCTGGAAGGGCGCCACCATGAGCACTGACTTCACCACGTTCGACCAGCCGACCACGCCGTCCGGCAAGGAGTGGTTCCGCCGCTTCGCCGACTGGTGGCAACCCACCGTCGTCGAGGACCCCGGCATCGAGGCCGAGCTGACCGACTGCCGGCCCACCGCGCCGATTGCCCTGGCGGCGAAAGGCGACGCCTTCGACTTCTCGGTCCGGCCCACCTTCACCTGGCACGCCAGGCGGATGACCCGTAACCGGTTCGAGCACTGCATCAACACGTACACCCCCGATGCGCTGGACGCGCTGCGGATCCGCACCGAGCGGGTTGCCCGCTCGTTCGAACCGCACCACTCGCACCGCCTCGAGCTGGAACTCAACGCGCGCCTGTCCGCCAAGGACTGGGTGATGGGGGCGCCCGACGAGCGACTCACCTGCCGTCCCGTGGTGTTCGTGCTCCCGGATCCACGGGTCCGCGAAAGCATGCAGCCCTACTGGCGGCGGCGCATCGAGATGCAGAGCGAACATGAGCTGGCAATGCGCCGGGCGGAGCTGACCCGCGAGCGCACCGAGGCATGGTCGAGGGTCATGAAGGCACTGGAGAAGGACCCCCGCAGCCGGCACGCGGCGTCGCTCGTCGAACACGAGGCATTCGCCGAGGTCTACACAGCGATGACCCAGGGACGCAAGGACGAGCTGCTCAAGCTCATCGACCTGCTGGAGAAGGCCGGTCGCAGCTACAACGGCATCGGCCTGTACGAGTACGCCGAAGGGCTCGACGCCGCACTCGCCGAATACCGCAAACGCTCCGGCGCCGACGTCGAATAGGCGAGCGGTGGCCGGCTTCCAACCTGGCGGGGCGGTGGAGGCATGTACACCGGTAGAGGCCGGTCGGGAGGAGTCGCGTGGTCGACGAAGAGGGGTTCCGGGAGTTCGTGCGTGCACGGCTGCCGCGGTTGTCCCGCGCCGCATATCTGCTCGCCGGGGGGCATGCGCAGGCGGAGGATCTGCTGCAGGGGGCGCTGATCAAGGCGGCCCTGCACTGGGCGAAGGTCTCCGCGGCCGGGGACCCCGAGGCGTACATCCGCAAGATCTTGTACCACGAGCACGTGCGCACCTGGCGCCGGCGGAGGTTTCTCGAACACTCCACCGCTGACGTGCCGGACCGGGCCGCTGCCGGGGACGAGACCGACCGGGCGGTGCTGCGGCTGGTGCTCGAACAGGCGCTGGCGAAGCTCACCCCGCGGCAGCGGGCGGTCATCGTGCTGCGGTACTTCGAGGATCTGTCCGAGGTCGTGACGGCGCAGGTGATGGGTACGTCGGTCGGCACGGTCAAGAGTCAGACCAGTCACGCGCTGTCGCGGCTGAGGACGCTGGCGCCAGAGCTGGCCGGCGAGATCGAGACCGAGATGGGGGTGCGGTCGTGAACCGGCTGACGGAGACGCTCGACGACATTGCCGAGCAGGCCAAACTGTACGACGTCACCGACCTGGCGATCATGGGTGCGAACCGGCGGCGCCGGACGCGGGTCTTCGCGGTCACCGCGCTGGCCCTGCTGGCCGTGACCTGCGTGCTCGGGGTCGCGGCGCTGGTGCGCCCGGTCAACACCATCGGCCGTCCCGAGGTCGGGCCCGGCCGGCAGGACGGTGACGCGCCGGCGCTGGTCCAGCCGCTGCTGGACACGCCGACCCGGGGGTCCCTCGCCGGCGACATCAACTTCATCAAGGACGTGCTGGACCGTGTTCTCGCCGACCCCGACGCGTACGGGATGCCCGACGACCGGGCCCGGCTGCGGGTGCTGTTCGCCGGGGACCTGCCTGGCAACCGGCGGCTCGTGATCGTGGCCGGCTCCACCGACCGGCCCCGCATGATCGACCTGACCGGTCGGCGCGGCGCGGCGGCAAAGAACCTGGAGCTGACCGCCTGGGGCGACGTCGAGGAACCCGTCGTGCGCAACGAATGGCGCACCGACAACAACGCCGGCTACTCGCTGGTGTTCGGCCCGGAGGGCTACGACGTGTCGGTGTCGGACCGGCCGCGATACCTGCTCGACGGCACCGTCCAGCGCCAGTGGACGCCCGAGCCGGCGGGGTACATCATGCGCGACACCGCCAAGATCGCCGGCGGGGCGCGGGTACGGATCAGCCGCGGCTCAACGATCTTCTACGAGGGCAGGCTCGCCTCGCCGGGGACCCAGCGGACCGGGACGATCGACCCGAACCCGCTGTACGGGCGCGGCAAACCCGCCCCGCGCGCCGCGAAGGCCGCCGCCGACGCGCTCGCCTACAGCACCGGGCTGGTCGGCCCCGACATCCACTACGTCGTGCTGTGGAGCGACGACTTCGTCGTCGACGACCCGAACGGCGGCGGATCGGGCGTCGGTCAGATCGCCACCGTGATGGCGGTGACCCCGGACGGCGGCGGGCCGTACATCACCCTGGCCACCGACACGAATCCGGAGCCGAACGGCCGGGACCACCCGACTGGGTCCGGGGTGTTCGGCGACCCCGAGCGGGCACTGATCGTCATGCGGCTGCCGCACTTCAACGCCGAGCAGCCCACCACGGTGCAGATCGTCGCGCCGCCCGCCGCTGTCCGGCTCGACCTGCTGCGCGACGGCACCGTCTTCAAGTCCACGCCGCTGGTCAACGGGGTCGGGCAACTGGGCCTGGGCCTGGGGGTCGAGCTCACGGCCCGCGCCTACGACGCGCAAGGAGCCGTCGTCGCGGAGCGCATCTTCACCGACGATCGGGCGGCCAGCGGCACCGAGCCCGAGGTCAAAGGCTGGTGAGGTTCACCGGCCGCGGTGTCGAGGTCATGACATCGCGGCCGGTGAACGGTGCTCCGGCAACGCCCGTGCCCATGGGTATCCGACGGCAACCCGCCGCAGGCAAACCCACATGGGAGGTCACAGTCATGGGCATCGGTAAAGGTCTCGCGCTGCTGACGGTCGGCGCGGTCGCGGGGGCCGCAGCGTTCGTCGGCTTCGGCGCCCTCAACGGCGACGTCACGCTCGACAAGGTCGGCCAGTACACCTCGACCGGCAAGAAGGCCGAGGTGGTGAAGTTCAAGCTGGCGCCGAGCTCGGAGCAGCTCGCCAAGTGCCTGCCGAAGGTCAAGGTCGACGTGAGCGTCGCCCTCGAGACCGACGTGAAGGGCTTCGACACCTTCGACGTCAACGTCACCGGCGGCCCGGCGAACACGGCGTTCACCGTGTTCCTGCTGGAGGTTCCGGCGGCGCCGTTCGGTGCGGCCGAGTACATCGGCGACGTCTTCACCGACAAGTACGGCAAGGGCCACACCCAGCTGAAGCTCATCGTCGAGGAGGCGTTCTCCTCGACGCTGGTCGGCAAGGACCGGGTCCGCAAGGAACTCGGCCACGTCGGCATGTGGTTCGCCGACCCGGCCGGCGACGACTTCTGCCTCGGTGCCGGCGCCGGCGCCGTCACCCCGTTCGACGGGGACAACGAGGCCGGCGTCCAGGTCTTCAACTCGGCCCCGAGCCTGCCGAAGGCCCCGCTGCCGTAAAAGGCCCGCTGCCGTAAACAGCCTCAGTCGGTGCCGGCCTCCATGGCGGCGTTGTCGAGCCACTCGTCTCCCGCGGCGACCTCGCCGCGGGAGGCGATCGCCTCGGCGCCGCCCTCGGGCATCGTGCCGATCAGCCTGGTCGACTGCTCCGGGCCGGCGACGAGCTGCCGGTGCTGGCTGCTGCCGACGATGCCGATCCGCGCGTACTGCTCCAGCTTCGCCCGCGAGTCGGCGATGTCGAGGTTGCGCATGGTCAGCTGGCCGATCCGGTCCAGCGGGCCGAAGGCGGAGTCCTCGGTGCGCTCCATCGACAGCTTGTCCGGGTGGTAGCTCAGCGCCGGGCCGGACGTGTTGATGACCGAGTAGTCCTCGCCGCGCCGCAGCCGCAGCGTCACCTCGCCGGTGATCGCCGAGCCCACCCACCGCTGCAGCGACTCGCGCAGCATCAGGGCCTGCGGGTCCAGCCAGCGCCCCTCGTACAGCAGCCGCCCGAGTCGCCGTCCCTCGTTGTGGTACGCGGCGACGGTGTCCTCGTTGTGGATCGCGTTGACCAGCCGCTCGTATGCGGCGTGCAGCAGGGCCATGCCCGGCGCCTCGTAGATGCCGCGGCTCTTCGCCTCGATGATCCGGTTCTCGATCTGGTCGGACATGCCCAGGCCGTGCCGGCCGCCGACGGCGTTCGCCTCCAGGACCAGGTCGACGGCGGAACCGAACTCCTTGCCGTTGATCGTGACCGGGCGGCCCTGCTCGAAGCCGACCGTGACGTCCTCGGCGGCGATGTGGACCTCGGGGTCCCAGAACTTCACGCCCATGATGGGTTCGACGATCTCGATGCCCGTGTCGAGGCGTTCGAGGGTCTTCGCCTCGTGCGTGGCGCCCCAGATGTTGGCGTCGGTGGAGTACGCCTTCTCGGTGCTGTCCCGGTAGGGCAGCCCGTGCGCGAGCAGCCACTCGGACATCTCCTTGCGGCCACCGAGCTCGGTGACGAAGGCGGCGTCCAGCCACGGCTTGTAGATGCGCAGCGACGGGTTCGCCAGCAGCCCGTACCGGTAGAAGCGCTCGATGTCGTTGCCCTTGAAGGTGGAGCCGTCGCCCCAGACCTGCACGCCGTCCTCGAGCATCGCGTGCACCAGCAGCGTGCCGGTGACGGCCCGGCCCAGCGGCGTGGTGTTGAAGTAGCCGCGGCCGCCGGAGCGGATGTGGAACGCGCCGCAGGCCAGGGCCGCGAGGCCCTCCTCGACCAGCGCGGCGCGGCAGTCGACCAGGCGGGCGATCTCGGCGCCGTACGCGCCGGCGCGGCCCGGGACCGAGGCGATGTCAGGCTCGTCGTACTGCCCGATATCGGCGGTGTAGGTGCAGGGCACCGCGCCCTTCTCGCGCATCCACGCGACAGCTACCGACGTGTCCAGGCCACCGGAGAAGGCGATTCCGACACGTTCACCGACGGGCAGGGAGGTGAGCACCTTGGACATGCCGAAAGTATATGCATCCCACTGCATGATGATGCAAGTTTACGTGATCGGCACCTCAAGGGGGTGACGGCCGTCACACCATGTCACGCCAGGCCTCCTGCGTTCCGTCTCGCGGTCGTCCAACAACCCGGGAGGAGCAGGCCATGTCCATCGCCTTCACCGTCGTCACCGTCTTCGCCGCACTCTGGGTCGGCTTCTCGGCCGTCTCGGTGTTCACCCGCGCGAAGTGGGTCGTCGAGCCACTCGCCGCGTACGGCGTCCCCGCGTCCTGGTGGACCTGGCTCGGCGTGGCCAAGGCCGCCGGCGCGGCCGGTCTCCTGGCCGGCCTGTTCGTGCCCGCGGTCGGTGTCGCGGCGAGCGTCGGCCTGGTGCTGTATTTCACCGGCGCCGTCATCACGGTGCTGCGGGCCCGCTCGTTCTCGCACGTCCCGTTTCCGCTGATGTACCTGGCCCCGGTGGTCGCCGCGTACCTGCTCGGCCTCAGCGGGTAGAACGTGATCGTGACGACCGACGCGTTCACAGCACACCGGCGGCTGCTGTTCTCCGTGGCGTACCGCATCCTCGGCACCGCGGCCGACGCCGAGGACGCGGTGCAGGACGCCTGGATGAAATGGTCCGCCGCCGACCGCGGCGACGTCGCCGAACCCAAGGCCTACCTGGTGCGGATCGTGTCGAACGTGGCGATGGACCGGCTGCGGTCGGTCCGCTCCCGGCGCGAGGTGTACGTGGGACCGTGGCTGCCCGAACCGATCCGCACCGACGCCGAAACCGACACCGCCACCGAAACCGACACGGTGTCGATGGCGCTGCTGATGGTGCTGGAGACGCTGAGTCCGTTGGAGCGCGCCGTGTTCGTGCTCAAGGAGGCCTTCGGCTTCACCTACGCGGAGATCGCCGACGCGGTCGAGCGGTCCGAGGACGCCGTCCGCCAAGCCGCGCACCGCGCCCGCGAACACGTCCAGGCCCGCCGGCCGCGCTTCCACGCCACCGCCGCCAGGCAGCGCGAGGTCACCGAGCGGTTCTTCGCCGCGGCGACCGGCGGCGACATCAACACGCTCATGCAGCTGCTCGCACCGGACGTCACCGTCTGGACCGACGGCGGCGGCAAGGTCCGCCAGGCGCTGCGCCCGGTCACCGGCGCCGAGCGGGTGGCGGCCTGGTTCGCGACCTTCGGCGAGCAGCCCTACCAAGGGGTCGCGCTCGCCGACATGCGCGTGGACCTGGTGGAGCTCAACGGCCGGACCGGCGTCGTGTTCACCGGCGCCGGCCGCGTCATCGGTACCCTCATCCTCGACGTCGACGCGGACGGCCGGATCGCCGCGATCCACAACGTCGCCAACCCCGACAAGCTGCGCGCCGTCGCCACCGGCGAGGTCCACTGAACGACCCCGCCCCGCGACGGGGCCGCCGGAAACCTACGCCCAGCGGGCCGAGACCTGCTCTTCCAAGGTGTCCAGCGGCAGCGGCCCGTAGGCGAGCACCTCATGGTGGAAGGCCCGCAGGTCGAACGCCGCCCCCAGCGCCGCCCGCTCCCGCTCCCGCAACTGCTGGATCCGCAGCCGCCCGATCATGTACGCCAGGGCCTGCCCCGGCATCGCGATGTACCGGTCGACCTCGTTGACGATGTTGGTCTCGGTCAGCGCGGTGTTCTCCAGCATGTAGGCGATCGCCTGCTGCCGCGACCAGCCGAGGTGATGCATGCCCGTGTCGACCACGAGCCGGCACGCCCGCCACGCGTCGAACGACACCATGCCGAGCCGCCCCAGCTCCGACGTGTACAGGCCCATCTCGTCGCTGAGGCGCTCCGTGTACAGCCCCCAGCCCTCGCCGTGCGCGTCGAAGTAGGTGAACCGGCGGAACTGCGGCAGGTCACCACGCGACTGCGCGACCGCGATCTGCAGGTGGTGCCCGGGGACGCTCTCGTGGAACGCGAGCACCTCGTATTCGAACCTGGCCCGCAGCTCCGGCCGGTACGTGTTCACCACGTGCGCACCGGGCCGCGAACCGTCGGCGGCCGGAGCGACGTAATAACCGAGTACCGAGTTCTCCGCCTCCGCCGGGTCCATCTCGCGGACCACGCACGGCGCGATGTCATACCCGGCGAACCAGTCCGGCACCGCCTCCTCGGCCCGCCGCAGCGCCCCGGTCACGGTGTCGACGATCTCCCCGGCCGCGCCGAACCGCAGCTCACGGTCGTCCCGCAGCCGGGCGATGACCTCACCGGCGCTGCGGGCGTTGAGGGCCCGCCCACCGCGCTCGGCGAACTCCTCGCGCAGGTTGGTGATGAGATCCAGCCCGATCTGGTGGATCTCCTCGGGCCCGAGCCCGGTCGTGGTGTACGCCCCGATCAGCGCCCGGTACCCCTCGCCGCCGCCGGGCACGTGACACAGCCCGACCCGCTCCCCGCTGCGGGCCACGGGAAGGAGCTGCTCGGCCAGCGTCGTACGGAACCGGACCAACGCCGGGCGCAGCGACGCCGTGACCGCCTCGGCGGCGCGAGCATTGCCCGGGAGGCGCCGCAGCAACGGATCCCGCTCGACCGGCGTGGCCAGATACGCGTCGACCTGCGCGACCGCCTGCCGCACGCCGAGCTCCGTCGGAAACCGCCCGTCGCCGGCCGCCTGCAGGTAGCGCTCGGCGTGCCCGTCGAAGAAGCCGCCGAGCTTCTCCAGCCGGGCCAGGTACGCCTCGTCGGACCCGGTCGCCGCAGGCACCGCCGACACGACCAGGGCCAGCGGCCCAGCGATGCTCGCGGTCACGGCGACCTCGGCCAGCCCGTCCTGGAGCGTCCGCTGCTCGTCGTGCAGGAGCCGGGTCAGGATGGTGTGGCTGATGCGGTCCTGCCCGTCGAGTGCGTCCCGGTCGACGGTGGCAAGCTCCGCCTCGACCCGGGCCAGCGCCGCCCGCTGCTCGGCGGCCGCGGCACGGCCCGGATCGGGGACCTCGGCGTCATAGCCCTCCACACCGAACACGCTGGCCGCCAACGGGTCGGCGGCGAAATGCAGGCGGAAATACTCGTCACCCAGCCGTGCCAGCGTGTCCATCGGTGTGCGGCTCCTATCCTCCGACGTGGTCGGAGGCCACCGTATCCGGCGAGCCGCCGCGCTGCGCCTTGTCCACCGCCGCACGCACCGTCTCCGCATCGGCGGGCGTGCCCACCGGGTCGCTGAACGTGCCGTACGGCGAGCCGTACACGGGCGTGTCCGGCTGGAACCGCCAGCTGTCGGCGAGCGAGCCGACGTCGACGGTGTCGTAACCGATCGCGTCGAGGAACTCGGTCACGGTGGCCTTCGCCGCGGCGTCGTCACCGGCGATCGGCAGCGCGGTCCGGTCACCGGCGCCCGTCGGGCGGGTCAGCGACCCCAGGTGCTTGAAGAAGATGTTGTTGAACACCTTGACCACACTCGCCCCGTCCAGGTGACGCTGCAGCACCTCGCTGCTGGTCACGGAGGCGTCGTCCAGCTCGGCGTAGTTGCCGTCCCGCTGGGGGTAGTAGTTGTTCGTGTCGATGACCACCTTGCCGGACAACGGCTCGGCCGGCACCGCCGCATACGCCTTGAACGGCACGCTCACCACCACGATGTCCCCGGCCGCAGCGGCATCGGCCGCGCTGGCCGCCCGGGCCCGCGGGCCGAGCTCGGCAACCAGGTCCTGGAGCGTCTCCGGCCCGCGCGAGTTGCTCAGCACGACGTCATACCCCGCCGCCACCGCAAGCCGCGCCACGGTCCCACCGATGTGGCCACTGCCGACAAATCCGATCGTTGTCATACCCCCGCCAACCCTTGCTACGTCGCTACCGATTCCTCCCCTCTCCCCGATGTGACCTGCGATACACGTCCGCGCCGAACCGTGATGGATGTTGCTTTTCAGCCGCCGGTGATTCGGCGCCACAGGGCCACGTAACCGCGCAGCATCCACGAGACCACGAACCAGAACACGAGGCCGCCGAGCACGTGCACCGCCCACGCACCGGCAAGGGTCGGGCCGCCCCAGGAGTCGCGGTACTCACCGCTCATGCCGAGCAGCGGGCGGATCGGGTACACCACGTTGACCAGCACACCCGTCCAGCAGTAGCCGACCACGACCAGCGCCACCAGGTCGAGCGGCACCGCGGCCAGCCCCCGCACCCGCGACACCGCCGGCTCCCGCGCCAGCAGCACCTTCGCGACCCGCCGCTGCGCGCCACCCCCGTCAACGAGCGCCCAGATCGCCAACGGCACCGACAGCAGCAGGAACAGCGTGCTGCGATACGGCTCCCCGGTGAACGGCAGTCTCCACCAGCGCATGCGCGCCAGCATAACGACTTCCGGCGATGCGTCAGTCCCGCGAGGCCAGGATCCTCAGCGCGAACTGGCCCTGGGCCCGCACGTCTCCGGCGAGGGCGCGCCAGGCGGCGTGATCGTCCGGCAGCGCCCGCCGCAGCACCTCCACCCGAGCCCGGTCAGAGCCGGCAAACCGCTCCCGATCGGCGTACGGATCTTCCAGACAGCACAGCAACGCCGCCGCGTCCCACAGATGCCGGTCCCGATCGCGGGTGTCGGCCTGGTAAGCGGCGGCCTTGAGGATCAACGCCCCGAACACCGCGGGCATGCTGACGGTCGTGACCCGCTCGGACCCGATCGCGAGCCGGGCGTTGACGGTACGGCGCAGCGCCTGCGTGCCGCCTTCGATCGCCACCATCGCCCGCCCGCGCAGCTTCTCGACGACCCGCGGCGCGGCGTGGTCGGCGATGAGCACGTCGACCACGTCCGGCGCGCTGCCCAGCAGGTCGACGGTCGCGGTGTCACGCCGGAAGCGGTGCGCGATCTCGATCCGGGGGTCGCTCGGGGGTGTCAGCTCGTACCCCAGAGACTCCAGCGCAGTCGCCGCGGTCGCCGCGACACCTCGGGTCGTCTCGATGTGCAGGACGATGTCCACGTCGTTGGTCGCGCGCACCACGTCGAGTCCCCGATACATGCAGTGCAACTGCGTCATCAGCCCGCCGACGAGCGTCCAGTGCTCGTGCGGCAGGACCGCCTCGATCTCGGCGACGTTCGGCCACGGCGACAGCCAGCCGCCTCGCGGGTCTGGGATGTCGATCGTCGGGCGCTCAGGCACGGAACCGCTCCAGCGCCCCGGTGAGCGCGTCGATGCCGGCGCTGCGCTCGCGGATGTCGAGGGACTCCGCGAGGTCCAGGGCCGCCAGCACCGTCGCGCTGTGCGCGAGGTCGGTGACGACGTCGAGGGGCATGCCGGTGGCCCGCAGCGTGAACGGCCCGGCGTCGGTGCGGACCAGGCCGTGCCGGGCGACGAGCGCGTCGAGTTCGCCGGCGGCCACGTAACCGTCGACCGCCGCCGTCGCGGTCAGCCCGAGCGCCTCGGCGGCCGCGGACGTGTCCACCACCTGGCCGCGCAGCCTGCCCGCCGTGCTGGTGTGGCCGGTGTACCGCGAAACGACGGCCCGTCCGCGAGCGCGTCCCGCCAGTTCCCGTGCGCCCAGTGTCCTCAGCTTTCCCCGGAGGCGGGACCGCTGGCTCTCGCCCATCCATGCGGCGTCGCGGCCGGACAGCAGCGCGACGGCACCCCAGGCGGTCGGCTCCAACCAGGGGCGCCCACGGAAATCGCCCCGGCTCGCCAGGTATCGCTCGACCGAGGTCTCGTCGACGACCCCGCGAGCGAGCATCCGCAACTGGCCGCTGGCAACAAGGTGCTGCACCCGGCGGGTGGTCACGCCGAGACGCTGGGCCGCGCTGGCGACCGTCAGCAGCTCCATGACAGATAGCTTCGTCTTCGCGAACCTATCTGTCAACGCACACACGGGTGGCGCGGCCCTCGGGGCGCCGCGCCACGGGTGCGTGCGGTCAGCTTGCGCTGCAGGAGACCGACGGCCAGGTCCAGGCGCCGTTGGTCTGGATGGTCACGCCGAAGTTGTTGCCGCTGCCGTTCGGCTTTGCGGTCAGCACCTGGGCGCTGGGGTAGCTGGCGTTGATGTTCCAGGTGGCGATGACCTTCGCCGGCGACGGGACGTTCATCGTGACGGTCCAGGTGCTGGAGCCTGACACGGCCACGTTCAGGTTGTACCGGTCGCTCCACTGCTGGCCGGCCGACAGTGAGGCGGTGCAGCCACCGCCTCCGCCGCCGCCACCGCCTCCACCGCCGCCCCCTCCGCCGCCTCCGCCGGAGGAGGTGTCCAGGGTGATGTTGGAGCTGCCGCTGCTCTGGTAGCCCTCCGTCGCCAGGATCATGTAGTCGTGGCTGCCGAGGTTCATCCCGTACCGCGCCCACGCGTCGAAGTGGTTGCCGGTCGTGATCGTGCCGCCGGTCTTCTTCGACTGCCGCACGCTCCAGTACTGGTTGAACGTCTTGTTGCCCTCGATCGACGGCGCGTTGTACCGCGTCGTCTGGTAGATGTCGTAGGTCCCGCCGTCAGTGGTGACCGTGCCCTTGTACGTGCCCGTCGGCCGGTACGTGCCCCAGTTGTCGACGACGTAGTACTCCACGAGCGGGTTTCTGGTCCAGCCGTAGAGCGCCAGATAGGCATTTCCGGACGGATTGAAACTGCCGGAATACGGCACACTTCTGCGCCCGCCGGTGCTCCACCCCTTGCCGGCGACGAAGTTCCCGGTGTTCCGCCACGACGTACTGTAATTGCCGCCTGATCCAAGTTCCATGGAAACAGTGCCGGCACTGTCGGTCCAGAACGAATAGAAGTAGCCGTTGTTGGTGCCGGTCTGATTCGACGTCACGGCGGCGTGCGCCACCCCGGGCAGCAACGCCATGGCCGTGGCCAGGACCGTGGCGCAGGCGCTGGTGACGAGCAGCCTGACCCGGCCGCGTCTGTGATGATCCGTACGGACAGGGGTGTCATTCATCGTGTACTTCCTCCGGGACTCCAGGGCAGCACGACATGTCCCGGCAGCCTTTCCTGAGGCCCCGGAAATGACGGCGCTCCTGATCGATGGCGGTCGAGGTCTACCGATGGCGCCAGTATTCGTCCGCCTTCACAGAGGTGTCAACAATCCCCGAGTATTTCGAAACCCGCCGTGTTTTCGAAAACAACCCTGATGACCTTTCATTGCCGGCGGGAAAGGCCTTTCCGGTGCCGCCGGCCCGGAGGTGTCTGCGGTGAGTGCGTGTCGGCATCGATCGTCCTGGCGAGCTCAGGTAGCGGATGGTACTTTGGTACCTGAGCGACCGCCTGTCACACGAGGAGATCCCATGCCCCCCGCCGCGACGCCGATCAAGGTCGACGCCCAGACCGACCAGCTCATCTCGCATGCGGCCCACTTCTTCGGCCGCTCGAAGAAGGACATCGTCGACCTCGCGGTCCGCGAATACATCGAAAACCACCGAGCCGAGCTCCAGGAGTCCGTCACGCGCGCGCTGCAACAGCTCGACGGCACCGTCGCCGGCTCCGTCTCGCTGCTCACCGGCATGTCCCGCGCCGAGCTGGACAACCTCGGCGGCCTCGCGGACCGGTAGACGCCGCTCGATTTTCACTTAAGAGCACATGCCCTTAAGGTCGATCCATGCGTCAACATCAACGTGAGCCAGTCAGGCCGACGAAGCGTTGCCTGGAGGACCTCGGTGGCTCCTTTCCGCCCCTTGAGCAGCGACTTCATGGCATCGATCATCCTGTTGTGGTGCGGGCCCAGCAGGTTCCGTTCGAGGTTGCCGCCCGGGGAGCGGAGCGGGTCGTGGCAATCGATGACCTGGTCTGGTTGAAAGTCAAGACCGGCCACCACCGGGCCGCGGTGCACAAGCTCGACCCGGCGGGCGAGCACCCAGCCGTGCTGTCGGAAGGATCTGCCTGGTGGTGGATCGGGGCAGCCGGAATGCGGAAGGCCGACAGCGGCAGCGACGACTTCTACGCCCGGTTGGAGGCCGAGTGCAAACGGGCAGGCAAAGGAACTGGGCGTGTGTCGTCGCTGCATCTGCTGCCGACAGATGTCGACCTGAAGCGACTTCAGGCGGAGCTGGCGACGCAGGTCGTCGTCAGCGTCAGGGAGATCGTGTGCCGCCTGGTAGCCAACTCCATACGCAGCGGCAGCGCGTGGTCCGCACGTCTGCACGGGCATGAGATCTCGGTGCTGGTCCGCGCCCGGGACGGTGACGCCTACATCGCGATCGTCGCCGAACAGTTCATCGACCCGAATTTCCTGGCAGTCATCTTGAGGTCGGTTCCTGGCGTGGATTCCGCTGACTGGCTCGAGGAGCCGGGAGGGGCCATGGGTGTCCAGCCCGGGTTCGGGCAGATCGTCCGGTCGGCGATCATCCCGCCCGAGTATCAGTCCAAAATCGTCGACCAGCACGGCGGCGAGACGCAGAACCCGTAAGTCAGCGTGCGTCGATGATGCGCTGGTACAGGCGCAGTTCCGCCTCCAAGGCGGCACTGGCGTCCTCGGAGCCGGCGACGTCGTGCCCGACTCCCTTCAACAGCAGCAGCTCGTGCGCCGCGTCCCGCTCGCGCAGGCCATCGGCCAACTCCACCACGTCGTCTGCCGCGACCACCGCATCCTCCGTGCCGTGGATGAGCAGCACCGGCGTACGGAGCGACGCGGCCGTCACCGCACCCGCGCCGCCGCGCAGGCGGGCCGCGTGCGGGCGCTGGAACCGCGGTGCCGTCTCCGCCCACCGGTCAGGGTCGACGACCGCCGATACCGCGACCGCCGCCGCGAACGGCCCGTCCTGTGATACCGCCTGCAACGCCGTGTACCCGCCCGCGCTCGCCCCGCGGACGAACACCTGCCCCGCCATCGCCCGCCCCGAGGCCACCAGGTGCTCGGCCACCGCCACGCAGTCGGCCACGTCGTCGATGCCCCACCGGCCGTACAGCGCTTCCCGGAACGCCCGGCCGTAGCCGGTGCTGCCGGTGTAGTCGACGTCGACGACGGCGAACCCGCGGGCGGTGAAGTACTGCACCTGCGGGTCCAGCCGCAGCGCGATGGACGCCGTCGGGCCAGGGTGTGCCCGCACGATCAGCGGCGCGGACCAGTCGTGCGGCGCGCCCGCCGGTGGGTACACCAGTGCCACCACCTGCCGGACGCCGCCGTCGACCGGCACATCCAGCCGCGTTGGCGTCGACCCGCCGGCCACCGCGGTGGCGCCGGCCACGACCTCGAGCGGCGGCGCGCCGTCGTCGAGCCGCAGCACCGCGACCTGCTGGGGGAGCGTCGGCGACGACCCGACCAGCGCGACCGAGGAGCCCGACCCCGACAGGCAGGGTTTGATCGAGGTGTACGGCACGGCAACCGGCGACACCGTGCCCGAATCGTCGACGACCACCAGGCGGTGCTCCGGTCCCTCTCGCACCACCATGACGATCCGGCCGTCGTCGAGGAAGCAGTACGACGCGTACCCCAGCTCCCACGGCGCCGCCGCGCACTCCGCCGCCACCGGCGCCACGGCCGTGCCGTCGTGGCGGTACAGGTTCCACCAGCCGGTCCGGTCCGACATGAAGTACAGCATCCCGTCGGGGCCCCAGCGCGGCTCGATCGCCGACTCGTCGGGGCCGCCGGCGACCCGCATCGGATCGCCGATCTGGCCGCCGGGCTCGTATGCGGCGACCCACACCTCGCATCCGTCCCACGGCATGTCCCGCGCGCTCCACCAGGTCCAGGCAACCATGCCGTCGGTGGGCCGCGGCGCCCCGAAGAACCCGGCGGCCTCCGCCAGCACCCTGGGCTCGGGGTCGCCGTCGAGGGAGACCGCGACCAGGGCGTCGCCGGTCGCGTCCTCCCGGACGGCCAGGAGCTCACCGGCACCGAGGACAAGGTCGCCGAACGCGCCCTCGACCATGAGCGTCACGGTGTTGTCGTCGTTCACCTGGTACAGGCCACCGTCACCGACGCACCAGACAGCGCCGGGCGTGCCGAGGTACGAGCCACCGCCGTACCCGTGGACGCCGCCGCCGACCCGGAAACCTGGCGGGGTCAGCTCGACCGGCTCGCCACCGGGGCGCCACCGCATCAGCCCGTGGTGCGAGTCCAGCCAGTGCAGCGCACCGTCCTGCCATTGCAGCCAGTCGAAGCTCAGGTGCGACACACGCCGATTCTCCAGGACCGGCCGTCAGGAGCGGCGCGGGACCCGGCCGAGGTCGGCGAGCAGGGTGTCCAGGGCATCCAGGTCCGCCCAGCCGTTGACCTCGACCCGGCCGTCCGCGCCGACCGTGACCTCCACGCGGTCCGGGGTGGCGGTGAGGTCGTCGAGCAGGTGCGGGAAGCGGTCCGTCAGCAGCACGAACTCCTGGTTCGTCGAGCCGACCCACGGGCGGGCGAGGTCCAGGCGGTCGGCCAGGTACGGGCCCGCCACCAGCAGGTCGGTGCCGGCGAGCAGCGCGGCGACGTCGCCCCGGCCGGCGGCGACGGCCCGGTCCAGCTGCGCGGTCGTGTATCCGGTGAACGTCATCACGGAGCGGCCCGCGGCCTGGACGGCGGCGGCGACCTTCGCGAGGGCGGCGGCCTGGTCGAACGGCTCACCACCGAGCAGGGTCAGCCCCGTGGTGTTCGCGGCCAGTACCCGGGCGGCCAGCGCGTCCGAGGGGGTGCGCTGCCCGCCGCGGAAGGTCCACAGGTGCGGGTTGAAGCAGCCGGCGCAGCGCACGGTGCAGCCCTGCACCCAGACCGCGGTGCGCTCGCCGGGACCTTCGGCGTGCGTGACGGCGAGGAACCGCGCGACCGCCACCAGGTCGGGGTCGCCCGCCGGACGCGGCAGGTCAGCCATGTCGGCGTCCGGGCGTGGCGGGTCAGCCATCTCGGCCGCCGGGCGTGGCAGGTCAGACATCGAGGACGCGGCCCTGGGGGTGCGGGCCCGGCGGCGGGGTCGGCGGGCCGCACGTCAGCCGGTCCCGGAGCGGCGCGAACTGGTGCGGCGCCAGGCCGGCGGCGAACGCGAAATCGTCGAGGCTGGTGAACCCGGACCTGGCCTGCCGTTCGGCGATGATGCGGTACGCACGGTCCAGGTCGAACCCGGGCAGCCGGGCCAAGTCCTCGGCGGTGGCGGCGTTGACGTCCACGACCATGGGCGACGGTGGCCCGTACGCCGCCGGTGGGGCCGGGGCAAAGTACTCGCCGGGCGGCGCCTGCATGGCCGGCGGGAGCGGCGCCGCCGCGGCCGGGAACGCCGGTGGCGCGGGTGCCGCGCTGTGCCAGGCCGGCGGCGGCGGTGCGGGTGCGGCGCTCTGCCAGGCCGACGGCGCGGTGGGTGCCGTGTTGTGCCAGGTCGGTGGCGGTGCGGCGGGCTCGGCGTGCCAGGGAATGTAGTGCGCCCGCCACTGCAGCCACGACGAGTTGATCAGGCAGGCGTGCACGATGCTGGCGATCCAGACCGCGAACCACAGCCCAACGGCCCAGTCGCTGACGGAGCTCTCCTTCGGGCTCCCGCCGACAAACATGAAACTGCCCCAGCCGAGCAGCAGGTACGCGATGCCGGGGATCCACCACGACGGCCGCTTGGCGCGCACGCCGACGTAGAGGAACCCGGCGCCGCTGAGGCAGCCCAGGCCGAGGATCGGCAGGATGAGCCACCAGCTGTGCCGGATCCGCCAGCTCAGGCTCGCCGCCGGGTTCGGCGACCACCGGGCCGGCACCGTCCAGCTGTCAGGCGCGTTCGACATCGTGCTGCGTCTCGACGGCGTGGACGTCGGCGCGGACCCTGGTGTAGTCGGCGGTGTAGCTGCTCTCCACGGTTCGGGCGGCGAGCAGGTCCTCCAGCACGGCGATGTAGTCGAGGCAGGCCGCGCCGAGCAGACCCTCGGTCTCGGCGCTGATCTGCCCGTCGCTGGAGACGGTGACGATGATGCGCGGCCGGTCCGTCACGACGACCCACCTGCCACGGTGGCCCCGTCGGTGGCTCCGGCGGCTGCTTCGACGGCGAAGACGAGCCGGACGCTGCTGTCGGCGGCGGCGCTCTCCGACTCCAGGCGGAGCCCCGCGGCGGGGGCCCGTTCGCGCAGCCGTTCCAGCACCGCCCGCTGCACCTGCCGGCCGTACCCGGCGTCGATCGCGCGGACGATGTCGACGGCGCGCGCCTCGTCGACGTCACCGGTGAAGTGCGCCTCCCAGATCTCGTCCTGGTTGCGGGTGAAGCGGGCACGCACCCCCTTCCACCTGGCGAGGATCTCCCCGTCGCCCTCGGTGACCTCGGCGTCCGTCCCGCGCAGCGCGGCGGCGAGCAGCGAGGCGTCCCGCATCCTGGTCTGCACCTGGCAGACCACCTGCTGCTGGTGGTCCCGGCCCGACCGCAGGCCGTGCGCGGCGCTCACGGCCGCCACAGCCAGCGGGACCAGGATCAGCGACACACTCATCCGGCACCTCCTGTCGATGTTGCAGAGCCTGTCGGGGGCAACGCGCCGAGGTCCCAGTCCTCGGCCGCGGTCGCCGCGACCGCCCGGGTCTCGGCCCACGCGCGGATGGCGGCGACCCGCTCGGCCTGCGTGACGCTCAACGGCACCATGTTCGCCGTCGCCCGGATCAGGTCGTCCTGGCGCAATGGGCGGCGTTCGGAGAACGCGTCGAACAGTCCGGCGATCACCGCCTGCTCGATCTCCGCACCCGAGTACCCGGCGCTGAAGTCGCACAACTCCCGCAGCGACCGGTCGTCCAGGGTCAGCTCACCGGCGACCGCCTTGTGCCGCAGCCGCCGGGCGAGGTGCACCCGCCAGATCGAGGCCCGCTCGGCTCGGGTGGGCAGGTCCACGAAGAAGATCTCGTCGAAGCGGCCCTTGCGCAGCAGCTCCGCCGGCAACCGCTCGATGTCGTTCGCCGTGGCGATCACGAAGACCGCCTTCGTCTTCTCCTGCATCCAGGTGAGGAACGTGCCGAAGACCCGCGGCGTCGTACCGGAGTCGCCGCCGCTGCTCGCGAAGCCCTTCTCGATCTCATCGACCCACAACACGCACGGCGCCGTCGCCTCGGCGGTGCGGATGGCCGTGCGCATGTTCTGCTCGCTGGACCCGACGATCCCGGAGAAGACCCGGCCGACGTCCAGCCGCAGCAGCGGAAGCCCCCACGCCGCCGAGACCGCCTTGGCCGTCAACGACTTGCCGCAACCGGGTACCCCCGTGATCAGCACGCCGCGCGGCGCCGGGAGCCCGTACAGCGCGGCGGCGGCCAGCCAGGAACTGTCCCGCTTGGCGAGCCACCGCTTCAGGTTCTCCAGCCCGCCGACGTCGGCGAGCTCGACGCCACCGTCGACGAACTCCAGCACCCCGGACTTGCGCACAGCTTGCCGCTTCTCGTCGTGGACCACGTCGAGATCGTGGATGTCCAGCACGTCGTCGCTGACCATCGCCCGGGCGAACGCGTTCTCCGCCTCGTGCAGCGTGAGACCGGCCGCGGCCTTGGCGAACCGCTCCCGCTCCACGTCGGTCAACCCGATCCGGATCCGCCCCCCGGTGCCGTTGTTCGCGATCATCCCGTCGAGCAGGCCCCGGATCTCGTCCTCGCTCGGCAGCGGGAAGTCGACAATGGTGATGTCCTTCTCCAGCTCGACGGGGATGCGCAGCACGGGCGCCACGATCACCAGCACCCGCGGCACCTGCCCGGACTTGAACGCCGCCGCCACGTCGCGGACCCGCCGGATCGCCACCGGGTTCGCGGGCCGGTCCCCACTGCTCAGCGCCGCGTGGAGATCCTTGAAGATGAACACGCCCGGCGTCTCGGTGCGCAGGACGGCCTCGAGCGCCGCCTCCGGCTCCGTGGTGCCCCGCCGCGCGGTGCCGTCCGGCTGGATCAGCCCCTCGGTCGCCGACCACGTCCACACCGTCCGCAGGGTCCGCAGCAGGCTCGCGTCCCGGGCAACGGCCGACACCTCCGCGACGACCCGCTGCTCCTCATACGACTCGATGTAGAGGACAGGGAAACGCGCCTTCAGCAACTGCACCAGGTCGCTACGAAAGCCGCGCATCCTCCGATTCCCTTCTCAAGGCGTGGCCGAGGTCCGCTCGACGGTAGCAACCCCCTGCCACCAGGCGATTCGCTCAATGGGCGCAGCGCCACAGGGCTACCCTCGACGGGGTGAGCTGGTGGTTGCTGCATGTCGACCTCGACCAGTTCATCGCGGCGGTCGAGGTGCTGCGCCGGCCGGAGTTGCGGGGGCGGCCCGTCGTGGTCGGCGGGGACGGGGATCCCGGTCGGGCGCGGCAGGTGGTGGCGACCGCGTCGTATGAGGCGCGCGCATTCGGCGTCCGGTCCGGCATGCCGCTGCAGGTCGCGGCCCGGCGGTGCCCCGAGGCCGTGTTCCTGGCGTCCGACCCGCCCGCCTACCAGGCCGCATCCGCGCGGGTCATGGCGACGCTGGCGACGTTTCCGGTGCGGTTGCAGGTGTACGGCTGGGATGAGGCCTTCCTCGGCGCCGACACTGAGGATCCGGTGGCGCTGGCGGTGGACGTACGCCGGGCGGTGCTCGACGCGACCGGCCTGAGCTGCGCGATCGGGGTGGGCGACAACAAGCTGACGGCCAAGCACGCCGCGCGGTTCGCCAAGCCCGGCGGGATCCACCAGCTGACCAGGGCAACCTGGATGGCGGCGATGGGTGCGAAGCCAGCCGGTGAGCTGTGGGGCGTCGGGCCGAAGACCGTGAAGCGGCTCACCGCCCTCGGCCTGCGCACGGTCGCCGACCTGGCCGGCGCGTCCCCGGAGCTGCTGGCCGAGCACTTCGGGAAGCGCGCGGGCACGTGGCTGGCGCTGAGCGCCCGCGGCGCCGGCGACACCAGCGTCGACACCGAGCCCTGGGTGGCCAGGTCCCGCAGCCGCGAGACGACCTTCGTCGAGGACCTCACCGACCGCGACGCGATCGCCGGGCACGTCGCGGCCCTGGCACGGGAGCTGGGTGCCGGCGTCGTCGCCGATGGGCGGCGGGTCACGCACGTCGCGGTGAAGGTGCGGTTCGCGTCGTTCCACACGCCGACGAAGGCGATGAAGCTGCGCGGCGACCCAACCACCGACCTCGACGAGATCGAGCGGGCGGCGCGCACCGTGCTGGCCAAGTTCGACCTGCAGCGGCCGGTGCGGCTGGTCGGCGTCCGCACCGACCTGGCGATGGACTAGCCCTGGGTGCCCGCTGCGGCGGAGCACGCCTCAACCGGCATAGGTTGCTGGCGACACCCGATTGCGCGTCGCCAGCAACTATTCACGCTATTTGATGCCAAGCTTCCGTAGGTTGAGCTTTGCTTCCGCAAAGTAGCCGAGAGCGTTAGGGTGGAAGCTTTGTTGACGGTAGCTCTTGTTCACGTCGAGGATAAGTCCATTCATCCATGGCTGACGTGAACACAGCTCATGTCCATCGAAGGCGTCATAGGTGCCGACGGGCGTGACGCCTGCTTTGTGTGCAGCGCTTGCGATAATTTCATCTAGACGAAGAATGCTGTCGTTGATCCAGCGTTGATCTGACGCGCGAAAGACCATCCCACCGGCATTGCATGCCGAGGTGGGGTTGAGTCGGAAGAAGCGAGGATACTCATTTATGAGAATCTTGGCACCCGGAGCCACGCGCGCCTTTATGTTTCGGTACAACGCGACCAGCTCGCCACTTTGCTCAATCTGGGAAATCCATCGCTTCACCCTCGAGCCGTACAGGCTTTCACAGGTCGGGAAAATCGATTGGTCGCGGAGGTAGCAGCCCTGAATGACGTCCGGGAAGTGGGCGTCATTACCGCTTACGGAAATCATGGCAAGCTTGATCTTCGAATTTAGCCAGTCCAACTGCCCGATTTCTCCATCATTGGGCGCGCCGGAATGGTTCTTGATCCACGGTGCGTAGAAATCGTTGATGACGGCACCAGAGCAGGCATGGAAGCGGAGCTTGTACCCGAGTCGATCTGCGACGATTTGCTGATATGAACTCGGAGAGCGGTGACAACGGTTGGTTTTGATGTTCGTGTCTGGCGTGTACCCGCCAGCCCCCTCGCCGGAGCCGTACGAGTCGCCGCCTCCGAATGCCTCAAGCTGAGTGTCTCCAACAGCAATTGGAAACCCTACGGGAGCGGAAACGCTGCCGTCGCCTGGCGAGAACGACGGCCAGAAGTCGTCCTGGCTCGTGGCGGGCTGGGCAACGGCCGATGCGCTGCCAAGCCATTGCAGGTAGATCTGGGGGTTCGCGCCGTCTGGAGTGTGTACAAACGCCATGGTCCAGTTGTTGCTGATGCTAGGATTCAGGTCAAGACCCGTGGCATTCACGGTGAGTTGGGTTGGCTGACCTCCTGTAACAGGTACGGTGAATATCTGCGCCGAACCGGTCGCTGGTGCCCACCGGTCAAAGAATATGTACCGACAGTCGGGACTCCATGCAGGGTCGCTGTCGCCCGCTCCGTTGGTTAGGACCAGTTCGTTGCCGCCGTCGCTGTTTACTACGTGGATTTCACGAGTCGGCGAAAGCTCCGGCTGGTATGCGAACGCCATGCGTCCGTTGTGGCACCACACTGGATGCTCGCCTTCGCCAATCACGGTGAGGCCAGAGCCGTCGGCCATGACCTTATATATCGTCTTGTGAAGGTCAGCTGGGCTGGCTATCCCATTGAACAGGATCTGCGTGGAGTCCGGAGACCAACTAGGCTGTTCGGTGTTCTCAGTTCCGAGGTGCGTCACTTGGAACGGCGTGCCGCCAGACGTCGACACTGTAAAGATCTCACTGACGTTGTTCGTGAAACGTCGAAACGCTACATTTTGACCGTTAGGGGCGAGGCTCGGTTCGTCGTCGCTGACAGAGCTGCCCGGACTAGTGAGTTGCACAATCCGGCTGCATGTGTTCAGGGCAATGCCACCGCTCAACCCAACATTACTGAAGGCGTAGGGCGAGCACGCGGGCGTGGCAGCATGGGCAAGCTCATTCGAAATGTTGGTTCCCAAGAGCAAGCAGGCCGTGGTGACAGCCGCCGCTAAGTATCGTAGTGTTGATCGGGTCTTTCGAGACATGCGATCACTCCTCGGGACGGCGTTTCGCTGGCGTCCTCACTGGCTCCGCTTTATACATGGCGTCAGCCTATGAATCGTTCGCTCATTAACCGCTAACCGCAACCAAAACACGGATACGTTGCGTGATCGACCTACAAACACCGCTACATGTGGTTGGTTATCAGCTAGATGCTGCACCAACTCAACCGCCTGACCGATGCCACATCCGTGATGCGTACGCTACTGGCGGTATTGGTGGAGGAAACGAAGGAAATGGCGACATTTTGCACTTGCAGGTCGCCAGTGTGGTGCCTAGTCACCCGTCTGTCGTCCGGTTCGTGGCGCCAGTCGCACTGATACACCAAGTCGTCGAACCACCGGCTGTCCCGGGGGTCGTAGAACCTGTGCTCTCCCCCAGGAGCGGGAAGGTGCGTGGCGCCGACGCCGTTTGTGTAAGCAACCGGCGTGTCCGTCGAAGGCGGTATCGCGAGTCGAGATGACCGGATAGCGTTAAAGATGGAAGATCGTATCGCTGAGAATGCTCGCTTACTGAGCTCACATGGTATGGCCCAGGTCATAGATGTCGGCCCTGGCGCCCGCCTACGCCGCCAGCCAGCCCGCCAAATGGACGGCGCTTGAGCAACGGACCCACGAGCGCGTCGTACCGGGACCGCCAGTATGGCCCAGTGGTCCAGGTACCGCTCAGACGAATGCTCGGCTCCGAGGACCCTCGCTGACCACGGGCCACCGGCCTCACCGGGGTTCCACAGTTGCGGAGGTGACTAGACCGGGTCGCGGTAGGACTAGACCAGGTCGCGGTAGTAGTAGAACATCGGCTCGGCCGCGCCCGGCTCGGTGTTGCTGAAGCCGTGCGCCTCGTAGAACCGCCGGGCGTCCACGTCCTCGCCGTCCACGTTGATCTCGAGCGCCTCCGCGCCGCGCCCGCGGGCCAGCTCACACGCGGCCGTGAGCAGCGCGTGGCCGTAGCGCCGGCCGCGCAGTCCGGGGCGCACATACAGTTCGTCGAGGGTGACGGCCGGTCCGTCGTACCAGACACTCACCCGGAACGAGAGCACGGCGAGACCGGCGGCGGGGGCGTCGGCGGTGGGCTCGCCGGTCAGCAGCGCGGCCAGGTCGTCCCCGGCGAGCAGGGTCTTCAGCCGCCCGGCGAGGACCGCCACACCCGGCGACGGCGTGTCGAACTCCCGGTTGAACGTGTCCAGCATGTCGGCGACGAGCTCAGCGTCGGCGGGGGTCGCCCGCCGGACCGGATGCGTGTGCTCCATCCGGCCATCCTCCCGCCCAGCCGCCGCCCCGCAACGCATTTCGACGGCCCCGGGCCGGCAGGCGTGCTGCCGGCCCGGGAACGCAGGGTCAGGCGGCGACGGTGCAGACCGTGCCGTTGAGGCGGAAGGCGGTCGGGAGGACGTTGGGGCCGTTGTACCCGCCGACGAAGCCGGTGCTGGTGGCGCCGCCGCTGGCGGCAAGGGCGCCGTTGGTGTCGATGTTGGTGATCTTCACGTCGCGGCCGGTCTGGGTCCAGTTGCCGTTCCAGCTGCCGTTGACGGTCTGCCAGGTGGTGGGCCAGGTGAACGTGAGGGTCCAGCCGTTGATCGGGTACGTGCCGGTGTTGGTGATGTCGATGTTGCCGACGTAGCCGTTGCCCCAGTCGTTGACGTCGGTGAAGCGGACGGTGCAGGTGCTGGTCGCCGGGCTGGTGGTGGTGAACGTCAGCGGCGGCGAGGACCACGAGAGCCGGCCGGCGGTGTCGCGGGTGATGACGTTGACGGTGTACCGGGTGCCCGGGTTCAGGTTGGCGACCTGCAGCGACGTGCCCGGCGTCTCGCCCAGCTGCTCGCTGGTGGTGCCGTTCTGGCGGTGCACCTCGTACTTGGCGATCGGGCTGCCGCCCGCCGGCGCGGCCGGCCACGCGATGGTCGCCGTGGTCGCGCCGATGGCGGTCGTGGTGGGCTGGCCAGGTGCGCCGGGAGCGCCCGTGACCGGCGACGACGGGTGCAGCACGAGCAGCGTCAGCGAATACGGCGCGAGGGTCTGCGCGGCCGCGGTGCCGGTGGCCGCCGTGCTCAGGCCGGTGTCGCCGTTGCGGAACGAGATGACCGTCGGCGCGGCGGCGGCGGGGGAGTAGCCGGCGTACTGGAGGCTGACCGCCCGCGCGTTGTCAGGGTCCTTGTTGACGAGCAGGACGGCCAGATCGCCGTTCGGCCGGCGGGCGGCGTGCGCGCTCAGCAAGGGGTCACCGGTGCCCGCGCGGACGAGCTGGTCGCCCGGGCGGATGAAGGACTTCATGAGACTCAGCGCGTGGTACGGCGCGAACGGCGTGTTCATCGCCGGCTCGCAGACCGTGCCGCCGGTCTGGCAGCCGCCGCTGGACAGCAGGCCGAAGTCGCCGTAGTCGGTCTGCCCGGCGACCGTGGACACGGTGCCGATGCCGTTGTGCACGTTCCACCACTGGACCGTGAAGACGCCGTTGTCCAGCAGGCTGCTGTACGCGTCGGCGAGGAACAACGCGCCCGGCTGCGTGTTCTGCCCGACGCCGACGTTGAGCTCGGTGAAGCTCACCTTGATGCGGGCGGCGCCGGCACCTGCGTACCGGGCGAGCTGCTGGCGCGTCAGGTACATGATGTCGTCGATCTGATCGGTCTTGCCCAGCGACTCCGCGGCGGTGCCACCACCCGGGTACCAGTGCAGGTCCACGAAGTCGATGGACGGTCCGGCGACGGAGAGCACGACCTGGTTCCACGTGCCCGCGTCGCCGGAGCCGACCAGCCCGTCGGGCCAGTTGCCCGGCGTGGTGAGTACCGCACCGATCTTGATCGTCGGGTCGACCGCCTTCATGGCGGCCGCGAACGCCACCACGCCCTCGGCATAGGCCCGCGGGCTCTTGTCGGCGTGGTTGTCCGCCTCCCACGCGGAGCCGTAGTGGCCGTTGCCGTAGTTCTCGTTGCCGATCGTCCAGTACTTCGCGCCGTAACCCTTGGTCACATTGGCGTAGCGGACCCAGTCGGCCGCTTCTTCCGCGGTACCGGTGCCGTAGTTCGCGATGATCATCGGCTGGGCGTGGATCCGGCGTACCGAACCCATGAACGTGTCGAAGTCGGTGTTCGGAGCGACGTAGCCGCCGGGAGCGGTGTGGTCGCGCCAGTGGTAGATGTCGGCGTAGGAGCCGCCCGGGTACCGGATCATCTGCGCGCCGGCGGCACCGAGCAGGTCCGACACGGCGGTCGTGCCGAGCTCGGCGTCCCAGATCGCGTCGTTGACGCCTAACGCGGTGTCCGGGACGGTCGCCAGGCCGGCTCTGGCGTTCACGGTGACGGTGGTGGGCACGGGGTCGGCGGCCGCGGCGACGCCTGGCACGGCGGCCGACATCCCGGCCGCGAGCAGCAGCGCCGTGCTCATCACGGCGCGGCGGCTCACGGCACGGCGGAGTCCGATCTGCATGGCGGTCCAATCGGAGAGCTTGAATGGAAGCGCTCCCATGCTGGTGACGTCCCGAGATCAGGTCAAGCGCTTCGACAACCCCGCCGCCGTGACCTTCAGCTGGTCCGTGAACGTTCCACGGTCGCCAGGTACTCCGCCACCGCCCATTGATGGTTGTGCTCCGCCCAGCCGCGCGGCGTGGCGTGGTACGACGGGTCCGTCCGGCTCGGATCGGCACCGAGCTCGACGAGCGCCTTGACTGTGTCGAGGTGCCCGTGGAACGCGGCCTGGTGCAGCGCCATGCCCTGTACCGGGAACCCCAGCCGCGCCATCAGCCGCACCGCCGCGGTCCGGCCGTCGATCGCGGCGGCGACCAGGTGCTGAGGGTGCGCCGCGATCGCAGCCGCCGTCCGGAGCCGCTCGGCGGCCTCCTCGTCCGCGCGCGTGCAAGCGCCGAGGAACTGCAGCACGGGGTCCGCGCTGCCGCCGTCATCGAAGAGGTCAGGGTGCCCGTGCAGGGTGGCGAGTTCCCGGGCGGTGCGCCCCCCGAAAATGGGATGCGCGGTGCCCACCCCGTCCGGATCGGCACCATGGTCGAGCAGCAGCCGGGCCCGGTCGAACCGGCCGTGCCGCGCGGCCTTGATCAGCTCGTCCTGCAGCAGCTGCGCCGGCGTCGGATGCGTGTGCCCGAGCCGCCGGTGCCAGACCCCGCCGTCACCGCGACCCAGCCCGTGCCGCAACAGCAGCCGCAGGTGCTCGTCCCCGTCCGGCTGCAGGCCGCAGTTGTACAGCGTCTGGCTGTCGTTCGGGTCGGCACCCGCGCTCAGCAGCAGCTCCGCCAGCTCCAGCCGGAACTGGTGCGGCGGCGGCGCGCCCTCACCCCCGCCGAACGCCCCCGTCAGCACCGTGAACGGCGACGTGAGCCCGTCCCACAGGAACCCCGCTTCGGGGTCGGCACCCCGCTCCAGCAGCAGCCGCGCGACCTCCAACGTGGAGTGCCCCGGCGCCGTGCTGTCGATACGCGAATACGCCAGGTACAGCAGCGGCTCCCACCGGTGCGGCCCACCCTGCCGGTCCGCCAGCCCAGGATCGCCGTCCAGCAACCGCCGCGCCGCCGCCACATCCCCCACGGCGGCCGCCGTGAAGATCGACTCCCCGGCCAGCTCCGGCCGCTCGGCCAGCATCCGCCGCGCCCGCGCCCACCGCGCGGGATCGTCGTTGCTGTAGGTCAGGCAGCCCAGCAGCAGAAACTCATCGACCGGCGCGCTCGTGCCGTCGACGGGCCGGCGGTGCGGCGACCGCGTGAACCGGTCGATCGCGTCGAGGGTCGCCCGCAGCGCCGGCCAACTCGCGAACCCGTAGGACCGGGCGACCACCAGCAGCGCATCGGCCCGGGCAAAGGCCTGCGGCGGCCGCGGATGGAACTCCCGCACCGCCGCGAGAGCTTGCGCGTCCCCGTCCCGGACCCGCCGCTGCAGCGTCTTGGCCTGGTTGCGCAGGTGCTCGAGGTCGGGATTGTCGGGAAGACGGCGGGTCGGCATGGCTGCCTCCTTGTCCGGATGCCTGGCGCCCGCATGCTCAGGCCGGAAAGGAGGGGTGACGCACCGGCTTCGCTTCGACCTTCCAGGTGGGCTTGGCCCTTCGCGCGGACTGCCGGCGCCCCGAGCGCCACCCCCCACCCTAAGCGACCCACCCCCCGCCGTCACCCACCCGGCAAACCGCGCCGATCCGTCCACCCGGCAGCCATCCCCGGATCAGTCGAGGTCAGCGCTTATGCCAGGGCACCGATCTTCCGAGTGCCTCTTGCGATGGCGCATCCAGATCGTCACGTCGAGGACGCGCAACGCACTGATCTCGTCAGGCAGCCCGGCCGCTTCCCGAAGCGTCGCCAGTCGCTGCGCGAGCACGCCATCCCGTTTCTGCAGCATGCCGTCCAGCCAGAGCCAGAAGCCCTTCGGGGCGCCATAGGCACAGCGCACCACTCTGTCGTAGACCGGGATGAGCCTGGGGCGTTTCCGGGCGAGCAACTTCCCCGCGGTGACCCAGCCGACGTCGTCGCAGTTCTTGAGAAGATGCCACGCGTTGCTGGCCGGACTGTTCACGGCAACGCGCGCGGCGGACTTCTCGGTCCCAAGCACCGCGTCGACCGGAATCTCCCGCAGCTCCCTTGTGATCGTGTTGCCGAGCTCCCCTTCGAGCAGGTGGAGTGCCACCCGGGCTGGCACCCGAACGTTGAGCATCTCGACTGCGACCAGGTCGTCTGCGGTGATGACATCCCAACTCGCCGCGCGGTCCCCGCCGCCGGCCAGCCTTTCGAATCGACTGCCCGTAAATGGTGGTGCGTCGCCTGGTCGCGGGCCGGCTGCGAAGTATCGCTGCAGGTCCAGCTTGGACTGCGGCGCGTCGAGCACCTGCAGCAGTGTGGCCAGGTTGATAACCCGTTTACCAGTCATGTGTACCTACCTGTTTGAGCCGGTGGCGGTGTTGCGGCGGATCTCTCTGACGGACCCCACAACCCGGTGGATCCCTGTTCGTCGGCGATCAGTAATCCACCGGGTTGTTTGTCGGCGGTCGGTTACGGTGCGGCGGGTGAGCAGCGAGCGGGAGCGCGTCATCGTTCTGGTCGACGACCTGCGGTCTTTCGTCGATGGACGGGCGGCGGAGGTGGCGCGGACCAGCGCGGCCGGGGTTGAGGTCCTCGGCCGGTACCGGCAGCGGCGGATCGATGAGCTGTGGCTGGACCACGACCTGGGCGGCGACGACACGATCTGGCCGGTGGTGGAGCTGCTGGAGCTGGCCGCGTTCGAGGAGCGCCCGTTCGACGTCGGGGTCGTCGTCATCCACTCCGCGAACCCGCCGGGTGCGGCCAAGATGCTGCAGGCCCTGCGCCGCTGGGGCTACGAGGTCCGCCTGGCCGCCGGTTCCCCGCACGTCGCATACCTCGGCACGTGACCGACGCACGTGACCGACGCGCGTGACCGACCCGATTCGAGCGGCTCGATGGTTGACGGGTTGCGCAGAGTGCACTAGCTTCGCGGCTACTGCAAGTCTCTTCCGGAATCGGATCCGCCCGTAGCCGATTCCGGGAGGAACCTTCCGGAGGCTCATGTGACCCCGCATCGGCGCGACGTCCTCAAGCTCCTCGGTGCCGGCACCGCCGGGGCCCTTCTGCCCATCTCCGTGCTGGCTGGGTCGGCCCAGGCGGCCGGGTCGGTGACCGTGTCGCTCGACGGGGGGTGGCGGTTCGCGACCGACCCCGGCGGGACCGGTGAGGCCGCGGGCTGGGCGCAGCCCGGGTTCGACGACTCCGGCTGGGCGACGCTGCAGGTGCCCGGCAACTGGGACGTGCACGACGCCTGGGCCGGATATCGCGGCTGGGGCTGGCACCGCAGGACCGTCGCGTCGCCCGCGGTTGTTGCCGGGCAGGTCGTCCGGCTGCGGTTCGAGGCCGTCTACTACCGGGCCAGGGTCTGGTTCAACGGTGCGTATCTCGGCGAGCACCAGGGTGGCTACACGCCGTTCGAGTTCGACGTGACCAGCCGGCTCACCAGTACCAACACCGTCGTCGTCGCGGCCAGCAACAGTTACTCCATCGGCGCGTGGTGGCCGTGGGGTGGGATCAGCAGGTCGGTCTCGCTCACCGTGGACGCGGCCGTGCGGATCGAGCGGCAGCACGTCATCGCCACGCCCGACCTGGGCAGCGGGGCCGGCAGCGTCGTCAACTGGGTCACGCTGTCCAACGCCGGTGCCAGCGCGCGGACGGTCACCGTGCGCAGCACCTATCCGTGGGGGGCGCCCGCGACGACGGTCACCGTGCCGGCGAAAGGCACCGCCGAGGCGCGGCTGGACAGCGGCGTGGCGGCCGGGCAGTTCGAGCTGTGGGGGCTCGACCGGCCCGTGCTGTACACCTGCGACACCACCGTCAGCGAGGGCTCGACGGTGCTGCACGGCAAGGCCGACAGGTTCGGGTTCCGCAAGGTCGAGGTGCGCGGCACGGCGATCCACCTCAACGGGGAGCCGGTCCGGCTCAACGGCTACAACCGGGTCGGCGACGACCGGGTGGTCGGGGCGACCGAGCCGACCTACCTGGTGCGGCGCGACCTCGACCGGATGAAGGCGGCCGGGGCCGGCCTCATGCGCATCCACCACGTGCCGCAGACGCCGGAGCTGCTCGACTACGCCGACGAGATCGGCATGCTGCTCATCGAGGAGATCCCGGTCTGGGGCAGCGGCGCCAACCTCGACCCGGCGAACGAGACCACCCGCGCCGAGCTGCGCGACATGATCCGCCGCGACTACAACCACCCGTCGATCGTCGCCTGGTCGGTGGCGAACGAGATCCGTGGCGCCAGCGAGGAGGGGCGCGTCTTCGTCCGCGAGATGATCGCGTACATCAAGTCCACATTGGACAGCACGCGGCTGTGCACCTACGTCAGCAACACCTCCGGCAGCGCCGCCACGCCAGGCGCGGAGGCCTTGCAGTACACGGATTTCGCCTGCATCAACATGTACGGCGGCTTCGCCGGCGGCGCGGATCACGTGCACGGGCTGTACCCGGACAAGCCCGTCTTCGTCTCGGAGTACAGCTCCGACAGCTTCACGTTCCCCACCACCCGCGAGGACGTCGACTTCCGCACCACCAGCGACGCCGCCGCGACCGTCTTCCCCGGCCGGCCGTGGATCGTGGGCAGCGCACACTGGACGTTCAACGACTACCGCAGCAGCTTCGGCGGCACGTCGCCGAACCAGGTCCGCGGCTGGGGCATCCAGAACGTGTGGGGGCAGCGGAAGCGGGCGTACGCGCAACTGCAGGCCACCAACGCGCTCGTGGCCGGACTCGGCATCACCGCGGCAACCGGGTTGAGCCTGCTCACGGTCAATCCGCGGGCCGATGCCCCGGCCCGCGTCCTGCGCGGGCACCGCCTCGCCTGGCAGGTCACCGACGCGCAGGGCACCGTCATCGACGGGCGGATCGTCCCGCTGCCCGACATCGCACCCGGCGCCGCGACCCTCCAGCGGGCCGTGCGCTGGACCGACCCGGGCACCGCCGTCCGGCAATGGCTGACCCTCCTCGCGCCGTCCGGCCACGAGATCGCCGTGTCCACATTGGACATCCGGGTACCCGCGGCGCCGGTGATCCGCGCGACGGTCGCCGCGAACGGGGCGGTGCGGGTCGTCTTCGACCGGGTCGCCAACGCCGACAACTACCGGGTGCTCACCTCGACCGGCGTCACCGGCGCGGACACCGTCAATGGGTTCGCCGATCTGACGGGCCTCACCAACGGCAGCGCCATCCAGGTGCGGGTCGTCGCGGTCAACGGCGCCGGCGTCTCACCCGCCTCCGCGCCGGTGACCGTCACCCCGACCGGCACCCTGGCGCTGCCGCCCAAGATCCAGGATGTGGTACCCGTCGCCGGCGGGTTCGTGCTCGGCTTCATCGTCGCCCCGAATGCGACCGATCACCAGGTGCAGGCGTACTCCGGCACGACCGTCGTCAGCGACGTCACCACGGCGCTCAAGGGCTCGGTCCGCGGCACGGTCGCCGCAAGTTCCGTGCGGATCAAGGGCTCGAACACCGTCTGGAGCGAGCAGGCGCCGGTCACCGCCGCGACGTTCACCGTGCACGGCGCGCTTGCCGCCGACGACCGGGTCGCGGTGCGGATCACCCCACACCCTGAGGCGGAGCGGTACGAGGTGACCGCCACCGGCGGCGGCCGCACCGTCGTGCGCGTCGTGGAGTCCTCCGCCGTCGAGCTGCTCACCGTCACCGGGCTCGTCGCCGACGCCGCCCAGCAGGTGAGCGTCCGGTGCGGGACCGCCGCCGGCTGGTCCGCCCCGCAGACCCTGCCCGCCCGCACCACCCCGCCGCTGCCGACCGGCACCCCGGCCGCCCCGACCGGGCTCGGCAGCTCCACCAGCGGCGGCGTGACAACCCTCGTCTGGTCCGCGGTCAGCGGCGCCGCCGGCTACCTCGTCGCCGCCGCCGACTGCGGCCCGGAACGCACCGTCGCCGTCGTCGCCGGCGGGACCACCCTCGTGCTCGGCCCGCAGGGCACCGTCGCGGGCATCGCGTACCGGGTCACCGCCGTCGGCGAGAGCGGCACCAGCGCACCCTCGGCCGGCTACGTCGTGCCCGGCACCCCCGGAGCGCGGCAGGTCACCGTCACACCGCTGGACACCACCGCCGACTGCGCCGGGTCGATCCGGTACCGCGAGACCGGTACCTGGCTGGCCAGCAGCCTCGCCGGCGTCGACGGCACCCCCAGCCGCTACAGCAACACCGGCGGCTCCACCGCCACCTGGGCACCGACGCTGCGCGCGGCCGGCACCTACCTGGTCGAGGTGTGGGTGCCGGCGAGCACCAGCAGCACGACCGCCGCCGCGTACCAGATCACCCACGCCGGCGGCACCGCACAGGTCACCGTCGACCAGGTCGCCGCGGGCGGGACCTGGCGCATCCTCGGCACGTGGGCCTTCGCGCAGGGCACCGCCGGCAAGGTCGTCCTGACCGCCGGCACGACCTTCGCCCGGGCGAACGCGGTCCGGTTCACCCCGGCGTAAATGGGTGACGGCGGGGCCGGGCCGGATGCCACGATGGCGCGATGGGCTACACGATCAGAGCGGTGCGGGCCGAGGACTGGGCCCTGGCCAAGGAACTCCGGCTCGACGCACTCCAGGACCCCGTCGCGGCGATCGCGTTCCTCGAGACGCACGAGCAGGCCGTCGCGCAGCCCGACGAGTTCTGGCAGGGCCGGACCGCCACCGCCGCCGAGGGCACGACCGTGCGGCAGTTCATCGCCGAGGACGGCGCCGGGCGCTGGCTGGGCACCGTGACCGTGCTCGTCGAGCTGCCCGGCGTGGTGGACTACTTCGGGTACACCCCGGAGGTGGCGCAGACGCACGTCGTCGGCGTCTTCGTCCGGCCCGAGGCGCGCGGCACCGGCCTCGCCCAGGCGCTTTTCGACGCCGCGCTCGCCTGGTCATGGGCGCTGCCCGAGCCGCACGTCGAACGCGCCCGGCTCTACGTCCACGAGCACAACGCCCGCGCCCAGGCGCTGTATGAGAAGGCCGGCTTCAAGCGCACCGGCAACACCGTGGAAGCCGCCGCCGGCCGCGAGTTCGAATACGCGGTCGAGAGGAGCTGAGGGCAGGGCCGACCGGAGTCGAACCGGCGTTCCCCGCCTTGCGAAGGCGGTGCGACAACCTCTGCGCTACGGCCCTGCCGCGCAGCAGTCTAGGGCGTTACCGGTTCAGGCTCCGCAGGAACTCGAGGTCCGGCCGGCCGGTCCAGATGGCGACCCGAGGATACGGCGCGCTGGACCGGGCCTGCGGGTCGGCGCCGGCCGCGAGCAACGCCCGCACCAGGTCCGCCGGGCCGTGGTCGACGGCCGGGTGCAGCGGGGTCTCACCGTTCAGGTCGCGGGCGTTGACGTCGAGGCCCGCCGCCAGCAGTCGCGGCAGCAGGTCCACATCGGACAGTCGCGGCAGCAGGTGCAGCAGCGTGCGGCCCCGCTCGTCACACACGTGCGGGTCGAGCCCGCCGTCCAGGGCGGCGGCCACGGCCGGGCCGTCGCCGTGCAGGGCCAGCGTCAGGAACTCGCGACGCAGGCCACGCATCGGGCCGGGCAGCCGCACGGTCGCGTCCCGCCAGCCGTCGTGCGCCGCGACGCAGCCCTGCACCCGGCCACCGAACGCCTTGATCATGCGCTCCCGCCGGATCTCCTCCGGCGGGTGGTCCAGCCGGATCGCGCCGTCGCGCAGGAGCACCTCGTGGACGGCGTCGTCGCAGTGGACCCGGATGCGGTCCCGCAGCTTCGGCGGCGCGGGCGGTGTGGGAGGTGTACCGGCGGGGAACAGCGCCGCATGCACCAGCGGATGCAGCTGGTCGGGGCGCACCCGCCCGTGCAGCAGGGCGGTCAGCTCCTCCGGCCGGCGGGCCAGGACGTGCGGCAGCCGCGGCACGCGGTCCAGCGGCAGCCCGAACTCGGCCACCTCCGCGCGCACCCGGCCCTCGTCGACGCGGCCGTACGGCACACCGGCGACGAGCCGGGCCCGTGGCCGCCCGGTGTCGAACCGGTCCAGGACGATGCACCGGCCCCGCAGGTCGATCCGCACGAGCCCGGACCGCGTGTCCACGCCCACCGGCATCGGCTCCGGCCGCGGCGGGGCGACCGCCCGGCGCGCCGCGGCACCGCCGGCCGGGGAGCGCGCCTCGTGGCCGGGTTCCGGCTCCGCCAGCCCGGTCCGGCGCAGGTCCGCGATGTGCTCGACGACCCAGCCGGCGGCGCCGGCGAGCGCCGCGTGCAGGGGGCGCAGCCAGGTGAGCGACTGCTCGACCACGGCCCGGCGGGCCTCGTCCCGTTCGGCGCCGGTCCGCCCGGGGCCGAACGCGGCCGGGTCGATGCGGTCCCGGCTCCAGCCCTCGTCGAACAGCAGCACCTCGAGGGTGAACCCGGCCGCCGCCCACGCCTGCGCGTGCCGGCCGCCCTCGTCGAGCAGCACGGCCCGCTCGACCAGACCCTCCGGCCCGTCGCCGCCGGGGGTGTCCAGCCGCTCGCCGGTGGCGGTGAAGAACGGCAGCCGGGTCTCGCCGCCGCAGCGGGCCAGCAGCCGCGCCGTCCGCCGCGAGTCCCAGCGGTCCCGGAGGTGCAGCAGCGCGTCGTCCCGCCGGCCGACCGCGGTGCCGTCCAGGCGCTCGAACCGCAGCGCGATCCGCTGCGGCCGGTCGAGGCGGTCCGGCGGCCGGGCGACGAGCGCGTGCGCGTCGGGGAACAGCGCCAGCGGCAGCCGCAGCCCGGTGCGCAGCAGCCCGTCCGCGGGGCGCCGCGGCAGATGCCAGCGCAGCAGGTCCGGCACCAGATGACGTAGCTCGTCGTCGACGTCCGCGGCGACCTGGGCGCCGTGGGCCCGCTTGAGCGCGGCGCTGTCGACCTCGACGTCGACGCCCGCGGCGGCACACGCCCCGCGCCAGTCACCGGCCAGCCGCCGCGCCGTCGCCCGCTCGATCATCCGCGCCGGCACCGCGGACGGATGCAGCGGCAGCACCCTGTCTCCTTCGCGTCGAGGGCAGTGCCGGCCGGAATCGAACCGGCGTCCTTCCGTTTATGAGACGGACGCGACGACCTCTGCGCTACGGCCCTGCCGCCGCCGAGTCTATCGACGCCGCGAGCGGCGCCTCGGCACCCTCGGACAGCAGCCGGCGGCGCACCTGATACCGGCCGAGGTCGGTCAGGTCGACGGTGAGGCCCGGCTGCGGCCACATCGCCCACAGCGTGGTGCCGTACGCGGCGGCGACCGCGGCGCGCTCCGGATCCTCCGTGCCGCCGGTGACGGTGACGGCACCGTGGCGGGCCAGGGTGGCGAGAATGTTGCGGATCGCGGTGCCGGCGACGCCGGCGAACAGCTCCGGGTCGCCGTTCGGCAGCCGGCCGGCCTGCTCGTCCAGCAGCCGGTCGGTGAGCGCCTGCAGGTCGGCCGGCCCGCCGGCGGCGTACAGCGCGTCGAGGAACAGCGGCGTCCACGGATCCAGCCAGCTGCGCAGGTGGGCGGTGCCCTTCTCCGCGTGCATCGGCGTGATCGGATGGATGAGCACCTCGGCCAGCTCCGACCACAGCTCCAGCGCCTCCCGCGCCGGCGCGGTCCCGGCCAGCACGGCATCGACGAGGTCCGCGCCCGGCCCGCGCACGACCCTGGTCCGCCGCAGCCGCACGACGTCGAACTCGATCCCGGTCCGCCACAGCGCCGCCATGACCTGTTCGCCGCCCGCCGAGGTCCTGCCGGCGGGCAGGCCCAGCGCGGTGAGCAGCGCCGGCCGGTCGGCCTTGCGGAGCTCGCCGCGGTCGTCGACGGCGCGGCCGTCGGGCCCGACCCAGCCCGCGAGGGCGGCCAGGTCGTGCAGCAGCGCGGCGCCGTCGGTGGACACCGCCTTGGCCAGGGCCGCGTCGTCCGGGAGCGCGACGGGGGCGAACCGCGCCGGCGGCGTGCACCCGCAGTCGCAGGGCAGGTCCGGCCAGATCAGGTGCTTCAGCGGCTTGCGGCCGCCGGTCACCATCGCGACCCGGCCGTGGTTGACCAGGACGGTCCCGGTCGCGTACCCCTCCTGCTCGTCCAGCATCCGGCCGAGCACCTCGCGGCGCTCCTCCGGCGCGCGGGCACTGAACCGAGCGGCCCAGGCGTCGACCTCGGCCGGGTCGCCGTCGGGGTCGACGCCGTCGCGGAGCATCGCGGTGAAGACCCGCTTCGCCAGCCCCCACCGGTCGGCGTCGGCCATCGCCGCCGGGTACTTGACCGCCAGCCGGTCCAGCTCCTTGAACAGCGCCGCCGGCCGGGCGCTGCCCGGGTGCAGCCGGCCGGTGTCGTCGAGGAACCTCAGGTAGTCGCGGAGCGTGTCCAGACCCCGCTCGGCCAGCCCCCACGCGTCGACCTGCCGCGGCACCACCGAGTCCATGAACAGGGCGTGGACGTCGCCGCTGCGCCAGCGGGTCGGATCGGGCCCTTCGCGCGCATCGGCGCGGCACCGCAGCAGGACCGCGATGCGATCCCGCACCCCGTCACCCGCCGCACCGCCGGACGCCCACGCGACGAAGTCCTCGACGATCCGCTGCTGCAACCGGGACATCGGCCGACCATAGCGAAACCCGATCGGGTGACGGCTGGTCAGGTGACCAGGCTGCTGAAGAAGTCACCGAACCCGGTGCCGAGACGGGTGATGAGGCCGAGAAGCCCTCTGGCGACGCTCGCCGCGGCCTGCGGGCGGAAGGCAATGAAATAGATGAGGAACGCCCAGGCGGCGTAGGTCAGCGTCTTCTTCAGCGTCATCGGGTGCCCCGTGCGGTGTCGTCCGGTCAAGTACCGGTCGGCCGACTACCCGGATGCCACCACCCTAACCGCTTGGCCGTCACAATCCGTAAGGCATTCAGCAGCTCAGCGTTTCGCCCGATTTGCGCGGTACCGGCCGCCGCCACCTGCACGCATCAAGGCAGCAGCAGCCCCCACTGGACGGCCCAGACCACGAACAGCGCACCACCCGCGGTGAGCAGACCGAGCCGGATCCGCTCCGCCGGGCCGAGGCCGCCGCGGTGCCGCCAGGTGGCGGCGACGCCCACCGCCGCCGCGACGGTGGCCACGGCGAGCAGCTGCAGGGCGAGCCACACCAGCGGGCGGCCCAGGATCACCGGCCCGGGCACCTTGGCCGCGGTGGCGAGCAGGAACAGCATCACGACGCAGGTGCCGGCGACGGTGACGGGAGCGAGCGCGACCAGCCATCGGGCCGCCCGCGAGGACCGGCCCCGGACCCCGCCGCGGATCCGCCGCCCGACACCGGCGAGCAGGTAGCCGGCGAAGGCGCCCACCATGGCCAGCGCGACACCGAAGTACGCCCAGGTCGAGCCGGTCACCACGGGCACGGCGGGCTCGTCGGCCAGCACGGCACCCACCATGGCGGCATCGTAGGGCGGGTCGGCGATCCAGGCGGTCTCGTAGTCCGCGTAGTCCGCCGGGAGGACGGGCAGGCGGTCGAAGCCGTCGTGGGCCGTGCGGTGCAGGTTGTGGTTGGTGCCGGCGACGACGCGGATGGTGTGCCGGGTGTTGCCGCCGTGGTCGAGGGCGGCGCCGATGAGCTCGCTGCTGCGCCGCGGCACGGAGTCGCGGTCCAGCTGGCCCCACTGGGCGAGGACCGGCTGGCGGACCTGCTGCCACGCGGGCACCGGGTCGAAGCCGGCCTCGGCGAAGAGGCCCATGGCGATGGTGGCGCGGACGGCGGTGGTCTGCATGATGCGGGGCATCGACCCGCGCACCCCGGCGTGCCGCAGGTAGGTGCCGTAGGCCCAGGCCGTCTGGGCGGCCACGGTGGTGCCGACCGCGCCGACCGTGATCAGGAACGTGACGTCGGTCGAGCGGTTCGCGGCGATGGGGGCCACGAACGCGCCCTCCGACAGCGCCCACAGCCCCAGCCGGGCCGGGTCGACGTCCGGCCGGTCGCGCAGCAGCCGGATCCCGGCGAGCGCGTCGTCGGCCAGCACCGAATAATCGCGGTGCAGCAGGGAGTACCCGACCGAGCGCTTGTCGTAGAACAGCGTCACGATGCCGTGCCGGGCGTACGCCTCCGCCTCCGGCCGCAGATAGGACCGGCCGCGGTTGCCGGCGCCCTCCAGCATGACGATCCCCGGGCGGCGGGTGGTGCCGGCGGGCGGGGCCGCGGCCGGGGTCAGGACCGTGCCGTGCAGCACGACGCCGCCGTTGCCGGTGAAGGAGACCTCCGTGGCGGTGAAGCCGTCGGGTGCCGAGTGCGCGGGAGCGGCCGGCGCCCCCAACAGCAGAAGCGCCGTGATGAGCAGTGCCGTGCCGAGACGTCGCATCGAGATGCCCCTTTGTCCAGTGGATGCCGGCGCTCAGACTGGCCGGTGGGACACGGGCCGGCCCAGGGCAGCGGCACCTCGACGCAATCAGGTGCGGGCACCCTGTCGGGCGCGCCGGGTGCGGCCTACCGTCGTGGTCGTGAACCGGTTTCGTGATCGTCTGCGGGAGCTCGGGTGGCTCGCGGTGGGTGCGGCCATCGGGCTGCCCGCGCCGGCCCTGCTGGTGCTCGTCGCCGTGGCGGGACCGGCGAGCCTGGCCGCCGGGCTGGGCGTGGCGCTCTTCGCCGCCGCGGTCTGGGCCTGCCGCCGGCTCGCCGGTGCGCAACGCCGCCGGGTCGGGGCGCCGTCCCCGTACCGGCCGCTGAGCGGCAACGGGTGGGCCCGGCTGCGCACCGTCATGCGGGATCCGGCGACGTGGCGGGACCTGGCGTGGCTGCCGTGCCAGTTCGTGGCCGGCCTCGGCGGGCTCGTGCTGACCGCCGGGCTGTGGCTGGCCGCCGTCCAGTGCGTGACGGCGCCGGCGCTGCGGGCGTTGCTGCCCGAGCCGACCGGGTTCGACCCGGCGGTGCTCGAGTGGACCGGCCGGTCCGGGCCGCTCACCTGGGTGCTGGTGCCCGTGGGCGCCGCCCTCGCAGTGCTCGCATATCACCTGCCCCGGCACCTGATCCGCGGCCAGACCCGGCTGAGCAGGGCGTTGCTGGAGCCCACGGCCGCGGCCCGGCTGACGGCCAGGGTCGACCGGCTGACCACCACCCGCGCGGCCGCCGTGGACGCCTCCGCCGCCGAGCTGCGCCGCATCGAACGCGACCTGCACGACGGCGCCCAGGCGCGGCTGGTCGTGCTGGCCATGCACCTCGGGGTGGCCGAGGACGTCATCGACGACAACCCCGCGGTCGCCAAGGCACTGCTGACCGAGGCGCGGACCGGCGCCGGCGCCGCCCTCACCGAGCTGCGCGGCCTCGTCAGGGGCATCCACCCGCCGGTGCTCGCGGACCGCGGCCTGGCCGCCGCCGTGCACGCGCTCGTCCTCGACAGCGCGGTCACGGTCGAACTGGACCTGCGGCTGGAGCGGCGGCTGGCCGCGCCCGTGGAGGCGGCCGCCTACTTCGCCACCGCCGAGGCGCTGACGAACGCCATCCGGCACAGCGGCGCCGGGCAGGTCCGCGTCAGCCTCGTCGACGCGGGCGACACCGTCCAGATCACCGTGCGCGACGACGGCCGCGGCGGCGCCGACCCGTCCCGCGGCACCGGCCTGCTCGGCATCCAGCGGCGGCTGTCCGCGTTCGACGGCACCGTCCGCGTCAGCAGCCCGGCCGGCGGCCCGACCGTGCTGGAGATGGAGCTGCCGTGCGGGTCCTGATCGTCGAGGACCAGGTGCTGCTGCGCGACGGCCTGACCCGCACGCTCACCGCGTACGGCTTCGACGTCACCGTCACCGAGGCCGACGGCGAAGGGCTGGCCGAGCGGCTCGTCGCGGCGCGACCCGACGTCGCGGTGGTCGACGTCCGCCTGCCGCCCACCTTCACCGACGAGGGCCTCCGCGCCGCCGTCGCCGCCCGCCGCGCGGTGCCCGGCCTGCCGATCCTGGTGCTGTCGCAGTACGTGGAGCGCCTCTACGCCCGCGACCTGCTCGCCGACCGGGCCGGAGCGGTCGGCTACCTGCTCAAGGACCGGGTCGGGGAGGTCCGCGAGTTCGTCGACGCGATCCGCCGGGTCGCCGCCGGCGGCACCGTGATGGACCCGGAGGTCGTCGCGCAGCTGATCCACCGCCCGGACACCCTCGACAACCTCACCGCCCGGGAGGGCGAGGTGCTGCGCCTCATGGCGGAAGGACACTCCAACGCCGCGATCGCCACCCGCCTGGTCCTCGCCGAGAAGTCCGTCAACAACCTCATCAACTCGCTCTTCGCGAAGCTCGGCCTGCCCCCGTCCGGCGACCACCACCGCCGCGTCCTCGCCGTCCTGAGCTACCTCGACCACCGGTAGAGCCGTCATGATGGAAGGTATGGAAGCCCCGCTGGACCGGGCCGCGGTCGAGGCCGCGCTGCGCCCGTTCGGGTCCTCACGGATGCTGCCCGCGCAGGCCTACACCGACCCTGTGGTCCTCGCCTGGGAACGGCGGCACCTGTTCGCCGACGCGTGGACGTGCGTCGGCCGCGTGGGCGAGCTCAGCGACGGCTGCACCCAGCGTGCTGTCACCGTCGGCGATGTGGGGGTACTGCTGACCTTCCCCGAGGGCTCTTCCGACGGCACCGTGCGCGCTTTCGCCAACGTGTGCCGGCACCGCGCGCACGAGCTGCTGCCCGACGGCGGGTCCAACCGGCGACCGGCGGCGGTGTGCCCGTATCACGGCTGGGCCTTCCGCCTCGACGGCGCGCTCGCCACGGCGCCCGGCATGGGCCCGCTCGACGCCGAGGAGTTCGGCCTCATCGAGCTGCCGGCCGAGGTCTGGGAGGGCTGGCTGTTCGTCAACGCCGGCGCGCCCGCCCCGCCGTTCGAGCAGCACCTGGGGGCACTGGACGGTGTGCTGCGCCCGTACCAGATGGGCAGCCTGCAACTCGGCGCGCGCCACGAATACCGGGTGGCGGCGAACTGGAAGGTGATGATCGACAACTACCACGAGTGCTACCACTGCCCGCTGATCCACCCCGAGCTGTGCAAGGTGTCCCCGCCCACGTCCGGCGACAACTGGTCCATGCCGGGCGCGTGGGTCGGCGGCTCGATGGACCTGCGACCGCACGCCTCGACCATGTCCTTCGACGGCACCGGCCCCGGCGTCTACATCCCCGACGCCCCGCGCCGCACCGTGCTCTACGTGGGGCTGTTCCCCAACCTGCTGGTGTCCGCGCACCCGGACTACGTGATGACGCACCGGCTGACCCCGCTGGAGCCGGGCCTGACGTCGATCGAGTGCAGCTGGTTCTTCCCTGCCGGGTTCTCCGAGACGGCATACGCGGTCGACTTCTGGGACCTGACGAACCGGCAGGACTGGGCCGCGTGCGAGTCGGTCCAGCGCGGCCTGAGCTCCCCGCACTTCGTGCCCGGCCCGCTCGCCCCGAACGAGGACGCCGTCTATCAGTGGACGACGCTGGTCGCCGAGGCGTACCTGGGCCGTGGCGTGCGCCTAACCTAGCTTCTTCGTCAGGGTCTCGAACGCCAGGTCGTCCCGCAGCGGGCGGCCGAAGCGCTCGTCGCCGTACGGGAACGGCGCCAGCTCGCCGGTCCTTTTGAAGCCGCGCCGCACGTACCAGCCGATGAGGTCCTCCCGCTGGACGATCACCGTCATCCGCAGCTCCCCGGCGCCCCACTCGTCCCGGGCGATCCGCTCCGCCTCGGCCAGCACCGCCCGCCCGAGCCCGTTGCCCTGCTGGCTAGGGTCGACGGCGAACATGCCGAAGTAGCCGTACCCCTCGCGCCGCTCCAGCTGGCAGCAACCGACGACCTCGCCGTCCTGCTCCGCCACCAGCACGAACGTGTCGGTGATCGCGGCCTCGACCATCGCCGGGTCGGTCCGCTGCCCCTCGAGCAGGTCCGCCTCGGTCGTCCACCCGGCGCGGCTGCTGTCCCCGCGATAGGCGGACTGCACCAGCGCGACCACGGCCGGGATGTCGGAGCTACGAGCGGGGCGGAAGGTCACCATGACGGCATTCTAGGATCGCCGTGTCCGGGGTCGTCGAACGTCGTTCGGACATGTCGGACACATCGGACACGGAGGTTCGCTGGTGAGTTCGCAGGACTGGCAGTCACGGATCGACACCACGGTGGCCCACCCCGCCCGGCGGTACGACTACTGGCTCGGTGGCAAGGACAACTTCGCCGCCGACCGCGAGTCCGGCGACGCGATCGCCGCGAAGTTCCCCGCGATCCGCACCGCCGTGGTGGAGAACCGCCGCTTCCTGCGCCGCGCGGTGACCTTCCTGGCCGAGGAGGTCGGCATCCGGCAGTTCCTGGACATCGGCACCGGCCTGCCCACGGCCAACAACACCCACGAGGTCGCCCAGGCGATCGCCCCGACGTCGCGGATCGCCTACGTCGACAACGACCCGCTGGTCCTCGTCCACGCCCGCGCCCTGCTGACCAGCGCCCCCGAGGGCGCCACCGTCTACGTCGACGCCGACCTGCGCGACCCCGCGAAGATCCTCAACGACCCGGGCCTGCGGCAGACCCTGGACCTCTCCCAGCCGGTCGCCCTGCTGCTGCTCGCGATCCTGCACTTCGTGCCGGAGGACGACGACCCGTACGCGGTGGTGCGCAGCCTCCTGGCCGCCCTGCCGTCCGGCAGCTACCTGGTCGCCTCCCACGCCACCAGCGACTACCTGCCGCCGGAACTGGTCGCCGACATCTCCTCCGGCAAGCACGGCCAGGGCCGCCTGCGCACCGAGGCCGAGTTCACCCGCTTTTTCGACGGCCTGGACCTGGTGCCCCCGGGCATCGTCCCGCTGGCGGAGTGGCGCGCCGAGGACGAGCCCCAACCCCGCCCGACCGCCTCGGAAACCGCCATGTACGCCGGCGTCGCCCGCCTCCCCTGAACCCCGGATCGGCGGTTCTGTTCGCGTGTGATCGGCGTCATTTAGGAACGGTCGTTCTTGACTGGGCGTTCCTTTACTCGTAGCGTCGAAGTATGGGGCGGCCGAGGGGATTTGACGAGCAGGTCGTGACGCGGGCGGCGGTGGCGCTGTTCGCCGGGCGGGCCTATGACGGGCTGTCCGTGGACGACCTGGTCAACGGGCTGGGCGTGCACCGCAACAGCCTGTACAAGACGTTCGGCAGCAAGCGGGGGCTGTATCTGACCGCGCTGCGCTGGTATCTCGAGCACGACCTCGAGCCCTTGCTGGCGGCCACGGACCGGGCTCGCGACAGCCTGCTGGCCGGCGGGACGCTCGATCTGCTGCTGCTGGCCGCGGTCGAGCAGGCGCCGTTCGACGCCGAGGTCGCCGCGCTGATCCGTGGCGCCCTGGCCCGGCTGGACGCGGCGCTCGGCCCGGACCGCGCCACCGAACTGCTGGGCCTGCGGCTGCGGGCCCGCGTGCGCTCATCCACCACCAAGGAGTGACGATCATGGCAACTGTCAGCATCGACGGCGACACGCTGGTCGTGGAGATCGAGGGGCTCGACAAGCTCTGGGCGCTCAAGAGCCGCCTGGCGATCCCGCTGGCCAACGTCCGCGGCGCCACCGCCGACCCCGGCATGCTCCGCCAGCCGAAGGGCATCCGGGCACCCGGCGCCTACATCCCGAACGTCATCACCGCCGGCACGTTCCACCTGGACGGGGAGAAGGTGTTCTGGGACGTCCACGACGCGGCCAAGGCGATCGTCGTCGAGCTCGCCGACGAGCGGTACGCGCGCCTGGTGATCCAGGTCGACGACCCTCGCGCTTCCGTCGACCTCATCGAGCAGTCCGTGCGCCGCTGAGACGCCGAAGGGCCGGGGCGCGCCGTGGCACGCTCCCGGTCCTTCGAGGCAGGGCGGAAGGTCAGTTGCCGGATGCGAACAGTTGCTGGATCTCCGCGGGGGTCAGGGCGCGGTCGTACAGGTGGACCTGGTCGACGGTGCCGTCGAGGAAGTCGACCGGGTTACCGCCGAACTTGCCGCGGCCGATGACGGTGTTGCCGGTCGGGGCGGCTTGGGGCAGGCAGGCGCTTGCCGTGCCGGCGAGTTCGCCGTCGACGTAGAGGCGCAGCTCGCCCTTGACGGTGTCGCGGACGCCGACGAGGTGATACCACTGGCCCGGGTTGGGCTTGGTCGGTGACAGGGCCCGCACGCCGACGAAGCTCATCGCGAAGCGCTGGTCGGCACCGGAGTACTGCAGGAAGAAGTCGCTGTTGGTCGGGCCGTCCTGGCTGACGACGGTCTGGAACCCGCCGTCGGCCCGGTCGAGCTTGACCCACGCGGCAGCCGTGTAGTCCGTCGCCGTGTTGAGCAGCGGTGCGCCGGTGTCGAGGTACCCGCCGTCGAGCTGGACCCCGTTGCCGGTGTGCCCGGCCGCGAACGCCGCGCCACCGACGACGGTGGCGTCGTGGGAACCGGCCTCATCGGCCCCGGACGCTTCGAGGGGGTAGAAGGCGATCCCGGTCAGGCCGGGGGTGCCCGGCGGCGGCTGTGGGATGTTGCCGGGGGAGCCGTCGGCGGCGGCGATGATCTGCTGGTTGATCTTCTTCACCTGGCGGAGGTCCATCTTCGCGACCTGCCGGTCGTAGGTCCAGAAGCCGTTGAGCTCGCCCTCGACGTCGGTGATCTGCGTGTACACCGAGGCGCTGATGCCGCAGGACTTCGCCGAGGCGATGACCGCCTGCTGGTTCGCAACGTACTTCGCGGTCAGGGTCGCCTTGTCGGGCTCCATCTCGTACGCGCCGCCGTCGCCGAACCACATGTGGTTGGACGTCTTCAGGCCGAACCCGCCGTGCTCGCCGTCGATCGAGACGCGGTCGCCGCTCGGGGCGGGGGAGGCCGGGCCGAGGTACTGGTGGAAGTCGATGACATCGCCGCGGCCGGAGTCGCCGTGGGAGTTGCAACAGTTGACGCCGCTGTGCGCGTTGACCAGGCGGGTCGGGTCCTGGGCCTTGACGTCGTCGGCGATGCGGCCGGTCGCGAGCCGGTCCCACTCGCCCCAGCCCTCGTTGAACGGCACCCACGCCACGATCGACGTCCAGCTCTGGTGCTCGCGGACCATCTCGTGCAGCTCGGCCTCGAACTGGTCGCGCCACTCGACCGGGATCGGGCCGGTGTTCGCCGACGGCATGTCCTGCCACACCATGAGGCCCAGCTTGTCGGCCCAGTAGTACCAGCGGTCGGGCTCGACCTTGATGTGCTTGCGCACCGCGTTGAAGCCCATCGCCTTGTCCTGCTGCAGGTCGAACTTGAGCGCGGCGTCGGTGGGTGCGGTGTTGAGCCCGTCGGGCCAGAAGCCCTGGTCGAGGTTGGCGAGGTTGAACAGGATCTTGCCGTTCAGTGCGATCCTCAGTTTGCCGTCGGCGCCGCGGGCGGTACCGACCTGCCGCATGCCGAAGTAGGAGCCGACTGCGTCGCCGGTGGTCAGCTTCACCTGGAGGTCGTAGAGGAACGGGTCGTCGGGCGACCACGGCTTCGGGTTCGGCACGGGCACCGCGACCTGGCTGCCGACCACGCCGGTGACGCGGCCGACGACCTTGTTGCCGTTTTTGGCGACCGCCTCGAACTGCTGGCCGGGCGTGCCGTTCACGGTCAGGCTCAGCGTCTGCGTCGCCAGGGAAGGGGTCATCGTGAGGGACGTGATGTGCGCGGCCGGGACCGGCTCCATCCAGACGGTGCGCCAGATGCCGGAGCTGCCCTGGTAGAAGATGCCGCGGTCGCCGACCCGGCGCTGCTTGCCGATCGGCTGGCCGGTCGCGTCGGTCAGGTCCTCGGCCCAGACGATGAGCTCCTGCGGGCCGGTGCCGGTCAGCGCGTCGGTCACGTCCAGGTCGAAGCCGTCGTACCCGCCGCGGTGCGCGCCGACCTGGGTGCCGTTGACGAACACCTTCGCGTCGTAGTCGACGGCGCCGAAGTGCAGCAGCAGCCGCTGCCCTGCCCAGCCGGGCGGGACGGTGAAGGTCCGCCGGTACCACATGCGGTCCTCGTGCCGCTGGATGCCGGACAGCGCCGACTCGATCGGATACGGCACGAGGACCCGCTCGCCGAGGCTCTGCCCGGTGGGCACGGGCTGGCCGACGGTGGCGCGGGCGAACTCCCACACGCCGTTGAGGTTCTCCCAGCGGGTGCGGGTGAGCTGCGGGCGCGGGTACTCGGGCAGGGCGTTGGCCGGCCCGACCTGCCCGGTCCACGGGGTGGCGATGGGCGGGATGCCGGGGTGCCAGCTGGGCCCCTCGGCGGGCGGTGGGGCCGCGCCGGCGGGGGCGCCGACGGCGACCACGATCGCGGTGGCGGCCGCGATCAGGGCGAAGCGTCTGGTCACTGGGTGCGCTCCTTCGTTGAGCATCGAAGAAGTCTTATATCAACAAAAGTAATCAGGTATCGTCAAGCATTGACAGGTTCAAACATTTCATGGCACGTTGGGTGGATCGCCGAAGCCGAGCCAGGTGATCCGGTGGCCGAGCCCATCGTGCACTACTTGTAGCCGAAGACGTGACACTCCGTAGACCGTGTCCCACAGCGACATCACGCTGACCCGGCGAAATCCCTCGTCCGTGCTCATCAGGTCCGGCGGGATCCGGTGCGGCGGCAGCAGCAGCGGCACCGGATAGCCGGCGACGATCTCCCGGAGCCGGTCGCCCTGCCAGCCCTGGCCGTCGGTCCGGGCGTCGATCGTCTGATACCAGCCCCGCACGAGGTCCAACACGATCGCCGCCAGCTCGAAGCGCACCGACGGCGGCAGCTCCCGGGCGGTCGGCGGACCCCACGCGACCGGTTCGAGGCCGCCCGGCGGCAGCGCGTCGTGCATCCGGTCGCGGATCTCCGGGTTGCCGCCGAGCTCCCGCAGCGGCCCGTTCAGGTGCTGGTCGAGCGCCGCGAGCACCTGCATCGTGCCGAGCGACATCGCGCGTACCGCCGGCGAGTGCTGCCGGTTCCAGTCGTTGAGCAGGAACACGAAGAACTCCCGCAACTTCAGCGGATCGAAGTGCAGCTCGTCGCTCTCCGGCCCAAGGATGCCGCTGGATCGCTGGATTCGGTCCTCCATCACCCGCACCTGCGCCGCGAACATCTGCGCCGTGCTGCGGCCCGGCCTCCAGAAGGAGACCCCGTCGACGTACCCGAACATGCCCATGCGGATGACCTTCTCATCCGGCCCGGCGACGCCCGGCGAAAAAGGTCCCGGCGAAGGCTCACGACCGGCGGCGTGGCGCCGATGTCCTCACCGAGCGGGCCACGGATGGCCCACGTCGTTCGACCCGATTCAAGGAGGAACACCATGGGTCTTCGTATCAACAACAACATCGCCGCGCAGAACGCCTACCGGAACCTGTCGGTCACCGACAGCCAGATGAGCAAGTCGCTGGAGAAGCTGTCGTCGGGCTTCCGGATCAACCGGGCCGCCGACGACGCGGCCGGCCTGTCGATCAGTGAGGGCTTGCGCTCGCAGATCGGCGGCCTGAAGGTCGCGGTGCGCAACGCGCAGGACGGCATCTCGGTCGTGCAGACCGCTGAAGGCGCGCTCACCGAGACGCACTCCATCCTGCAGCGCATGCGCGACCTCTCCGTTCAGGCGTCGTCCACGGGCTCGCAGGACACCGACGCCCGTACCGCGGCGCAGACCGAGTTCACCCAGCTGAACGCGGAACTGGACCGGATCGCGACGACGACCAGCTTCGGCGGGCAGAAGCTGCTCGACCCGGCCGGCGCCTACACCGGCACGTTCCAGGTCGGCGCCAACACCGCGACCGCCGACCAGATCGCGGTCAACCTCGGCACCGCCGCCTTCGGCAGCGTCACCGGGGTCACCGGCTTCGACTCGACCGGACTCGGCGTCGTCTCGCTCGACCTCGTCACCGGCGCGTCTGCGGCCATCACCGCGATCGACACGGCGATCAAGGGCATCTCGACCGCTCGGGCCACGCTCGGTGCATACCAGAACCGCTTTGAGCACACCATCAACAACCTGAACACCGCGACGGAGAACCTGTCCGCCTCGGAGTCGCGCATCCGGGACACGGACATGGCCTCCGAGATGGTGTCGTTCACCCGCTCGCAGATCCTGACCCAGGCCGGCACCAGCATGCTGGCCCAGGCCAACCAGGCGCCGCAGAACGTGCTGTCCCTGCTGCGCTAGGCGATCACTCGATGGGCGGGGCCCGGCGGACGTTGGGCCCCGCTCAACGCATTCTTAAGTTTGTATTCGGTAACGGGGGATTTTGTCGATCTGTGTTGACAAGGTTCCTGACCGGTAACAAAGCTGCTGAGAGCGCTCTCACGAAGGAGTCTCTCGGTGCGTTTCAGGACGAAAATGCTCGGTGCGCTGGCCGCGCTCGCCGTCGCGGTGCCCGTGGGCATCGCCGCGATGCCGAACGCGTCGGCGGTCGGACCCAGCCTGCTGCCCTTCACGGTCACGAACACGACCGGCCGCGCGGACGCGGTCTACCTCTACGTACTGGGTGTCAACCTCACCACCGGCCGTCTCGGCTACGTCAACGCGGGCGGGACCTTCACCAACTGGGCCGCCGGGTCGAACCCGCCCTCCCCGGCACCTGACGTCGCCATCGCCGGCCCCGGCAACGGCGGCAGCACGACCATCCAGCTGCCGAAGAACCTGTCCGGCCGGGTCTACATGTCCCTCGGGCAGAAGCTCAAGTTCTTCCTCACCCCCGACGGGCTCGTCCAGCCGGCGCCGTGGTCCGCCAGCGACCCCAACCACGACATCCTGTTCGACTGGAGCGAGTTCACCTACAACGACGCCGGGCTGTGGCTCAACAGCTCACAGGTCGACATGTTCGCCGTCCCGCACGCCGTGACCGTCACCGGCAGCAACGGCGTCACGACCACCACCGGCGCACCCGTCACCAACGGCCGGCAGAACGTCATCAACCAGGTCAAGGCCCAGGCCGGCTGGGGCAACACCGTCGTCACCCGCGCCGACGGCACCGTCCTGCGGGTCCTCGCACCCGGCAAGGCCGCCGACGCCGGGCTGTTCAGCGCGACGTACCTGGACCCGTACATCACCAACGCCTGGAACGCGTACGCGTCCAAGACGCTGACCGTGGTGCCGTTCACCGACCAGCCGGGCATCAAGTACTTCGGCCGCACCAGCGGCACCGTCATGAACTTCACCAACGGTTCCGGCCAGCAGGTCGCGTCGTTCAACAAGCCCAGCACCAGCAACGTCTGGGGCTGCGACGGCGCGCTCGGCGCACCCAACGACCAGGTCGTCGGCCCGATCGCCCGCACGCTCTGCGCGGCGCTGCACCGCGGCACGCTCGGCACCATCGACACCCAGCCCGGCGGCGGGGCGGCGGACTTCTACAAGAGCTCGCTGACCAACCACTACTCGCGGATCATCCACGCGAACATGGCCGACGGGAAGGCGTACGGGTTCGCCTTCGACGACGTGCAGAACCAGGAGTCCCTGGTGCACTCCGGCGACCCGCGCTCCGCCGGCATCACCTTGAGCCCATTCGTCGGCGGCAGCACGCCGCCGCCGACCACGACCCCGCCGACCGCGCAGCCACCGGCCGGCAACACCAGCGCCATCGCCAGCAACTGGCACGGCAAGTGCATCGACGTGCCGAACTGGAACTTCAACGACGGCCAGCGCCTCATCGTGTGGAACTGCACCGGCGGCACCAACCAGCGCTGGACGTTCACCGGCGGCACCCTGCGCACCGAGAACAACAAGTGCATGGACGTGGCGTGGGGCTCCACCGCCAACGGCGCCGCGATCCAGATCGCCAACTGCAGCGGCAACGCCGCCCAGCAGTTCGTCCTGTCGGCCGCCGGTGACCTGGTCAACCCCCAGGCCAACAAGTGCGTGGACATCGCCGGCTGGAACCCGGACAACGACGCCGTCCTGCACTTGTGGGAATGCACGGGCGGCGCCAACCAGAAGTGGCACCGCGTCTGACGCGAGCCACTGCCGCAAAGGGCCGGATCTCCGCCAGGATCCGGCCCTTTGTTTGTGCTCTAGCCGGTCAGATCGAGGCGGGCGAGTTGGGTACGGCTGGCGACGCCGAGCTTCGGGAACGCCCGGTACAGGTGGTAGCTGACCGTTTTCGGCGACAGGAACAGCTGGGCGCCGATCTCGCGGTTGGTCAGGCCCGCCGCGACCAGGCGGACGATCTGCAGCTCCTGCGGGGAGAGCGCCGAGGCCAGGCTGGATGAAGGTGCAGCGGAGGCAGCCCCGGCGGCGCGCAGCTCGGCGCGGGCCCGGTCGGCCCAGGGGCGGGCGTCCAGTCGGTCGAAGATCTCCGCCGCCGCCCGCAGCTGGGTGCGGGCCTCGCCCTTGCGGCGCTCCCGGCGCAGCCGCTCGCCGAACGCCAGCTGGGTGCGGGCCGTCTCCCACGGCCGCCCGCTGGACGCGTGCGCGGCGACCGCGGCCTCGAAGTGCCGGTTCGCGGCCGGCCACGACGGCTCCAGCAGGGCGTGGCACCGGTGCGCGACCGCGTCGGCCCAGCCGATGCGCGCCGCGTCCGCCCACGCGACGAAGCGGGCGCAGGCGGCCTCGGCCCGGTCGAACGCGCCGATCCGGGTGGCCGCCTCGACCTGGTCCGGGGCGCTGTAGACGGCCTGGATCTGGTGGCGGACCGGGCCCGCCAGGGCCGCGTCGAGCCGGTCCGACGCCTCCGCCGGCCGGCCCTGCCCCAGGTCCGACAGTGCGAGGGCCCACTCCGCCCAGGCCAGGCCGTTGGCGATGTGGTTGCGGGCGTACCGTTCGTGGCAGCGCCCGGCCAGCTCCGCGCACCCGGCCGCGTCCCCCCGCACCGCGAGGATCCAGGCGAGGATGCCCTCCAGGTAGCCGGCCCGGTTGGGCTGGCCCGTGTCGGCCGCCAGCTGGAGCCCTTCGGTCGCGGTGGCGACCGCGTCCCGGAACCGGCCCAGGTAGAGCTCCGCGGCGGCGAGCGTCACGTGCGCGAGGGGCAGCCAGCCGACCGCGCCCTCGGCCCGCGACTCGTCGGCGACGGCCTGCGAGATCTCCCGGCCGGCCTCGAAGTCGCCGACGAGGCCCGCGACGAACGCCGCGTTGAGCCGCAGGTTCGGCGGGCCGGTCCGGGTGCGGGTCAGCGCGCGCATTGCCGGTACACCGGCCGCCGGACCCTCGATGAGCAGCCTCGCCGCCGCGGTCACCGCGTCCACGGCCGGGTCCAGGCCGTCGGACGGGGCCAGGTCGAGCGCGTGCAGCCGCGCCGCCGCCTCCTGCACCCGCGGTGGGTCGCTGAGCTGCCAGGCGTTGCGGGCCGCGTCGACCAGCAGCAGCCCGGCGGCCCGGCGGTCCACCGGCGCGAGCGCCGCCGCGCCGGCGACGAGCAGGTCGTGCGCGGACGCCGCCGACCCGTCGTCGAACGCGAGCCGGGCCCGCAGCTCGCACACCCGGGCGACGAGCACGGGGTCGCCATCCACGGGGTCGCAGGACGCGAGGAACGTGCGGGTCAGGTCGGGCTGGCCGGCGTCGTTCGCGGCGACCGCGGCCCCGACGAGCCGGCGGGTCCGCTGCACCGGATCGGCGGTCAGCTGGGCGGAGCGTTGCAGGGCCGCGGCCGAGGCCGGGTATCCCTTGCGGCCGCGGGCGCGATCGGCGGCGCGTTCGAGGGCGAGCGCCGCCTCCTCGTCCGGCCCCGTGGCGGCGGCAGCCAGGTGCCAGGCCCGGCGGTCGTCGTCGGCGGGCAGCAGTTCCGCCAGGGTCCGGTGTACGGCGAGCCGCCGGTCGAACGTGGTCTGCTGGTACGCCGCGGCCCGCAGCAGTGGATGGGTGAACGCGATCCGCCCGGCGGCGACCGTCACCAGGCCCGCCTCCTCGGCCGCGCCGAGCCCTTTCGGGGACACGCCCAGCAGTTCGGCGGCCCGCAGCGCGATGCCGAGGCCGTCAAAGGCGGCGGCGATCAGCAGCATCGCCTGCCCGTCGGGCGGCAGCCGGTCGATCCTCGCCGCGAACGCGTCCTGGATCCGGCGCGGCAGCGCGGCCGGGACGAACGGCGCCGCCCCGCGGGGCAGCTCCCGCAGCGCCAGCGGGTTACCGGCGCTGTCGCGCACCAGCCGCCACCGGATCCGCTGCGGCAGGCCCGGGCGGACCTGCCGCAGCAGGGCGTCCGCGGTTTCCGGGTCCAGCCCCGCGAGCCGGTGCTCGGGCAGGCCCTCCGGGGCGAACTCGTCCCGCGCGCCGAAGAGCATCGCCACGGCCTCGGCGTGCAGCCGGCGGGCCACGAACCGCAGCGCCTGCGCGGAGGAGCGGTCCAGCCAGTGCGCGTCGTCGACCAGGCACAGCACCGGGCCGTCCTCGGCGAGCTCGGCCAGCAGCGTCAGCACCGCGACCCCGACGAGCAGCTGGTCACCGCCGGCGGCCGGACCGAGCCCGAGGGCGCCGCGCAGCGCGGCCGCCTGCACGTCCGGCAGGTGCTTCGCCCGCGTCAACGCCGGGGCGAGCAACTGGTGCAGCGAGGCGAACGGGACCTCCGCCTCGGTCTCGACGCCCGCACAGCGCAGCACGGTCATCCCGGTCGCGCCGGCGGCCGCGTCGTCGAGCAGGGCGCTCTTGCCGATGCCCGGGTCGCCGCGCACGACCAGGACGGCGCAGTGCCCGGCGCGGGCCCGGTCCAGCACCGAACCCACCGCGGCCCGATCGGCTTCCCTGCCCCACAGCATGACCATTCGAGGGTACTGGTCACCTGTCCGGTACCGCGCCGGCACCGGCCTCCCTACGGTCGGGGCATGGTCGAGCTCGATGCCGTCACCAGGCGGTTCCCCAATGGTGTCACCGCGCTGGACGCGGTCACGGTCGCGTTCGCGCGGGCGACGTTCACCGCCGTGATGGGGCCGTCCGGGTCCGGCAAGTCGACGCTGCTGCAGTGCGCCGCCGGGCTCGACCGGCCCACCTCGGGCCGGGTCACGCTCGCCGGTCAGGACCTCACCGGGCTCAGCGAACGCCGCCTCACGCTGTTGCGCCGGGACCGGATCGGGTTCGTGTTCCAGGGGTTCAACCTGCTGCCCGCGCTCACCGCCCGGCAGAACGTCGGCCTGCCGCTGCGCCTCGCCGGGCGCCGCCCCGACCGCGCCACCGTCGAGCGGGCCCTCGCCGCGGTCGGCCTCACCGACCGGGCCCGGCACCGCCCGCACCAGCTGTCCGGCGGCCAGCAGCAGCGGATCGCGATCGCCCGGGCCCTGGTCACCGGCCCGGCGGTGCTCTTCGCCGACGAGCCGACCGGCGCCCTGGACACCGGCACCAGCCGCGACGTCCTGCGGCTGCTGCGCACCCTCGTCGACCAGCACCACCAGACGATCGTCATGGTCACCCACGACCCGGTCGCCGCCGCCCACGCGGACCGGGTGCTGTTCCTGACCGACGGCCGGTGCTCCGGTTCCCTGGAGCGGCCGACCGCCGCCGCCGTGGCCGCCCGGATGACGGCATGATCCTCATTGCGCTCGCGACGTTGCGGCTGCGGTGGCTGTCGTTCGTCGGTACGTTCATCGCCCTCGCCCTCGGCAGTGCCCTGATCGCGGCGATGGGGCAGGTCCTCGCCACCACCGCGGGTGCGCCGGACCGTGCGCCGCAGCGGTACGCGGCCTACCCGGTCGTGGTCGCGCCGCACGACACCCTGACCGTCCCGACCTGGCGGGGCGGGGACAGCGAACCGCTTGCCCTGTCCCACGGCCTGCCCGCCGACGTGGTCGCGGCGCTGCCGGACGCCCGCGTCGACCGGATCATCCCCGCGCAGTTCGCGGACGGCTCGAAAGGTGGCGGGGTCGGACGGCCCTGGACGGTGGCGCCGCCGCTGGTGTCCGGGCGGGCGCCGGCCGCGGACGACGAGATCGCCGCCGGCGGGCACCCGCTCGGTGCGCGGGTGAGCGTCGTGACCGGCGACGGGCCACGGACGTACACCGTGGTCGGCACCGTCGCGGCCGGGCTCTACTTCGCCGACGCCACCGCCGCGAAGCTGTGGCCGCAGGTCGACGCGCTGCTGCCCACCGGCAGCGCCGAGCAGGTCCGGGCCGCCGTCGGGGCCCGCGCCAGGGTCCTCACCGGCGACGACCGGGCCCGCCTCGACCCCGGCCGCGCCACCGACGGCCGGGCCCGCAACAACGCCAACACCATCGTCGGCATCGCGCTCGGGTTCGCCGCGTTCGTCGCGATCTTCGTCGTCGCCTCGACGTTCGCCTTCGCCGTCGGGCAGCGGCGGCAGGAGTTCGCGCTGCTGCGGGCCGGCGGAGCGCTCCCTGGCCAGATCCGGCGCCTGGTGTACAGCGAAGCCCTGATCGTCGCCCTCGGTGCCGCCGCAATCGGCGCCCTGGTCGGCCCTGCTCTCGCCCCGGCGCTGCTGGACCTGCTGCGGGAGCGTGGCATGGCACCGGACTGGGTCAGCACGGTCAGTACGGCCCGGTGGCCCGCCTGGACCGCGTTCGGCACCGGCGTCACCGTGGCGCTGCTCGGCGCGGCCACGGCGGCATGGCGGGCGGGCCGGGTCCGCCCCGGCGAGGCGCTGCGCGAGACGGCCGTGGAGTCCCGGACCATGCCCGCCGCCCGCTGGGTGGTCGGCGGCCTGACCCTGGCGACCGCGCTCGTCACGATGGCCGGCACCGCGATCGGCGACCCGGCGTCGGCGACCAACCGCAAGAGCTACATGCCGGTCGTGATGCTCCTCGTCGCCGCGGCCGGACTCCTCGCGCCGGCGCTGGTCGGGCTGGTCGCCCGCCGGTTCGGCAACTCGGCCCCGTCGGGCACCGGGCTGCTGCTCGCGCTGCGCAACGTCACCGCGTCCGCCCGGCGCACCGCGGCGGTGGCCGCGCCGGTCCTGGTCACCGTCGGGCTGGCGGCGTCGCTGCTCATCGCGTCGGACCTGACCGACGCCGCGAAGAACGTCCTGCGCGCCAGGCCTGTGCGCGCCGACTTCCTGGTCCTGCCGGACGGCACCACCGGCCTGGACCGGCAGCTCGTCGCCCGGCTGCGCGGCGTCCCCGGCGTCGACGTCACCGTCAGCACCTCCACCAGCGTCTACACCCTGGAAGGGGACACCGCACTGATCCAGCGCCCCGCCGAGGCCGTGGACGAGGTGCCCGACGGCGGGATCAAGGTCGCCGCCGACTGGAACCTGCGGGTCGGCGACACCGCCCGGGTCTGGCTCGCCGACGGCAGCCAGGCGGAGCTGCGGGTCCTTGAGGTCCTGCCGGCCGGCAGCCCCGCGGACGCCTACGTGGGCGCGGCGAAGGCGTTCACCGCCCTGCCGTCCGTCGCCTACGTGCGGCTGCGGCCCGGCACCGACCACGCGGCCGTCGCCGCGGCGCTGGGCGACGCCGTCGACGGGCACCGGGCCCGAGCGGTGCCGCGCAGCACCTGGCTGGCGGCGGAGCGTGACGGGCAAGGGTCGGCGAGCCGGCTCGGCCTGCTGGTCGTCCTCGGCATCGTGCTGGCCTACACCACCCTCGCCATGGTCAACACCCTGCTGATGGCGGCGCCGGACCGGGCGGGGGAGCGCCGCTGGCTGGGCCTGCTCGGCGCGACCAGAGCCCAGGTCCTCGCGTGGACGGCGGTGGAGGTGCTGGTCACGGTGGCGCTGGGCGTCGTCCTCGCCGCGGCCGCCACGCTGGTCGCCGTTGGGGGACTGTGGACGACACTGCTCAGCATCGCCGGACCGGTGACGGTGCGTGTGCCATGGACCACGCTCGGTGCGCTGATTGGCGGGACCGCGCTGCTGGCGGTCGCTGCGGCGCTGGTCGGAGCACGTCCCGGAAAATAGTGAGACCGGCACCCACGGGGGAAGGCGCCGGTCTACTGCCTCCCAGAATAGGCCGCCCGCCGCGCATCCGCCAGTGCCAACCGGACGAAGTCCAACGTGGACGATCGGAGACCCGCCGGACGCGATGTCGCTTCACGTTCATCGGGCGTTCAGCTGATGGCGTCCGGCACCGCGAAACGGGGCAACAGTAAAGAAGTTTCATGATTAAACTCCCCGGCGGACCCCGCCTCGACGCCTCGGTGGAAGCGAGCGCGGTCGGTAATTCATGCGGTGGTCCGCTCAAATCCTTTTCGGGGAGGATCAATTTGTCTCGTGCTTACGTGCGCCGAATCGCAATCGGCGGCGTAACCCTCGCGACGGTCGCCGCGACCGCCACGGCGGCCAACGCAGCGCACCAGGGCGAAGTAGGAAAGCTCACCTACAACGTCGGCACCACGGTCTACGTGGCCAACCAGGACGGCACCGGGGCATCGGTGCTCGCCTCCGACGTCAACGGCAACGGGGCGTGGTCGCCGGACGGCAGCCGCTTCGCGTTCGCCTCGACCGACGGCGGCATCAAGACCATCCGCCAGTACGGTGGAACGCCGCTCAGCGTCACCGACCCGGAGGACGGCGTCGCCATCGACCCGACCTGGAGCTCCCTGGGCCGGTGGATCCTGTTCAGCCGCAACGGCCAGCTGTGGTCCACGTCCAGTGACGGCACCTTCGCCGAAGCCCCGCTGGAGGAGAACCCCGGCGGCACGTTCATCGACGTCAACCCGTCCGCGTCCGACCTCGGCGACATCATCTTCGAGCGGTCCGGCGCGGTCTACAAGTACAACCCCAGCACCCCCGGCAGCCCGACCAAGCTGGTCGACGCGGCCACCAGCCCGGACTTCGCGCCGGGCGGCGAGACGTTCGTGTACGTGTCGTCGGGCAACCTGTGGACCGCCGACAAGGCCGGCGGCAACAAGATCCAGCTGACCACCGACGGGCTCGCCACCAACCCGGCGTTCTCCGCGGACGGCGCCAGCGTGGTCTACTCCACCACCGGCAACGTCGTGAAGAAGGTCGACGTCGCCTCGAAGCAGTCCACGACGGTCAAGAACGGCAGCGCGCCGAGTTCGCAGAGCGTCCAGCGCAACGTCGTCCAGCGCGTCTGGGGTGCCGACGGCACTGACACCGCGATCGCCACCTCGCAGTGGAACTACACCGACCTCGGCACCACCACCGGCACCGACAGCCTCGGCCGGGTGCACGCCCATGCGGTCGTGCTGTCGCGCAGCGACACGTACCTCGACGCACTGGTCGGTTCGGCGCTCGCCATCAGCAAGCAGGCGCCGCTGCTGATCACCGCGCGGGGCGACACGGTCGAGCACCGGGTCCTCGCCGAGATCGAGCGGATCCTGGGCTCGAACGGCGACATCTACCTGCTGGGCGGCACGCTCGCCCTGCCGCAGGGGATCGAGACCCAGCTCAGGAACCGCGGGTTCAACGTGCACCGGATCTGGGGCAACACGCACTACGACACCGCGGTCGAGATCAACAAGCAGATCACGCCCAACCCGCGCGTCGCGATCGTCACCACCGGCGCGAACTACTACGACGCCCTTGCCGCCGGTGCGGCCACAGGCCCCAACCCCGGCACCGTCATCGTCCTCACCGACGGCGTCAACATGCCGGCCGCGTCGGCGAACTACCTCAACAGCCTCAACCCGTACTACAACAACGGTGGCACGGCCGTCGTCGCCGCGGGCGGCCCGGGCAACTCGGCGCTGATCAACGCCGCGTGGAACGGGCAGCTGTACAACTGGGGCGACGACTGGGGCTACTGGCCGCTGGTTGGTGACAACGAGAAGGACACCGCGGTCCAGCTGGCCGGGTTCTTCTTCACCTCGCCGACCAGCGTGGCGCTGTCCACCAACCGCGGCTGGCAGGACGCCCTCACCGGCGGCGCGATGATCGGCGCGGTGGATGGTCCGCTCCTGCTCGTCGACAACACCGGCGCGCTCTACGGCCCGGTCGACCAGTACCTCTCCGAGGGTGCGGGCAGCATCTACGGCGCCGTCATGCTCGGCGGGTACCTGGCCCTTCCGGACAACCTCGCCCCGATCGTCGGCAACGCGATCTCGGTGGCCGGCCAGTTCGACTTCATCGACGGCACGGCCGGGGTGGCCAAGAACGGGCTGCGCGCGCAGACCGTCACGCCGAAGGTCGGCGCCGACGCCACGGCGAAGACCACGAAGGTGCCCGGCCTGACCACCGTGGCGCCCACCACCATCAAGTAGGCACCACAGCACGACAGGGCGGGCCCCGGCGGACCATTGCCGGGGCCCGCCCTGCGTTCTGCCCACGATGTACCGGTTTGCTCATCGGCCGTTCGGCCGGACGGCTTTCCGGGGTGACACGCGACAAAGATTCATGCCTAGACTGCCGTCGGACCCCGCCCGGAATCCGCGCTGCCCAGGCGCCGAAAGCCCTCAGGACCGGCGGTGGTCGTCGCGTCCTTCGGGGAGGATCCACCGTGTCTCGTCCGAAACACCTGCGGCGGTATGCCATTGGTGCCGTCACCATCGGGCTCGTCGCGGCCACGGCGGTCGGCGCCGAGGCGTCGCACGGCGGCGCCGTCGGCAGCATCACCTACAACGTCGGCGGCAACGTCATGATCGCCAAGCCTGACGGCACCGGCGGGAAGATCCTTGTCGAGGGCACGGACGGGCAATGGTCGGCCGACGGCACCCGGCTCGCCTACGTCGCGCCGGGCGGCGGCATCAAGTCCGTCCGGCAGGACGGCAGCAAGAAGGTCACCATCACGACGAACCCGGCGGACAAGGATCCGGTCTGGAACCCGACCGGCGACGCGGTCTACTTCAGCCGCGACGGCAAGCTGTTCTACGCCTCCAGCGACGGCACGCGCTACGAGGCGCCGATCGGCGAAAACCCGGACCCGGCGCTGATCGAGGACACCATGCCGTCGGTCTCGATGACCCGCGCCGGCGAGGGCAACGATCACGACATCCTGTTCTTCGTGCGCCGCCAGAACGGCGGCGCGCCGGCGATCTACAAGTTCGTGCCGCAGGACGCGCAGCCCAAGCTGCTGGTCTCCAACGCGACGCTGCCCGACGTCGACCCGGACTTCAGCAAGATCGCCTACGTCGTGCCCGCCACCACGCCGGCGGGTGACAACGCCGAGCTCTGGACCGTCGACTTCGACGGCTCCAACAAGAAGAAGCTCATCACGCTCGCGGCGCCGGCCCCGGAGAGCCTGGCGTGGTCGCCCGACGGCCACAGGATCTTCGTCGGTGCCGCAGCCGGCTCGAAGATCAGGTCCGTCGAGCTCAACGACCCGCCCGTCATCTCCGTCAAGGACGTCGTCGAGGGGCACGGCACGGTCGCCACCCAGGCGATCGGCGGCAGCCTGGTGCAGCGGGTGTGGGGCAACGACGGCACGCTGACCGCGATCGCCACCTCCAAGCGCAACTACGGCGACAACCAGGCGCAGGCGGTCGTCCTGTCGCGCAGCGACACCTACCTCGACGCGCTCGTCGGGTCGGCCCTCGCCATCAACAAGGGCGGCCCGCTGCTGATCACGGCCCCGGGCAACACCGTCGAGCCGCGGGTCATTGCCGAGATCCAGCGGGTGCTGCCGACCCCCGGCGACATCTACCTGCTCGGTGGCACCCTCGCCCTGCCCCAGAAGATCGAGACCCAGCTCAGCGGGCTCGGCTACACCCTGCACCGGATCTGGGGCGCGAACCACTACGCCACCGCGGTCGCCATCAACAAGGAGATCACCGCCGACCCGGAGCGGATCATCGTCACCACCGGCGCCAACTACTACGACGCCCTCGCCGCCGGTGCGGCCGCGGGCGCCAACCCGGGCACCGTCGTCGTCCTCACCGACGGCGGCACCATGCCGGCCGTGTCCGCCGAGTACATGAACAGCATCGGACCGGGCCTGGAGGTCGTCACCGCGGGCGGACCCGGCGACACGGCGCTGCAGAAGGCCGCCGCCACCGGGCAACTGCCGGCGTGGGGCAACTTCAGCTACACCAGCCTGGTCGGCAACAACGAGAAGGACACCGCGGTCGCCCTGGCGCGGCACTTCTTCGTGTCACCGGGGAACGTGGCGCTCGCCACCAACCGCGGCTGGCAGGACGCCCTCACCGGCGGCGCGATGATCGGCGCGACCTACGGCCCGCTGCTGCTCACCGACCCGAACCAGCTCTACGGCCCGGTCGGGGACTACCTGTCCGACGCCTCCGGCAGCATCAACTACGCCGTCATGCTCGGTGGCTACCTGGCCCTGCCGGACGCGTTGATCCCGCCGATCGGCAACGCCATCGGCGTCCCCGGCACCTACACCGTCGCCGGCGGCGCCGCACCGATGGCGAACCTCGTCCCGCAGAACGAGCCGCTCACGCAGCGCTGATCCGCTGCTGCGTCCCGGTCGGCAACGGCGGGGTCTGGATCGTCACGGTGCGGGTGTCCGCATCGAACGACCAGGCCCCGCCGTCCATGTCGGTCCCGTTGAGCGTCACCCGCGACGGCGCCTTGTCCACCGCGTGCAGCCGGACGGTCCACGCGCGGGTCGCCACGGCGCCGGGGAACGTGCCCTCGCGGGCGCCGATGGTCACGCCGCCGTCGTAGCGCACCGTCGTCCAGGCGAACTCGCCGGCCTGGTAGCCGTGGCCCTCACCGGCGTCCTCGTAGAGCCGGAACTCGCCGTTCGCGCCGGTCGCCACGTCGAGCGTGACCTGCTCCATCGGTGACGCGCTCGCGTTGGGCACGTCGTCGGTGCGGGTCGGCAGGATCCCGCCCGCCCGCTGGAACACCGGCATCGTGCCGAGGTCCGTGGTGACCGTCTGCACCCCCGGCCCGGTGTACGAGCGGCCGGTGAACCAGTCCGTCCACGTCCCCGGCGGGAACCACACCTTGGTCGGCACGTCCGCGGTCCCCGGGTCGGTCACCGGGGCGACCAGCAGGTCATCGCCGAACAGGTACTGCGACGTGAAGTCGTACGCCTCCTGGAACTGCGGATAGTTGAGGAACATCCCGCGGGCCATCGGCAGCCCGGTGTCCCGCGCCTGGCGCGCCAGCGTGTACGTGTAGGGCACCAGCGCCTCCCGCAACCGCAGGAACTTCACCGCGGAGTCCTGCGCCTGCGCCGGGTAGTCCCACGGCAGCCGGTAGCCGTGGTTGGAGTGCAGCCGCAGGATCGGCTGGAACGCGCCGAACTGCACCCACCGCGCGTACAGGTCCGGGGGCAGCCGGTTGGCGTTGTGCGGGTAGTTGTGGCCGCCGATGTCGTGCGACTCGTACGGCATGCCGATCGAGCCCCGCAGCACGGTGTAGCGCGACGCGAACGCCAGCAGTTCCCACGTCGAGACGGTGTCCATGGTGGTGTCCACGGTGTACCGGTGATCCGCCCACGGCCCCGCCGGGTAGACGGCGCTTTCGGTGTACACGGTGAACCCGCTGCCGCTGCGGTTCCAGGAGAACCCGCGCCGGCCCTGCCCGTCGATGTACGCCGCGTACTGGGCGTTGATCCAGCTGTCGGGGGAGATGCCGGGCGTGGTCGCCACGCTGGAGTCGCAGCACGTGTCCGGCCACCACACGATCGGGGCGAGGGCGTCGAAGCGCCGGTGCAGGTCGAAGTAGGCCTTCAGCTCCACCGGATCGCTGAAGTTGAACACCCGGCACGGGTTGCCCGTGTCGCAGGCACCCACCGGCAGCTCGTGGCCGACGGCGTCGACCACCTCGGCGTAGTGCGGGTCGTCGGCGCGGATGCTCGGGTGGATGTTCAGCGCGACCCGCAGCCCCTCGCCGGTCGCCCAGTCCAGGAACCCCTGCGGATCGGGGAACAGCGCCGGGTTCCAGTCCCAGCCGTTCCAGCTGCCGGGCGACTTGAAGTCGGTGTCGACGACCAGCACGTCCAGCGGAACGCCGTGCTCCCGGAACGCGGGCAGGATCTCGTCGCGGTAGTCGGCGTCCTTGTACGCGTAATACCGCGAGAACCAGGTGCCGAACGCCCACCGCGGCAGCGTCACCGCCGGGCCGGTCAGGTCACGGAGGTCCTTGAGGGCCTGCCGGTAGTCCTGCCCGTAGCCGAACAGGTAGCCGTCCTGGTAGCCCGCTTTCGCCTCGCGCGGCTCGCCGGTGGCCAGCGCGGTCGCGGAGTCATTGAGCAGGAACCAGCCGTCGCGGCTGAGCAGGCCGTCGTACAGCGGCAGCGGCCCGTCGGCGACGTCGAGGCTGCGCCGCCACCCGCCCAGGTTCGCCGCGCTGTGCGCCGCGTCGAGCATCGCCGGATAGGGGGCGCCGGGCGCCGTCACCGCGACGCTGTCGACGTTGAACGCGCACCGGTTCTGCGCGCACCCCACGGCGAGCTCGCCGGACCCCGCCGGCAGCGCCATCACCGCGGACGCCTCGGCCCAGTCGTCCCAGCTGCCGGTCGGCGGCAGGTCCACCCGTACCCTCGTGTCGCCGGCCGTCACCAGCGCGGTCTGCGTCTCGGTGGTGCCGTTGGAATACCGGAATCCCACCTGCTGCCGGCCGCCGGGCACGCCCTGGTGCGTCCACGCGATCCGGCCGCTCATGCCGTCGACGAACCCGGGCCCGGTCGAGCCGGCCTGGTCGTCGGCGAGGCCGGCGCCGCCGGACAGGCGCATCAGCTCGGCCTCGCACGCCACCCCGAAGTCGCAGTCGCCGGCGAGCCGCCACACCGGATGCGCGACATCACCGTCGCGGGGCTGGACGGTCACGTTCTGGTCGTTGAACGGGCCGGAGTTCAGCCGGTACCGCAGCGTCAGCCGGCCCGTGCGGATGACCCGCTCGCCGTGCTCGACGTCGCTGGTGTACTCCGGAACCGGCAGCTTGCGGTTGACCGCGTTGAACGTCGGGCGGTCCTCGAAGCGGCCGTCCGGCGCGTACTCCATCCGGATCAGCGTCGGGGACAGCACCTCGAACCGGGCCTTGCCGTCCTGCACCGCCAGCGGCGGCGACGGGTTGTCATCGTCGGCGGCGACGATCACCCCACCGACCAGCAGGGCCCCGGCGACGACGAGCGCGATGCTTCTGCGGCGCACCGGCGGCGTCAGGCGATCGGGTCGATGACTTCTGACCGTTGACGTTGGGTAGGTAGCGGACTCAGCACCGGCCACGCCTCGCGCTCCTCACTCAGGGTGGCCCGTGGCAGGTGCGCCTCCTTGAGCAGGAAGTGCGGGCGCCGCTTCACCTCGTAGTAAATGCGGCCGACGTACTCACCGATCACGCCGACGACGATCATCTGGAGCCCGCCCAGGCCGACGATCGCGGTGAGCAGCGTGGTGTAGCCGGGCGAGTCGACGCCGCTGACCACGCTCACCCCGATGATCCACAGCATGTACGCGACGGCGATCGCGGACATGAACAGCCCGAGGTAGATCGCCAGGCGCAGCGGCCGGTTGTTGAACGACAGCAGGCCGTCCATCGCGTAGTTGACCAGCTTCGGGAACGTCCACGAGGTGGCGCCGCCCTGGCGGGACACGTTCTGATACTCGATGTAGGCCACGTCGAAGCCGACCCAGGCGAACATCGCCTTGGAGAACCGGTTGTATTCCGGCATCGCCAGGATCGCGTCGACGACCGGCCGCGAGATGAGCCGGAAGTCGCCGGCGCCGTCGACCAGCCGGACCTCGATCCAGCGGTTGACCAGCCGGTAGAACGCCTTGCTCAGGAACGTGCGGGTCCTGGGGTCACCGGTCCGGTTGCGCCGGGCGACGACCTGGTCGATGCCGGTGCGCCACATCGCCACCAGCTGTGAGATCAGCTCCGGCGGGTGCTGCAGGTCGGCGTCCATGATGATGATCGCGTCGCCGGTGGTGTGCCGCAGTCCCGCATACATCGCCGCTTCCTTGCCGAAGTTACGGCTGAAGGCGACATACCGGACGCGCTCGTCGTTGGCGGCCAGCTTGCGCAGGATCGCGAGGGTGTCGTCGGAGCTACCGTCGTCGACGTAGATCAGCTCGCACGTCTCGCCGGCCGCAGCGACCTCGGCGGTGATCCGGTCGTGCAGTCGGACAAGTGTCTCGGCTTCGTTGAAGCACGGAACAACCACGGACAACACGTGAGGACCTCTCGTCTGGCAACGCTCGCACACAGTAACGCGGGGCCGTCCCGGACGCGACCCCCCGCATCGGTCGGTCCGGGCCGCCGTCCGGCCACCGCCAGGCGGCGGGCGATGGGGCGATGCGGTTCTGGCTAGACTCCCGCACCGTGCAGGAACTGCTCGTGGACCCGCCCGCCGTCGAGTCCCGCCCCGAACCCAGCCGCGCCGGCCGCCGCCGCACCGACCTCGTCGGTCTCGCCGTCGTGGCGGTCATCGTGGCGTTCGCCGCGCAGCTTCCCGTGCTCAAAACGCACCTTTTCTACTATTACGACGACACCTCGTCGGTGATCATCCCGGGTTGGCGCCTGATCGGCGAGCAGCTGCTGCAGGGCAGGCTGCCGATGCTGGACGTCGGCACCTGGCTCGGCGGCAACTTCGCCGGCGAGGCCCAGTTCGGCCTGTTCAACCCGCTGACCATGGCCAATGCCGTGCTCGTCGCGCTGCTGCCGGACCTCGCGATCGCCGCGATCCTGATCAAGACCGAGTTCCTGGTCCTGCTCGCCACCGGCATCTACATGCTGGCCCGCGAATACGGCGCCAACCGGTCCGCCGCCGCCGTCGCGGCGGTCGCCCTGCCGTTCAGCGGTTACACGCTGTTCTGGGACGCGCAGGCGTGGGTCACCAACCTCATCGCGTTCAGCCTCACCGTGCACACCTGGTGGACGCTGCGCCGCTACGCCCGCGGCCGCATGCACCCGGTGGTGCCGCTGGTCGTCGCCGGGCTCACCACCACCTCCGGCAGCCCCTACAGCGTGCTCGGCGTGATGGTCGTCGTCGCCGCCGTCATCCTGGAGCGCCTGGTCAACCGGCAGCTGCGGTCGGCGATCGGGGTGGCCGCCATCGGCCTCGCCGCCGGCCTGATGGCCGCGATCGTCTTCCTGCCGCTGCTCGGCCTCGGGCCGGTCGGCACCCGCCAGTCCGGCGGCGTCTACAACACCGGCCAGCTCGTGCCCACCCTCGGCAGCCTGCTCAACCTCAGCGCCCCGACCTACGTGCCGCGGCTCTACACCTTCGGCCCGGCCACCACGCCGATCGCCTACCTGGCGTGGTTCATCGTGCCGCTGCTGCCCTGGTTCTCGTGGTCGGCGCTGAAGGGCGTCCGCGCCTGGGCCGGCATCCCCGCCGTCGGCGTCGCCTACCTGATGCTGACCCTGGCCCCGTCGAACCTGTGGATGTTCCGCTGGCCGGCCCGCCTCATCGAGTACCTCTTCCTGGCCGTGATCCTGGTCGTCGCGCTGCTGCTCAGCGCCGGCCTGCGCACCGACCACGCCGCGCGCCGCGGCCTGGGCACGGCCGGGCTGATCATGCTGTCGAGCTACCTGGTGTGGGCCGACCGCCCCGGCGATACCCGCCGGGTGACGGAGGCCGCGCTGGTGGTCGGCGTGCTGGTCCTCGCCGTCGTGCTGGCCGCCCGGCACCGGGGCCGCCTGGTCACCCCCGTCCTGATCGCGGGGACCCTCGCGATGCTGGTCCTGCAGCTCAACTGGTTCCCGCGTAACCGGGACATCACGCCGTGGCAGTTCCCGCACAACGTCGCGCAGCTGCGGGCCGACTTCGCCGACCGGTCCGACGGCAACACCTTCATCATCGCCAACTCCTTCGACAAGGTCCGCACCGCCGACAAGCAGCCGGACAAGGCCTGGCGTGAGGTGCTCTTCGGCAACGTCAGCCACGTCGCCGGGATGGACAGCCTCAACGGCTACACCGGCATGGGCAACCGGCAGTTCGGCGAGGCGCTGTGCATGGAGTACGAGGGCAGCGTCTGCGACAAGGCGTACCAGCGCGTCTTCGCGGTCGACCCGGGCACCGGCGTACCGCTGGCGGACCTGCTGCGGCTGCGCACCGTCACGCTGCTCAACGCCCAGATCCCCGGCACCCTCAAGCCGACCCCCGAGCTGCTGCGCGACCAGCCCTACGCGTTCGACCTGAAGCTGGCCCCGCCCGGCTGGGAGACCGCGAACCGCGGCACCTACGCCACCGTCATCCGGCGGACCGCGGCGTTGCCGCACCCCGATGGCCGGGTCTCCTGGACCTCGCCGGGCCTGACGGTCACCGCCGACCGGGCCGAGCCGGAGGCCGAGGAGATCCGGTACACCGGCGGCGGGCGCGTCATCGTGGCGGCGCTGTCGTGGCCCGGCTGGCACGCCTCTGTCGACGGGCGCTACCTGCCGGTCGACCGCGGCCCGGCCGGCCTGATCCAGGTCGACCTGCCGTCGCGGGCCGCGGAGGGCACGCTGAAGCTGTGGTTCGTCCCCGCCGGCCTGCGTACGGGTGTCGAGCTGCTCGCCGTCGGCGCGCTCATCGGCGCCGGGTACTGCACGTATCACTCCGTGCGCGCCCGGCGCCGCCGCGTGAATGAGCCCGTTTGAGCGGGACGGGTTGCCCATTCGGCCGGATATCGCCGTCGACCGGGCAGCCCGTAGGGTGGCCCCCATGAGTGTCGAGGTGGAGACCGTCGATGTCCGGCGGGGTCGCGTCGGTGCCCTTCTGGAGCACAGCGCCTTCCGGTATGTCGTGATCGGCGGGCTCAGCGCCGCGGCCGACTTCGGCATGCTCTACGGGCTGCACGACCGGCTCGGCGTGCCGGTGGGGATCGCCGCGTTCATCGCGGTCACCCTCGCGTTCGTCTTCAACTTCGCGCTCAACCGGGTCTGGTCGTTCCGCAGCCAGGCTCCGGTCGTCGGCCAGTTCGGCAAATACCTCTTCCTCGGCTGCGTCAACTGGGTCCTGACCGCGGTCCTCGTGACCGCGTTCACCGCTTTCGGCCTGAATTATCTGGTTGCGAAGGCGATTGCACTCGTGCTGACTACGGGGAGTAACTACATGTTGTACCGGTTATGGGTCTTCAAAGATCGACGGCCGGCGACGCCGACCGAGGTCACCTGAACGGGCTGTAAAGTACGCACCGTCGCCTGACGAGTGCTCACAGAGCGCGGAGGGCGACACTGTAACCGGCAGGTGAACTTGTGCCCGGCAGGTTGCCGTTCACCGACATGTCCTTTAGTGTCGCCGTTCGTGCTGGCCGCCAGGCCGCCGCGCGCTTCACGGGGTGTAATCGAGCTGGCAGGGAGTGCCATTGTGTCTGGCGAGAAGCCGACCACTGTAGTCATCGGGGCCGGTCCCGCCGGTCTTACCGCCGCTTACGCCCTTGCGAAGCAGAGCCTGCCGGTGCAGGTCTTCGAGGCCGACAAGGTCGTCGGGGGCATCAGCCAGACTGTCGAGCGCGACGGTTGGCGCTTCGACATCGGCGGCCACCGCTTCTTCACCAAGGTGCCCGAGGTCGAGGCGCTGTGGCACGAGATCCTCCCCGAAGAGGACTTCCTGCTGCGTCCCCGGATGAGCCGCATCTACTACCGTGGCAAGCTCTTCGACTACCCGTTGAAGGCGATGAACGCGCTGCGCAACCTCGGCGTGTGGGAGGCCGTGCGCTGCGTCGCGTCCTACACCGCGGCCCGGATCCGCCCGCCGAAGGACCAGTCGCACTTCGAGGGCTGGGTCTCCGCCCGCTTCGGCTGGCGCCTCTACTCCATCTTCTTCAAGACCTACACCGAGAAGGTGTGGGGCATGCCCGCCACGGCCCTGCAGGCCGACTGGGCCGCCCAGCGCATCAAGAACCTCTCGCTGTCCAGCGCCGTGATGAACGCGCTCATGCCGAAGCGCAACCAGAAGGACATCGCGAGCCTCATCGAGGAGTTCCAGTACCCGAAGTACGGCCCCGGCATGATGTGGGAGCGGTGCACCGAGCACGTCGAGAAGCTCGGCGGCACGGTCGCCCTGCAGACCTGGGTCAAGACCGTCCACCGCGACCCGGAGACCAAGAAGGTCACCGCCGTCGACATCGCCGACGCCACGGGCGAGCGGCGCGTGCCGCTGGACCACCTGATCTCCTCGATGCCGCTGTCGGAGCTGGTCCTCGCGATGGAGCCGGCCGCCGACCACGACGCGATCCTCGCCGCCAAGGACCTGCACTACCGCGACTTCCTCACCGTCGCGCTGGTCGTGCCGCAGGAGTTCTCCTTCCCGGACAACTGGATCTACATCCACGACCCGCACGTGAAGGTCGGCCGGATCCAGAACTTCGGCTCCTGGTCGCCGTACATGGTCAAGGACGGGCGCACCTGCCTCGGCATGGAGTACTTCGTCTTCGAGAACGACGAGATGTGGGTCAAGTCCGACGAGGACCTGGTCGCGTTCGCCACCGCGGAGCTGGAGCGCCTCGGCCTGGTCAAGGAAGGCGCGGTCGAGACCGGCTACGTCGTGCGCATGCCCAAGGCCTACCCGACCTACGACGAGACCTACCAGCGCAACGTCGAGGTGCTGCGGGCCTGGCTGGACGCGAACGTCACCAACGCGCACCCGGTCGGCCGCAACGGCATGCACCGCTACAACAACGCGGACCACTCGATGATGACGGCGCTGCTCACCGCCGAGAACATCGCCTCGGGCACCACCCACGACGTGTGGGAGGTCAACGTGGAAGAGGAATACCACGAGGAGAAGTCGACCTCGGACAGCGGCGCGGCCAAGGGCACCGGCCGCAGCGCGCCGGTGATCCCTCGCCAGGCCCGGGTCGACGCTCCCAGCACGGCCGATGTCGACCGATGAAGCCACGCTGCCGGCGGTGACGGAACCCGTCACCGCCGGCACCACCCCCACCCCACGCCGGCGCAGCGTCGCCGGCGCCGGGCGGTGGCTGTGGCACGCCGCCCGCACCAACAAGGCGTTCACCGCACTCCTGGCCGTCGCCGCCCTCGTGCGGGTGGCCATGATGGTCACGTACTACCCGGCCTTCGGCTACTTCGTCGACACCCGGGCCTACATGCTCTCGGCGAAGAGCTGGGACACGGACCCGATCTGGCCCTTCGGCTACCCGTTCTTCCTGTACCTCCTCGCGCCGTTCGAGCGCACGTCGGTCGTCGCGCTCACCCAGCACCTGCTCGGGCTCGGCATGGGCGTGGTCGTCTACGCTCTGCTGCGCCGCCGCGGCCTGGCACGGCGCTGGTCCGCGCTGGCCGCCGCGCCGATCCTGTTGGACGCCCGGGAGCTGGTGGTCGAGCACCACGTCCTGTCGGACACGCTCTTCTCGGTGCTCCTGCTGGCCGCGGTCGCCCTGCTGCTGTGGACCGACCGCCTGCCGATCTGGGTCGCGGCGCTGTCCGGCGGCCTCATCGCCGCGGCGAGCCTCACCCGCACCATCGGCCAGGTCCTGATCGTGATCGTCGTGGCATACCTGATCCTGCGCCGGGTCGGCTGGAAGCAGGTGCTCGCCTTCTGCGTCGCCGTCGCCATCCCGCTGTCCGGCTACATGGTCTGGTTCCACCACGAGCACGGCGTCTACGCCATCAACTCCTACACCGGCCGCTACATGTGGGCCCGGACCACCACGTTCGTCGACTGCGACAAGATCGACTTCACGCCGCAGGAGCGGGAGCTCTGCCCGCTCGAGCCGCTCGGCCAGCGGCTGGGACCCGACTCCTACCTGTGGTTCGACGACCCGACGGACCTCGTCACCCGGTACAAGGACGACAACATCTACAAGTCGTTCGCGACGAAGGCGATCCTGGCCCAGCCTGACGAGTACTTCAAGGTCGTCATGGCCGACACGGTGCACATGTTCCAGCCCGGCTGGCACGGCCCATGGCGCACCGAGTGCGTCCACGACCGGTGGAACATGCCGTCGGCCGGCTCCGGCGAGGTCTGTGCGCCCACGCTCATGGTCAAGCCCTTCATCCCGGGCGCCGAGGCCGGCGGCGGTGACCCGGCAAACTGGCAGAACAAGATCATGCACGCCTACGGCAAGGTCTTCACGGTCCCGAGCCTGGCCTACGTGATCGCACTGCTGCTGATCTTCGCCCTGGCCCTGCGCCGCCCCCGCAAGCAGCACGGCCGGGAGAACCTCGACGCCGTCTTCCTGGGCACCGTCTCGGTGGCGCTGGTGATGATGTCGCTCGCCCTCTCCGCGATCGACATCCGCTACGTCATGCCGCTGCTGACCCTTGCGCCGGTGGCGGTGGCCCTGTCCGTGCGCCGCCTGCGCCGCCCAGCCGAGGCGATCGAGAGCTGACCGTCGTACACATGTGCTATCCACAGGCTGTGGATAGCACATGTGTACGAAGCAAGGTTTGCCTGCTCAGCCCCTGTGGATAACCCTGCCCGCTGCGCGATGGGTGGCGTGGGCGCGCTCCGTGCCGTAGCGAGGACGGACCTGGCTTGGCATGACCGCAATGGGCATGACGATCACGCGCGCGGATCGCGATGGCGTCGAACAAAGCGCGTCGGGAAATGAGGAAGACCCCCGGCCATCCCGGCCGGGGGTCTTCGCAGAGCTTCGTGTCGGGGTCAGAGGGCCCGACGGCCACGGCCGGCGAAGCCGGCGACCAGCGCGACGCCGATGGCGGCCACGATCACCTGGACGACCAGTTCGCCCCAGTCAACGCCCGGGGTGTCGGTCGAGACGCCGATGGCGTTCGCGATGAAGGTGCCGATCAGGGCGGCGACAACGCCGATGACCATCGTGAGCCAGATCGGGATGTTCTGGCGGCCGGGGACCACCAGCCTGCCGAGCGCGCCCACGATCAGACCGACGATCAGCGCGGTGATGATTCCGGTGACGGTCACTGTTCCTCCTCGTTTCCCAAGTGGCGGCGTCGATGTGCCGCTGTTCAAGAAATGCCCGATACCGGTCGCCGCCAAACACGTCAGTCCTTTGAGGACTCTGGATGCAGTGGGCGGATGGCGCCGGCCAGGAGGAATGCGACGGTGAGCAGGACAGCGATCGCGATGAGGGCCTTCAGGACCGACACGTGGTCGCCGAGCAGGCCGATCAGCGGTGGGCCGCCCAGGAAGGCGCAGTAGCCGATCGAGGCGACCACGCTGACCCGCCCGGCCGCCTTGGCGGGGTCGTCGGAGGCGGCGCTCATGCCGACCGGGAAGCCCAGGGAGGCACCGGTGCCCCAGAGCAGGGCGCCGGCGAAGGCGGTCGGGGTGTTGGGGCCGAAGATGAACAGCAGCAGGCCGGCGAGGGCGATGACGGCCAGGGCGCGCACGACCGGGACACGCCCGTACCGGTCGAGCAGGGCAGGGCCGAACCAGCGGCCGACGGTCATCGCGGTCAGGAAGACCGTGAAGGCGAGGGTGCCGACCGCGGCGGGGGTGCGGTATCCGTCGATGACCGCGACGGCGATCCAGTCGATGCCGGCGCCCTCGGTGAAGGCGAACGCCAGGACGAAAACGCCGACGAGCAGGGTGCGGGGCTCGGTCCAGAACTCCAGGAACCGCCGCGAACCGCCGCTGTCGGCGGGCGCCTCGTCGGACAGGGTGTCGGGCAGGAACGCGCGGACCATGACGAACGTGCTGGCGCCGACCAGGACCGCGACCACGCTCAGGTGGATCGTCACCGGGACCTTCAGGGCCACCATCGCCGTGCCGAGCAGGGCGCCGGCCACGGTGCCGACGCTGTAGCCGGCGTGGAAGCGGGGCATGATCGCGCGGCCGAGGCGGCGCTCGACGAGGGCGCCCTGGACGTTCATCGCGACGTCCCAGGCGCCGTTGGCGAAGCCGAACGCGAAGAGGCCCAGGACCACCGGGGGCACGCCGAGGTGGTAGCCGCCGGCGACGATGATCAGGCTGACGGTCAGCAGGACCGCCATCGCGGCGACGGTGGCGCGGGAGCCGAAGCGGGCGACGATCTGGCCGGAGAGCACCAGTGAGATGATCGAGCCGGCGGCGATGGCGACGAGCACCAGGCCGAGCTGGGACGGGCCGAGGCGCAGCTCGTCGCGGATCTGCGGGATGCGGGTGGCCCAGCTCGCCATCGCGACGCCGGCCCAGATGAAGGCGGCGTAGACGGCGCGGGTCGCGGCGCGCAGCGGTTGGTCGGTGGTGGCTGCCGACCCGGCGGTGAGGGTCATGGTGGTCTCCGAGGGGTCAGGCGGGTGGGTCGCCGAGGGTCCTGGCGACGATCACGCGGATCTGCTCGCGTGACACCGGCGCCGTGGACAGGGTCTTGTGCATGACCAGGCCCTCGATCAGGGCGTCGACGCCCCGCGCGGTGGTCGGGTCGACGAAGCGTTCCAGGACGGCGCGGCTGGTGCGCATCCAGGTCTCGGTGATGGTGCGCAGCGCGGGGTCGCGCAGCGCGGCCAGGTACAGCTCGTAGGCGATGGCCCAGTCGGCGGTGTCGGCGCCGGCGTCGCCGTGGATGAGGTCGGTGATCGCCTCCACGAGGGCGTCGTGGGTGTGGACGTGCAGGAAGTGCGACTCGTAGACGACGGACATCCGCTCGGCGTGCCGCTGGAACGCCTGGGCGCGCAGGTCGTCGAGGCTGGTGAAGTGGTACGTCAGCGACCCCAGCGGCACGTCCGCGGCCGCCGCGATCAGCCGGTGGGTGGTGCCGGCGACGCCGTGCTCGGCGATGACCCCGATCGCGGCGTCGACGATGCGGTCCTTGCGGTTCGGGTCGTGCCGGCGGGTCACCACCGGCCTACCGGCCCGCGTCGAGGTGCCGGACGATCCGGGCCGGGTTGCCGACCGCGAGGACTCCCGCGGGGAGGTCACGGACCACGACCGAGCCGGCCCCGACGACGGTGTCGGCGCCGATCGTGACGCCGGGGCAGACGATGACGCCGCCGCCGAGCCAGACGTTGTCGCCGATGACGATCGGCTTCGCCGCCTCCCACTTGTCGCGGCGCGGGCCCGGCTCCAGCGGATGGGTGGAGGTCAGCAGCTGCACCCCGGGGCCGATCTGCACGTCGTCGCCGATCGTGATCGTGGCGACGTCGTTGCAGATGAGGCCGAAGTTGGCGAACGAGCGGGCGCCAAAGGTGGTCTGGTAGCCGTAGTCGCACCGCAGCGGCGGGCGGATCAGGCTGCCCTCGCCGTAGCCGCCGAGCAGCTCGGTCAGCAGCGCCCGCTGGGTCGCGCCGTCGGTCGGGTCCGTCGTGTTGATCCGGTGGGTGAGCCGCTGCGCCCGCGCGTCGTCAAGGCCCAGTTGCGGGTCGTCGGCGATGTACAGCTCCCCGGCGAGCATCCGCTCGCGCATGGTCTTCCCGGTCATGTGTACAACCGTACACTCGCTATGTACGTCTGTACACTAGCGACGGCGACGCTGTGCCAGGGCGGCGATCAGTGCGACGGGGATCCACAGGTACACGGCGAAGAACCCGGCGAACTTGAGGGCCGCGGCGCTCGAGTAGAGCACCGCGAGGACCGGGTTGACCGAGCCCGGGTCGGGCAGCATGGCGAAGGAGAACAGGTTCTCCACCACGTCGCACAGCGGGGCGAACACCCCCAGTGGGACCGCCAGGGTGGCGATCCGGCGGGCGCGCGTGCCGGCCGGGAAGGCGCGGGCGACCAGCGCCAGCGCGGCGGTGAACAGCAGCGCCGTGGCGGCGATGAAGGCGAAGTCCATGAACTGGGTCTGCCAGTAGACGCCGAGCGTGCCCGCCTGCAGCATCGCGGTGTACCAGCCGGAGAGCTTGTCCGCGCTGAAGGACAGCTGCCCGACGTAGTACGGCACCGGGTAGCCGGACCGGGCGTAGAACCCGTCGAGGACCGTCTGGCTGACCCGCTGGGCCGCGAAGCCGGCCACGGTGGCGCCGGCGAGGACGGGGAGCGTTGTGCGCTGAATGAATTCCATGGAATGTATCTTCGGGAGCGGGCCGCGTGACGTCAAGTGTTCCATGGAATATATTTGGCCGATGGACCCCCAGACGCGGGCCGAGCTGCAAGGGCGGGCGATGCGTGAGCTGTCGATCGCGCACCAGCTCGCCGAGACCCGGCTCAACCGGGCGCTCCGGCCGCTCGGCCTCACCATGACGCACACCGCGGTGCTGCTGCACCTGGCCAACGCGGGGCCCGGCTCCGTCGGCGACATCGCCGCCGCGATGGAGGTCAACCAGCCGGCCGTGTCCAAGACCCTCAAGACCCTGGTCGACCGCGGCGCCGTGACGATGCAGGCGGCCCCGGACGATGCCCGCCGCCGTGAGGTCGCGCTCACCCCGCTCGGCGGGGAGCTGATCGGGCAGGCGATGCGCGCCATGCACCCCGACGCGACGGTCGCGTTCGCCGGTCTCGACGACGCCCGCCTGCGCCAACTGGTCGACCTCCTCGGCGAGGTCCGCGCCACCCTGGACACCGCCCGCCGGTGAGCCGCCGGCAAAAGGTGAGCCGCCGGCCAACGCCGCCGGCCAACGCCGCCGGCCAACGCCGCCGGCCAAGGCCGCCGACCAAGGCCGCCGACCAAAGCCGCCGGTCAGCGCCCCCGGTCAGATCGTCGCCGCGGCCGGTCCCGGCAGGCCAGCCGGAACCCGTGTCGTGCGGCCGCCTCGCCGGTCAGCTCGGCGGGCAGCGCCGGCCCCGCGGCGGCGAACAACAGTGCGATGAGGGCGGCGTACCGCCCGCCGACCGGCTCGCGCAGGTCGAGCAGCCGATCCGCGAACGCGAGGGCGAGGTCCGAGGGCACGTCCACGTCCACGGCTGAAGAAGCGGGCCGGCCGCCCGGACCGTTACGGGGTGAGGCCGGTGTTCGTCGGATCCTGCAACGCCTCGTCGATGTCCGTGGTCGTCTTCGTCATGATCGCCTGGACCTGCTCGCGGGTCAGGGCGCCCGGCGCGCCCCACAGCTCCCGGAGGTCCTTCGCAATGATCGACTCGACGATGATCCAGGCGGAGACGGAGGGGTACATCTTGCCGTGCGGGATCATCTCGCGGAACGCCGCATACTCGGGCTGGGTCGCCAGCTTGGTGCCCTCGATTGCCTCGGTGCGGGCCGGCCACAGCCCGGAGTTGACGCTGTAGCGCTGCTGGCTCGCCTTGCCCGTCAGGTACCGGACGAACTCGAACGCGGCCTCGGGGTGTTTGGCCCCCTTCAGGATGCCGAGGTTCGACCCGCCGAGGAAGCCGAACGTGCCCGCCTTGCCGGCCGGCATCGGGGCGGTCGCCCAGCCGGCCTTGAGCCCGGCCCGGCTCGTGTCGGACGAGAACTCCGCGACCGACTGCGAGTTGTCGATCGTGATCGCGCCGGTACCCTCGGCGAACGCGCGCGGCACGTCGCTGGAGGACAGCGCCATCGCCTTCGGGTCGTCGTAGAGGCCGATCAGCCGCTGGTAGTAGCTCACCCCGTCGACCGCGGCCGGCTCGGCGAGCATCGACTTCGTCCCGTCGTCCTTGATCAGGTCCCCGCCGGAGCCCCAGATGAACGGGGCCACGTTGTGGATGATGCCGAAGTTGTTCTGCAGGCCGATGGCGAGCGGCGCGATCCCGAGGTCCGACGCCTTGATCTTCTGCAGCGTCGCCTCGAACGAGTCCCAGTTCGCGAACGCCGCCTTCGGGTCCAGACCGACCTTCTGCAGGACATCGGTGCGGTAGAACAGCGCCCGGATGTCGATCAGCCACGGCAGCGCGGTGATGTCCGAGGAGGTGATCAGGTGGCTGGAGCTCCAGCTCGCCTTGGCGAACACGTCCTCGCCGCCGACCGCCGCGATCTCCTCGATGCTGTACGGCCGCAGCGCGCCGATCGAGCTGAACCCCGCCACCCAGGTGGTGCCCAGGACCGTCACGTCCGGGCCCTCGCCGCTGGTGGAGGCGGTGCTGAGCCTGGTCAGCGCCTCGTCCCACGGCACCCGCACCGGGTTGACGGTGATGTTCGGGTGCGCCTTGTGGAACTCCTCGGCCTCGGTGACGACGGCCTGGTCCTGCACCGGCCCGCCGTACGGCATGTACCAGAAGTCGATGGTGACCGGCGGCTGGTCGGCGGCGTATCCGACCCCGCCCGCGCCCTCGCCGTCCTTCTTCGCGCACGCGGCCGCAGGCAGGAGCGTCGCAGCGGCGGCGGCCGCGGTCATGATCAGCCGGCGTCGGCTGAGGCTGCTCGGCACGGGTACCCCCTGTGATGGTCGTCTCGTCCACCAGGCCAATCGACCCGAGATTCCCGGTACTGAGAGCAAATCCCCAGGTCAAAACCCCGAAACTCGGCCCGCTTGTGCCGATCTCCAAGCCATGCGAAAGGTCGGGAAGCTCAGGTGGCGATGGCCGCGGGTGTTGGCGCTCGCCGTCGTGCTGCTCGGCGGCGTGACCTTCGCCAACGTGTCGCTGCACGGCAAGGCCCAGGGACACGAGGCGACCAGGTCCCACCTCAGCGAGCTCAACATGCTCCTGCACGAGGAGAGCTCCGTGCTGTGGAAGGCCGTCGCCGACCGCAACTCGCCGGTGAACGTCGCCCGTGAGCTCGGCGAGAACCGGGGTCGCGAGCGCGAGCTGCTCGACGCGTTGCAGGGCGACCTGCCCGCGGGCACGCTCAAGGACCTCCGCAGCAGCGTCGCCGCGTACCGGGCCGTGCTGGACACCGAGCTCGGCCTGCTCGGCGTCGGCAAGATCAGCGAGGCGAAGGCGCTGGAGAAGCGGGAGACCGAGCCGCAGTTCGGCCGGCTCAACACCCGCCTGCACAGCCTGGAAGAGCGCGCCGCCGACGCCGCCGAGCTGGCCAACAACATCGCCGACCTCGCGCTCGCCGTCGCCATGACCCTCGCCGTCACCGCGATCGGCCGGCTGCTGTACCAGTTCGAACGCGAGCACCGCCTCACCAACAAGGCCAACGAGGAGATGCTCGAACAGCAGCAGATCGCCCTCGACACGCTCGCCGAGCACGAGGCGCTCATCCGTCACCAGGCCTCGCACGACCCGCTGACCGGCCTGCCGAACCGGCGGCTGCTCACCGAGCTGCTGGAGGGCAGCGGCGGCCTCGACCAGGCGCTGCTGCTGGTCGACCTGGACAACTTCAAACCCGTCAACGACCAGCTCGGCCACGCCGCCGGCGACGACCTGCTGGTCGGCGTCTCCAGCCGGCTGCTGGCCGCGGTGCGCACCGACGACACCGTGGTCCGCCTCGGCGGCGACGAGTTCGCGGTCGTCATCGCCGGCGGCGACGCGAGTATCGCGGTCCGGGTCGCCGAGCGGATCGTCGCCACCGTCGGCGAGCCGTTCGAGGTCGCCGGCACCGAGGTCCGCGTCGGCGCCAGCGTCGGCGTGGCGATCAGCGGCGGCGGCCGCGACGGCACCGAGCTCCTGCGCGACGCCGACATGGCCATGTACCAGGTCAAGCAGGGCACCAAGGGCGGCTTCGCGGTGTACCGCGAGCCCGACGTCCGGCTGATCCACCAGGCCGTCAGATAACCCTCCCCGGTTCGTTGTCCGCCGGGACCCGGTTCGTTGGGTCAGCGTCGCGATCCGGGGCAATGATGGGGTCATGAAGCTGGGTCTGCATTACTGGAACTTCTCGACGCCGGCCGATCCGGCGGCCATCGCACCGACGCTGAAGGAGACCGCGCTCATCGCCGAGCAGTCGGGGGTGCACTCCTTCACCGTCATGGACCACTACTTCCAGATGGAAGCCATGGCACCGGCCGACGAGCCGATGCTGGAGGGCTACACCACGCTGGGCTACCTCGCGGGAGTGACCGAGCGGATGACCCTCGGCCTGCTGGTGACGGGGGTGATGTACCGCCACCCGGGGCTGCTCGCGAAGATCGTCACCACGCTGGACGTGCTGTCCGCCGGCCGCGCCCGGCTCGGCATCGGCGCCTCCTGGTATGAGCGGGAGCAGCGCGGCCTGGGCGTGCCGGTCGTGCCGATGGGGGAGCGCTTCGAGCGGCTCGAGGAGACCCTGCAGATCTGCCTGCAGATGTGGAGCGACGACAACGGGCCCTACCAGGGCACCCACTACCAGCTGACGGAGACGCTCAACTTCCCGCCGCCGCTGGGCCGGCCCCGCCCGATGATCATGGTCGGTGGCGGTGGCGAGAAGAAGACGCTGCGGCTGGTCGCGAAGTACGCCGACGCCTGCAACATCTTCGCCAACAACCCCGACGAGGTCGCCGCGAAGCTCGACGTGCTGCGCGGGCACTGCGACACCGAGGGCCGCGACTACGACACGATCATCAAGACCGCGGTCGTCACCCGCCCGCCCCTCGCCGACCCCGACGCCTGGCTGCGCGACGTCGAGGCGTACCAGGGGCTGGGCATCACCGAGGTCATGACGATGCCCGACCGCCACCCGGTCGAGTTCGCCACCGCGCTGGCCAAGGAGATCCTGCCCAGACTGCCGTAACGACTTCGAGGGGCGGCGGGCAGTTACCGCCGTCGCTATCCTGATCCCGTCCGCCCCGGGCAATGCCGGGGCGGTAACGGGGAGGAACGACGAATGAAAAGCATCAGCAGCGTGGCGGCGGTCTCCATCGGGCTGACCGCCGCCGCCGTGGTGATGGGGGCCCAGCCCGCATCCGCCGCGCAGGCGAGCATGCTGCCGGCCACCTCGGCCTACACCGAGGCGCAGCAGCCGCGGACCGCGTTCGTCGACCCGCCCGGCGATTTGCCGGCCGGCACGACCGTCGACGCGAGCGGCACCCACACCCGGCGCGCGTACTTCGCCTTCGACCTCACGGGATTCCAGGGCAACAGCGTCAGCGTGGCGGCACTGTCGACGACGATGACAGCCGAGGCGGCGTGCACCGTGCCGGTGCCGGTGCAGCTGTGGCGCACCGGGAAGCTCGGCAGGACGCCGACCTGGCGCAACGCGCCGGCGGAGCTGGAGTTGCTCGGGGAGTGGGCCGTGGGCTGCGACGGCTGGTGGTCGCTGAGCACGTCGATCGCCGGCACCCTCGCCGCCGCGGTGGGCCGCGGCGACCGGACGCTCACCCTCGAACTGCGCGTGGCCCAGGCGGCCGAGGCGACGGCCGGAACCGGGCTGCTCGTCACGAAGCCGCAGCTGCTCGTCACCCACAACGCCATCCCGGTCGTGCGCAACCCTGGGCTGGTGCGCGACGGCCGGTGCGGCACGACCGAGCGGCCACGGCCGGCCAACCGCACCGCCGGGGTCGCCGTGACCGCGACCGACGCCGACGGCGGCACCCCGGCCGTCACGTTCACCTGGTGGCCGCTCGCCGCGCCGGAGCAGCGCCACGACCAGCGCGGCCCGGCCGGCGGGACCTACCTCGACCTGAACGGCCTCGCCGAGGGCACGGTGATCGCCTGGGCCGCCCAGGCCTACGACGGCACGGACACCTCGGCCTGGTCGAAGACCTGCTACCTGGTGATCGACCTGACCCCGCCGGCGACCCTGCCGCTGGTCAGCTCCGCCGACTTCCCGCAGGACGGTGAGCCGCACGGCCAGGTCGGCGTGGCGGGCACCTTCACGCTGGACGCGCGGGGCGACCGGGACGTCATCGGGTTCGTGTACCTCAACGGCGGCGGCGACCGCCGCTACGTCTACCTGGAGCAGCCGGGCGGCACGGCGACGATCACCTACACCCCGCTGGACTCCTTCCCGACGTTCGAGGCGGGGGCGATCGACCTGGCCGGCAACGAAGGCGAGCGGACGGTCTACGAGTTCATGGTCAACTACTGAGCAGGGCGATGTCGTTGAGGTAGTGGTCGAGGTCGCCGCGGGCGATGTGGGCGGCGAACGCCTCGTCGCCCGCTGCGGCCGCGGTGCGCATGTGCTCCGTCAGGTCCAGCAGGCGCGGCACCACCGCGGCCACGGCGGCGCGGCGCAGCGGCTCGTCCGCGCCGTAGGCGTCGAAGAAGAGGGTCAGCCGGTCCTCGGTGCGGGGGCCGGCGGCCGAGCCGAGCGGGACGAACCGGTAGATCGCGTAGCCCAGGTCCCACCAGCGCGGACCCGGCGCGGCCGTGTCGAAGTCGATGAGGCCGACGGCGTGCCCGCCGTTGTAGACGCAGTTGTACGGCGCGACGTCGTTGTGGCAGATCACCTCGATCGGCGCCATGGCCGGTTTCTGCCAGCCGTCGCGCCAACTCGCGGCGACGTCCGCGGTCGCGTCGTGGTAGGCCCGCAGCAGCCGCGCGGCACTGGTCAGCGCGGTGTCGGAGGCCACCTGCGGCGTCCACGGGTCGTGCCCGACCTCGCCGGGCAGGAACCCGAACACGTCCCGCCCGGCCGGATCGGTGCCGAACGAGCGGGGCACGCCGGTGAAGCCACGGGTCTGCAGGTGCTCGAAGAGCTGGTGGACGCGGGGGCTCCACGCCTGCGCCGGCCGCCGCACCGTCTCGCCGACCCGGACGACCCGGTTGACGCCGCCACCGGCGAGTTCCTCTTCCATGGCGTCCAATTTCTCATGATTTCCGCGAGTGTGCAGGCCTGTCCACATTGGACCAAACGGGGTGGTGGGCGGACCCGGCGGTCGATACGATCCTCCTGCCGGCGCCGGCGAACACGGCGCCGGAAACGGGGAGGAACACCAATATGCACCGCATCAGCACGCTGGTGCTGGTGACCGCGGTCGGCGTCGCCGCCACCGTCCTGGCCACCGGCAGCCCAGCGCAGGCAAGCACGTCCGGCAACCTACCGCTGACGAGTTGGGCCTATCTCGACTCGCACAGCCCGAAATCCAAGTTCGTCGACCAGACGATCCCCCCGCCGATCGGCGGCAGCGTCGACAGCGCGGGCGCGGCACACACCTACCGCTCCTACTTCACCTACGACCTGACCCAGCTCAAGGGCACGATCGTGCACAACTCATACCTGTGGACGTATGAGGACACCGTCGTCGACTGCACCAAGCTCACGACGGTCGAGGTGTGGCGCACCGCGCCGGTGAAGGACAAGACCACCTGGAAGAACCCGCCGGCCGAGCTCGAGCGGCTGACGTCCACCGACTACGGGCCCAACGGCTACGGCTGCCCCGGCTACCTCGGCATCAACATGGTCCCGATCCTCAACGCCGCGCTCAGCCGGCACGAGAAGTCGATCACCGTGGAGTATCGGGTGGTCGCCGCGCAGGAGGCCGACCCGCGCACCGGGCGCACCTATGACCGCCCGACGCTGAGCTTCACCGCCAACCACCCGCCCGTCGTCACCGACCCGCGGCTCGGCGCGCCGGACCGGCCATGCGGCACCCTGGCGAAGCCGTCACCGGCCGCCGCGTCGACGGTGTTCCTGTCCACCGCGACGGACGCCGACCCGGGCGAATACCTGACGACGACGTATGCGATCTGGCCGGTCGAGCACCCCGACCAGCGCCGCGAGTTCTACGGCTACTCCTCCGGGGTCGACCTGAGCCAGTATGCCGACGGCGAGGTGCTCGCCTGGCAGGCCCGGGCCAGCGACTACTTCGACGCCGGCCCGTGGAGCAAGACCTGCTACGTCGTGATGGACAAGGTCGCGCCCAAGAACCCGCCGGTGGTCACGTCCAAGGTGTACGTGTCCGGCATCGGCCAGAGCGGTGGCGTCGGCGTGCCGGGCCGGTTCCGGTTCGACGCGGGCGGCGACCGGGACGTGGTCGCGTTCGTGTGGCGGGACTCGATCGGCTACAGCGGCCAGGTCGCGGCCCGGCACCGGGGCGGCACGGCGGCGTTCGACTTCACGCCGAAGCGTTCCGGACCGCAGTCCATCTACGTCACCTCGATCGACGCCGTCGGCAACCGCGGACCGGAGCGGGAGTTCCGGTTCTTCGTGGCCAACACCGCGCCCTATGCGACGGTCACCGTGGGCGGGATCGGGCTGCCGAGCCAGGTCAACCTGACCGCCACGAAGCCGGAGGTGACCGGCTTCGGCTACCTGATCGAGGGCAGCACGGAGACCCGGGTGCCCGCGGTCGACGGCAAGGCCACCGGCACGGTCACGTTCACCGCGGCCGGCTACACCAACGTCATCGTGCGCAGCTACGTCGGCACAAAGCTCATCGGTGAGGGCAAGCTCGAGATCAGCGTCAGCGACGCGCCGCTGGTCGAGTCGGCGGAGTTCAACTTCGAGCACGACCAGCTCGCCGGCGCGACCGGCTCGTTCACGTTCCGGCCGCGCAACGCCGACGTCGCCTACTACGAGTACAACTTCGGCTCGGGCTGGCAGCGGCTCGACCCGGCCGCCGACCACGCCGCGGTGCTGCCGTGGACCGCGGTCGCCGGCTGGCAGACGCTGACCGTCCGCTCGGTCACCGCCGGCGGCACGCCGTCGCGGGAGGCGTATTACCAGTTCCGGGTCATCGACCCGGTCCCGACCGCCTACGCGCCGTCGCTGGAGACGTGGCAGCGCACCGACGCGCCCGGGCTGCCGCTGACGATCGAGCTCTCGACGCAGCTCAACGACGTGACCGGCTATGCGTACCGGTTCAACGGCGGGCCGGAGCAGCTCGTGTCGGGCGACTGGGGCGTGCAGGTCACCGTGACGCCGCCGGCGCTGGGCGACAACACGCTGACGTTCCAGGCGATCCGCGCCGACGGCAGCCGCTCGCCGGCCGGAAGCTTCACCTGGCAGCCGTTCGAGGGGCCGATCATCACGACCGACCCGGCGGCCGGCGGGGTCATCAACCGGCCGACCACGATCAAGCTCACGTCCGTGCGGCCCGACGTGAAGGAGTTCCGCTACTCGTTCGAGCTGGGCGAGGAGCACACGGTCGCCGCCGGGCCCGACGGCACCGCGACGGTCACCTTCACGCCGGACACCTTCGCCTACTTCCTCGTGCACGCCGTCAGCGTCGACCACGCCGGGGTCGCCTCACCGCAGCGGGAGGCGATCATCCCGGTCCGGGACACCCGGGTCACGGTGTGGAGCCAGTACGACGACTGGTTGCCGCGCGGCGGGATCGGCTCGGACGCCGTGTTCGACCTCAACACGCAGTGGTTGCCGGAGGTGGTGGAGTACCGCTACCGCCTCAACGGCGGTGCCGAGCAGGCGATCGCGGCGGACCCGGCCGGCTCGACGGCGCTGTCGGTCTTGCTGGACCGCATCGGTGAGAACACGCTCGTCGTGACGGGCCGCACCGCGTCCGGGGAGCTGTCGCCGGAGACGGAGTACCGGTTCCTGGTCGGCACGGCCCCGAAGGTGGTGTCGCAGGAGTACCCGCGCGACACGTGGGCCGGCGGGGTCGGCGTGCCGGGCCGGTTCGACTTCACCGGCGGCCCGGCCGGCGTGGCCTCGTTCGAGTGGTCGATCGGCGGCCAGTCGGGCACGGTCGACGCCGACGAGGCCGGTCACGCCACGATCACCTGGACGCCGACCGAGGGCGGTGGGCACCAGATGATCGTGGTCGCCCACACGGCGGACGGCACCGCCGGGGACCCGACCTACTACTACATGCTGGTCAACTACACCTGACAAATACGACAAAAACGGCCGTGAGGCCGGCGCGGTCGCACCACTGATCGAGTGACGCCCCGCAGAACGGCGACCGCCTGCGGGGCGTCACCTGCTCGCTGATCCCGGCGTTGGGCCCGTTGATGAGAGTTCTGGTCACCGGCGGCGCGGGGTTCATCGGGGGAAACCTGTGCCGGGAGCTGGTCAACCACGTCGCCGTGGACGAGGTCGTCGCCTTCGACGATCTCAGCACCGGCAGCGAGGGCAACCTCGACGGCGTCGACGCGACGCTGATCACCGGCAGCATCCTGGACCGGCCCGCGATCGACGATGCGGTCGGGGCCGCGGACGTGGTCATCCACCTGGCCGCCCGGCCGTCGGTGCCGCGGTCCGTCGCCGACCCGCTGCGCAGCCACCTGGTCAACGCCACCGGCACGATGCACGTGCTGGAGGCGTGCCGCCGCGGTGGCACGCCGATCGTCACGGCGTCCTCGTCCTCGGTCTACGGGCCGACGAAGGTCCTGCCGAAGCACGAGGAGCTGCCGACCCGGCCGCAGAGCCCGTATGCGGCCAGCAAGCTCGCCGCCGAGTCCGCGGTCCTGGCCTACGGGGCCACCTACGGGCTGCCGGTGCTCGCGTTGCGGTTCTTCAACGTGTACGGGCCGCTGCAGTCCGTCGGGCACGCGTACGCCGCGGTCATCCCCGCGTTCGCCGACGCGGCGCTGCGCGGGCAGCCGCTGCACGTGCACGGCGACGGGCAGCAGACGAGGGACTTCACCTTCGTCGGCTCCGTCGCCCGGCTGCTCACCGACGCCGCGGTCCGCCGGGTCACCAGCCCCACGCCGGTGAACCTGGCGTTCGGCACCCGCACCTCGCTGGTCGACCTGATCGACCTGATCCGCAGGCTGGCCGGGCGGCCGGTCGAGGTGGTCTTCGACCCGGCCCGCCCCGGCGACGTGCGCGACTCGCAGGCCGAGTCGTCCCGGCTGCGGGAGCTGTTCCCCGGCCACGACCCGGTCCCGCTGGAGCGGGGCCTCGCCGAGACCGTCAGCTGGTACGAGCGGCAGATAGCGTCGGCACCCCGGTAACCGCGCCGGGCACCTCCGCGACCGCGCCGGACACGTGCGGCACCAGGCACAGGTCGGCGAGCTGCCCGACCAGGGCGCCCGGCGCCGAGCGCACGTCCAGGGCCAGCGCCAGTGCGGGGTCCAGCGGCGGCACCGACACGTGCGAGATGAGCGGGTGCAGCGGGCGCAGGTCGGTCTCGCCGTCGCCGAAGAGCTCCTCGTGCAGCTTCTCGCCCGGCCGCAGACCGGTGTAGACGAAGTCGACCGGCCGCTCGGCCTGCGCGGCGAGCTGGTGCGCCAGTTCGTCGATCCGCACCGGGCTGCCCATGTCCAGCACCAGCGCCTCGCCGCCGGCGCCGAGGGCCGCGGCCTGGATCACCAGCTGGACCGCCTCCTGGACGGTCATCATGAAGCGGGTCACGTCCGGGTCGGTGACGGTGACCGGGCCGCCGGCGGCGATCTGCGCCTGGAAGGCGGTCACCACCGAGCCCCGGCTGCCGAGCACGTTGCCGAAGCGGACGTTGAGGTAGGTGCCCGCCGCGACGGTCGAGCGGTGCGCGGTGAGCCGCTCGGTGACCCGCTTGGAGTAGCCGAGCACGCTGACCGGGTTCGCCGCCTTGTCGGTGGAGATGTTCACGAACCGCGCCACGCCCACCGACGCGGCGGCCGACAGCACGTTGAGCGTGCCGAGGACGTTGGTCTGCACCGCCTCCGCGGGGTGCCGCTCCAGCAGGGTGAGGTGCTTGAGCGCGGCGGCGTGGAACACCACCTCCGGCCGGCGCTCGGCGAAGACCGCCGCGATCGACGCGGCGTCGCGCAGGTCGGCGAGGATCAGCTCGGGGCTGTCCAGCAGCGCCCGGCCGTGGATCGACAGCTGCACCGCGTGCAGCGCCGACTCGTCGCGGTCCAGCATCATCAGCTCGGCCGGGCCGAAGCGGTGCAGCTGCCGGCACAGCTCGGAGCCGATCGAGCCGCCGGCGCCGGTGACCAGCACCCGCCGGCCGGTCAGGTAGTCGCCGATGGCGGCCAGGTCGGTGTCGATCTGGCGGCGCCCGAGCAGGTCGGACAGCCGCACGTCGCGCACCTCGGCCACCCCGACAGGACCGTCCAGACTCTCGTTGATCGACGGCAGGACCTTCAGGACCCGGCCCGCGGCGGTGGTCATCGCGCGCACGTCGCGCAGCAGCGCGCCGTCGCCGGCCCGGATGGCGAAGATGACGACCTGGGCGCCGGTGCGCTCGATCGCGGCGATGAGCGAGGCCCGCCCGCCGAGCACCGCGACGCCCTCGATGCGCAGGTTGCGCTTGGCCGGGTCGTCGTCGACGATGCCGACCGGCCGGTACCGGCAGTGCGGGTCGTGCGCCATCGAGCGCAGCAGGCGGTGACCGGCGGCGCCGGCGCCGAAGACCAGGACCGGCACGGCGGGGCCGGTGGCCGGGGCGACCCGCAGCCGGCGCTCGCGGCGCAGCCGGCCGGCTGCGCGGCCGGTGACCATGGCGAGCAGCGCCGTCATTGCGCCGACGACCGCGACCGCGGTGGTCACCTCGGCGAGGGCCCACAGCAGGGTGCCGGTCGCGGCGACGGTGAGGGCGAGCGTGCGCAGCTCCGGCAGCGTGCCACGGCCGTAGCGCCGCCGGTACAGGTGGACCGGCCAGCCGATCACGGTGTGCAGCGCGGCCGCGAGGATGATCGCGGTGCCGACGGCGAACAGCGACGGTGGGGCCGGCGCGATGGTGATCGCGAGCGCGAGACCGCCGGCCCAGGCGCAGAGGTCGGCCGGCCAGTCCGCAGGCCCTGAGGGTCTGTGATCGTCCATCGGTCCCCCCGAGGTGAGTACGAGCGCGACGAATAGCGACCATTCTTCACGATTTGTGGCAGGAGATCCGGGTAAAAAGTGGATAGGGGAAATTAGACGGTTTCACCTCTTGCGTCATGACAACCTGTCACTCTTCGTAAAGAAGCGAACACGGGAGGTCATGGCGTATGGAGCTGCGCGACTATGTCAGCGCGGTCCGGAAACGCTGGTGGCTGGTGGCCACGACCGCCTGCCTGGCCCTGGTCGCCGCGGTCTTCGTCACCGCGCGCACCGCGCCGATGTATGCCGCCTCGGTGACGTTCTTCGTCAGCACCCCGAGCAGCGGCGTGACCGACGCATACCAGGGCGGCCTGTTCTCCCAGCAGCGCGCCCGGTCCTACGTCAACCTCGTGCGCAGCGACCGCCTGGCCCGGGCCGTGGCATCCGACCCCGTCGTCGGGCTCGACGCCGACGGCGTCCTGCAGCGCATCAGCGCCCGGACCGTGCCCGACACCGTGCTGCTGGACATCACCGTGCTGGACACCAGCAGCGACCGCGCCCTGCGCATCGCCGAGGCCGTCGCGTCCAAGTTCGCCGCGCTGGTCGCGGTGCTGGAGACCCCGCCGGGCGCGGACAACCCGACCGTCCGCGTCGACGTGGTGACCGGCCCCCGCGCCGGCACCGACCCCGTCTCGCCGCAGCCGGCCCGCAACTTCGCGGTCGCGCTGCTCATGGGCCTGCTCGTCGGCGCCGCCGGCGCGGTGCTGCGGGAGATCCTGGACAGCAGCGTCCGCTCCGCGGCCACGCTGCGCCAGGCCGGCGGCAAGGCCGTCCTCGCCACCGTGCCGATGGACCCTCGGGCCCGCCAGGAGCCGCTCCTGGTCGAGGACGCCGCCTGGTCACCGCGCGGCGAGGCGATGCGCCACCTGCGCACCAACCTGCAGTTCGTCGACCCGGACCGGCGGGTCCGCTGCATCGTCGTCACCAGCGCGCTGCCCGACGAGGGCAAGTCGACGATCGCCTGCAACCTCGCCATCGTCCTGGCCGAGAACGGACACCGGGTCCTGCTGATCGACGCCGACGTGCGGCGCCCGAAGCTCGCCGAGTACCTCGACCTCGAGGGTGCCGTCGGCCTCACCAACGTGCTCGTCGGCCAGGTCGACCTGGACACCGCCGTGCAGTCCTGGGGCGACCGCGACCTGTGGGTCCTCGCCAGCGGCTCGATCCCGCCCAACCCGAGCGAGCTGCTCGGCTCACAGCAGATGGCCCGCCTGCTGGCCACCGCCGGCGAGGGCTTCGACTACGTCGTCGTGGACACCTCGCCGCTGCTCGTCGTCACCGACGCGGCGGTCGTGGCCAGCCGCGCCGACGGCGCCGTGCTGGTCACCCGGGCCGGCAAGACCACCGTCACCCAGGTGCGCTCCGCCGTCCTGGCGATCGAGGCGGTCTCGGCCCGGCTCTTCGGCTGCGTGCTCAACGGCGCCAAGCCCGGCGGCGACGACGCCTACTCCTACGCCTACTACGGCGCCCGGCCCGGCGCGCCGCTGCTCACCGCGCGGCCCGCGCCGCTCAGCCGGGATCTCGACGCGGCCGGTCGGCCAGGAGGGTGAGCATGCGCGCAATCGTCGCGGCACAGCCACGGAACCCGTCGACCGGGCCGCCGAACGGGTCGGGCAGGTCGTCGTCGAACGGCGACACCGGCTGCAGCCGCCCCCGCACCCGGGCGATGTCCCGCAGCGTCGTCGGCTCGGGCGGCAACACCTCCAGGTACCGGCCGAACTGCCGCAGCGTGAACGTCCGCGCCGCGGCGTCCGGGGCCAGGGTCACGCAGTGCGCCCGCTCCGCCCGGGTCGCGGTCAGCACAAGGTCGGCGCCGGCCAGCATCCCGGCGTCGACGCGCCGGCTGGCGAACCCGTCCGGATCCGCGCCCAGCTCCAGCAGCACCGCCTTCGCCTCCGGCGGCATGTCCAGACCCGGCACCGCGTGGGTGCCCGCACTCGCGGCGTCCAGGCCACCGGCCCGGGCCAGCCGCTCGGCCATGGCCGACCGGCACAGGTTGGCCCGACAGACGAACAACATGGAAAGCCCCCGATATCCGCGTAGCGCCGCTCCAGGAGTGGTCCTTTGAACACACGCATCCACTTGTCGGCGCCGGACATCTCGGGCACCGAGGAGCGCTACCTGGTCAACGCCTTACGCTCCGGTTGGGTGGCGCCCGTCGGACCGGATCTCGACGCGTTCGAGGCCGAGACCGCCCAGCGGTGCGGCACCGCGCACGCCGTCGGGGTCAGCTCCGGCACCGCCGCGTTGCACCTGGCCCTGCTCGCCATGGGCGTCGGGCCGGGCCACGCGGTCGTCGTGCCGACGCTGACGTTCGCGGCCACCGCCAACGCCGTCGTCTACACCGGCGCCGAACCCGTCTTCGTCGACTGCGAGCCGGACACCGGCAACGTCGACGTCGCACTCGTCGAACGGGCGGTCGCCGACCTGCGCCGCGACGGCCGGCACGTCGGCGCGGTCGTCCCGGTCGACCTCTTCGGCGCCTGCGCCGACAACGCACGGCTCGAAGCGCTGGATGTACCGCTGCTGGAAGACGCTGCCGAAGCACTCGGCGCGACCCGGGACGGGCGGCCGGCGGGGTCGTTCGGGCGGGCCGCAGCGCTGTCGTTCAACGGCAACAAGATCATCACCACGTCCGGCGGCGGGATGCTCGTCACCGACGACACGGCGCTCGCCGAACGCTGCCGCTACCTCGCCACCCAGGCCCGCCAGCCGGTCCCGCACTACGAGCACGCCGACGTCGGCTACAACTACCGGCTCAGCAACCTGCTCGCCGCGGTCGGCCGGGCCCAGCTGTCCCGCCTCGACGGGATGCTCACCCGGCGGCGGCAGCTGCGCGAGCGGTACGCCAAGGCCTTCGCGGGCGTGGCCGGGGTGCGGATCGTCGGCGAATCCGAGCACGGATCCAACTGCTGGCTGACCGTCATCACCGTCGACCCGCGCGAGTCCGGCTGGGCCGCCGCGGCGCTCGGCGAGCACCTCGGCGCGCACGACATCGAGACCCGCCCCGTCTGGAAACCGATGCACCAGCAGCCGGTGTACCGCGCCGCCCGCACCTGGCTGACCGGCGCCGCCGACCGCCTCTTCGCGACCGGCCTGGCCCTGCCCAGCGGCTCGCAGCTGACCGACGCCGCGCAGCAGCGCATCTTCGACGCGATCGACGAGTTCCTGTGAACCGCGCCCTGGACCTCGCCGGCGCCGCGGTCGCCGCCGTCGTGCTCGCCCCGGTCATCGCGGCCACCGCCGTCTTCGTCGGCTGCACGATGGGCACACCCGTGCTGTTCCGCCAGGAACGCACCGGGCTGCACGGGCAGCCCTTCACGTTCGTCAAGTTCCGCACCATGCGACCGCCCCCGCACACCGGCTTCGACCCGGGCAGCGACGCCGAGCGGCTCACCCCCGCCGGCCGGTTCCTGCGCTCCACCAGCCTCGACGAGCTGCCCGCGCTGTGGAACGTGCTGCGCGGCGACATGAGCCTGGTCGGGCCGCGGCCACTGCCGTGCGCCTACCTCGAGCGGTACACCGAGCAGGAGGCGCACCGGCACGACGTGCTGCCCGGCATCACCGGCCTGGCCCAGGTCCTCGGCCGCAACACCCTCACGTGGGAGGAGAAGTTCGCCCACGACCTGCACTACGTCGAGCACCGCTCGCTCCGGATGGACCTGCGGATCCTCGTCGCGACCGTCCGCACCGTCGTGCGCCGCGACGGCGTCACCGCCACCGGCGCCGCGACCAACCACGAGTTCCGCGCCGCGTCCGCGTCCGCGGCAAAGGTCGCCGGCAACACCGCCGGCAAAGGGCGGCAGGTATGAAGAACGGCCTGGTCATCGTCGGCATCGGCGGCCACGGCCGGGAGGTGCTGACCATCGCGCGGGCCGCCGGCATGCCGGTGCGCGGCTTTGTCGACGACAGCCCCAGCCAGCGCAACCTCGACCGGGTGTCGGCGCTCGGCGTGCCGTTCCTCGGCCCCAGCACGCGCCTCGGCGACGAGCGGCCCTCGATCGGCTACGTGATCGGCATCGGCGACCCGCGGATCCGGGCCCGCCTCGACGAGCAGCTGCGGCTGCACGGCCTCGCCGCCGCGACCCTGATCCACCCGGCCGCGACGATCGGGCCGGACGCCTGCGTCGGCGAGGGGTTCGTCGCGTTCGCCGGCGCCCGCGTCACCACCAACGTGCGCATCGGCCGGCACGTGCACCTCAACCAGAACTGCACCGTCGGCCACGACACCGAACTGTCCGACTTCGTGCAGGTCAACCCGCTCGCCGCGATCTCCGGCGACTGCCGGATCGGCCCCGAGGTGCTCATCGGCACCACCGCCTGCGTGCTGCAGGGCCTGCACGTCGGCGAGGGCGCCACCGTCGGCGCGGGCGCGTGCGTCACCCGCGACGTCGAGCCGAAGACGACCGTGAAGGGGGTACCGGCCCGATGAAGGTCGCAATGATCATCAAGACGGACGACGGCGGCCGGTGGACGCTGCCGCACCTCGACGAGCTGCGCGACCGCGGCCACGAGGTGGTCGCCGTCCTGCCGCCCGGCAGCGAGGGGCAGCTGCGCAAGGCGCTGCACGACCGGGGCATCGACGTCGTGCAGTCCGCCTTCGACTTCCGGTTCCGCCCGGTGCCGGCCACCGTCGCCGGGCTGCTCGGCCTGCGCGACCAGCTGCGCGCCCTCGCCCCGGACGTGCTGCACTACCACCTCTACGCCTCCGCCCTCGCCACCCGGCTCGCGAGCCTCGGGCTACCCACCCGGCGGGTGCACATGGTGGCCGGGCCGCTGTACCTCGAGTCGCCGCTGATTCGCCTGGTGGAGCGGCTGCTGTGCCGCCTCGACGCGGTCGTCGTCGGCGGCAGCGAGCACACCGCGACGCTCTACCGCCGCATCGGCATGCCCGGCACCAGGGTCACCGCGATCCCGTACGGCGTGGACACCGGGCACTTCACGCCGCCGTCACCCGCCTACCGGGCCGCGTGCCGGGACGCCTTCGGGGTCGACGCCGGCACGTTCACCGCCTGCATGGTCGCCTACGTGTACCCGCCGAAGCGGCTCACCCACCGCGGCCGCGGCATCAAGGGCCACGACGTGCTCCTCGCCGCGTGGCAGCGCTTCCGCCGGGAGACCCCCAGCGCCGCGGAGACCCGGCTGATCCTGCTCGGCGGCGGCTTCACCCCCGCCGGCGAGGCACACAAGCGGGAGCTGATGCGCAGGTTCGCCGTCGCCGGCGACGGCAGCGTCGACTGGCAGGACTCGGTCCTGGACGTGCGCGACTGCTACGCGGCCGCCGACATCAGCGTCAGCCCGTCGCTGTCGGAGAACCACGGCGCCGCCCTCGAAGCGGGCGCGATGGGCGTGCCGAGCATCGTCTCCGACGCCGGCGCCCTTCCGGAGACCGTCGAAGCGTCGACCGGCTGGACCGTGCCCCGCGACGACGTCGACGCGCTCGTCGCTGCCCTGCACGAGGCGCACGACGAGTTCCGCACCGGCGCGCTGCGCCGGCGGGGGCAGCTCGCCCGGGAGCTGACGGTGGCCCGGTTCGCCCAGGACACGGCCGCCGCCGCGGTCGCTGACGTGCTGGAACGGGTCGTCCGAAGATGACCGCCACGGCCAAGCCCTCGTCGAGATCGGCGGCCCGGCCGCCGGTCCGGCACGCCCGGCGGCCCTCCTTCGCCCGCAACGTCGGCTGGGGCGTCGCGGGCAACGCCGGCTACGCCCTGTGCCAGTGGCTGGTCCTCGTCGTCGTGGCCAGGCTCGGCACCCCGTCGATGGTCGGCGACTACGCCCTCGGGCTCGCCGTCGGCGCCCCCCTCGTCCTGCTGGCGAACCTGTCGCTGCGCACCGTCCTGGTCACCGACACCGGCCGGGAGCACCCGTTCCAGCGGTACCTGCGGGTCCGCGCCGGCGGGATGGCCGTCGCCATGGCCGCGATCTGCACCGCTGTGTGGATCTTCGACCTGCCCGCCGCGGTCGTCGTCCTGGTCGGCCTGGCGAAGGCGTTCGACGGCGTCGGCGACATCTACCTCGGCCTGCTGCAGCGCCACCACGACCAGCGCGCCGTCGCGGTCGCCCAGCTCGTCAACGGCGCGCTCACCATCGGGCTGACCGCGCTGCTGCTCGCCGCGACCGGCAGCATCGCCTGGGCCGCGGCCGGCTCCGCGATGGGCTCGCTGATCGCCTGGCTGGGCTGCTGCGCCCCGCTCGCCTCCCGCGTCGTGTACGCCGACGCCCGCAGCACCACCCCCAGGCGGCACACGCACCGCTTCAGCCCGCCCGGCTCCGGTGCCCTGGTCTGGACGGCGCTGCCGCTCGGCCTCGCCTCCGGGATCACGTCGCTGACCGCCAACGTGCCCCGCTACGCGCTGCAGGACCGGCTCGGCGCCGCCGCCCTCGGCGCGTTCGCCGCCGCCGGATACCTGGTCCTCACCGGCAACGTGCTGGTCTCCGCCGTCGCGCAGACCCTGCTGCCGCGCCTGGTCGACCTGCGCGCCGCCGGCGCCCGGGAACGCTTCGCGGCGCTGGTCCGGCAGTCGCTCATCGGCGTCACCGTCGCCGGCGTGCTCGCCGTCTGGGCCGCCGACCTGTTCGGCGCGACCGTGCTGCGGACCGTCTACGGCGAGCAGTACGCCGGGGACGCCGGCACCCTCACCGTCCTCACCGTCGCCACCGCCGTCGCCGCCACCTGCTTCGTGCTCGACGCCGCGCTGTCGGTGGTGCGCCGCTTCACCGGCCAGCTCGCCGTCAACGCCGCCGTCCTGGTCGCCGCGACCCTCGCCGCGCTGGCGCTGGTGCCCCGCTATGGCATCACCGGCGCGGCCTGGGCCACCGCGGCCGCCGCCGCCGTGCACGCCGGCCTGAAATGGGAGCTGCTGCGGCGTGACCTTTGACCCGTGGTACGCGGTGCTGCTCGCCGGGCTGGTGATCCCGGTGCTGCTGCTCGTGGGCGGGACCCGCGACGTGCTCGCCTACGTCGCCGCGTACTTCTTCCTCTTCGGCTTCGGCCCGGTCGTCAGCTACCTGCTCGGCGGCTCGATCTACTTCGGCACCAACACCGCGCTCATCGGCCGGGCCGCGCTCGGGCTGCTGCTCGCCTTCGCCGGGGTCCTCGCCGGCGGCCTGCTGGTGCGGCAGCGCGCCGACCTCACCGGCCCCAAGGTCACGCACCGGTTCCCGCTGCTGCCCGTCGTGCTCGTCGCGCTGTCGCTCTACGCGACGACCGTGCTGGTCCTCGGCGGCACCGGGTTCCTCGCCGGCACCAAGATCGACCGGATCGGCGTCGCCGGCCCCGGCCACTACGACTACCTGCTGTTCGAGATGTTCGCCTGCGCGCTGTACTTCATGGCCGACGGCAGCAGCGCCGGGCGCTTCACGTTCCGGCTGAACCTGGTCGTCTACGTCGCCTACTGCCTGTCGACCGGCGAGCGCGACTTCGTCTTCGTCCTGTTCAGCCTCATCCTGCATCGGGAACTGGCCCGCGGTGGCTCCTTCGCCAAGCCCGCCGGCTACGGCCTCGTCCTGCTGCTCGGCGCCACGCTGATCTTCAGCCTGCGCGGCGGCGGCCCCACCGACACCACCCAGGTGCTCAACCAGGGCTCCGTGCTGTTCGTCGACACCTGGGTGATGACGCACGTGCCGGCCGTCGACCCGTTCACGCACGGCGCCAGCTACTGGCACGCCGTGGTGAATCTGGTGCCCGGCCACGCACAGCCGCCGCTGGCGCAGTGGCTCGTCGACCGGTACGCCCCCGGCAGCGCGTCCGGCTACGGCTTCTCCCTCACCGCCGAGGCCTACCTGAACTATGGGCCGTGGTGCATCCCTGTCGTGTTCGCCGGGCTCACCGCCGTGCACCGGCTGCTGATCAACCGCATCGACCGGGCGCCGGTCTACGCGTACGGCAGCGTGCTGTTCACCGTCGCCTGGATGTACGGCTTCCGCGGCGAGAGCGCCGGCCTGCTCAAGACCTGCGTCTACGGGCTCGTCTTCTACGGCGTGCTGCGCCTGGTCACGGTCCGGGTCCCAGTCGGCAGCGATGGGGAGGTGGCGCCGCAGTGCGTCTCGTCGTGAGCTGTGAGCAGCGCTACGTGCGCACCCCCGACGGGCGGGTGTGGAGCACCACCGGCGGCGCCTACGACTTCTGGCAGCGGTACCTGCCGGTCTTCGCCGAGGTGCGCATCGTCGCCAGGGTCGCCGAGCGCCCGGGCCGCCCGCCGGACGCGCAGCGCGTCGACGGCGACCACGTCACCGTGCACGCCGTGCCGCACTACGTCGGCCCGCTGCAGTACCTGCTGCGCCTGCGTGGCGTGCGGGCCGCCGTCCGCGCCGCGGTCCGGCCCGGCGACGCCGCCCTGCTCCGCGTGCCGTCGCCGATCGGCACGCTGCTGCACCGGCACCTACGCCGCCGGGGCATGCCGTTCGGGCTCGAGGTCGTCGGCGACCCGCACGACGTGTTCGCGCCGGAGGCGCTGCGCCACCCGCTGCGCCCGCTGCTGCGCGCCTGGTTCACCGCCAGGCTGCGCTTCCAGTGCCGCACCGCCGTCGCCGTCGCCTACGTCACCGAGCGGGCGCTGCAGTCGCGGTACCCGGCCGGGCCCGGCGCCGTGACCGCCGCGTACTCCAGCATCCAGCTCGACGGGACGGCATTCGTCGACCGGCCACGGGCCGCCGCGTCGCCCAAGGTCGCGGTCCGGCTGGTGTCGGTCGGCTCGCTCGAGATGCCGTACAAGGGGATCGACACGCTCATCGAGGCGCTGCCGATGCTGGTACGGGCCGGCCTGGAGGCGCACCTCGTGCACCTCGGCGACGGCCGCTGCCGCCCCGACCTCGAACGCCTCGTGCGGGAACGGCGCCTCGGCGGGCGGGTCGCGTTCGCCGGTGCCGTCCCGCCCGGCGCGGCCGTGCGGCTGTTCCTGGACGACGCCGACCTGTTCGTGCTGCCATCGCGGACCGAAGGGCTGCCCAGGGCGCTGATCGAGGCGATGGCCAGGGCGCTGCCCGCGGTCGGCACCCGCGTCGGCGGCACCCCGGAGCTGCTCGACCAGGCGCACCTCGTGCCGCCCGACGACCCGGTCGCCCTCGCCTACGCGATCACCGCCCTGGTCGCCGACCCGGCGGCGTTCGCGGCCGCGTCGAAACGCAACCTCGCCCGCGCCCGCAGCTACGCCGCGGAGGCCCTCGGCCGGCGCCGTACCGACTTCTACCGCGCCCTGCGCGTCATCACCCAGCCCGAACAGGTCAAGGAGGTCGTCGGCGGTGCCCGACAGCTCGACTGAGATCACCGGTGTCCGCTCGCACCTGCGCGCGCTGCTGCGCACCCGGCGGCGCAAGGCGGTGCTCGCGGTCGCCGTCGTGCTGGTGCTCGGCACGGTGCTCGGCCTGCGGCTGCTGGTCGTCGCCGGCTCCGCCGCCGGGCACCTGCAACGCGCCGCCACCCTGGTCGGCACCCTGGAGCAGGCGCTGCGCGCCGGTGACCTCACCGCCGCCCGCCGCGCGACCGCGGACCTGCGCCGGCAGACGGGGGAGGCCCGCGCCGACACGCAGGGGCTCGCCTGGGGGCTGGGCACCTCGGCCCCGGTCGCCGGCGACGACCTGACCGCGGTCGGCGCCGTCGCCCGGATCGTCGACGACCTCGCCAACCGGGTCCTGCCGCCGCTGCTGGACGCGGCCGGCGGGCTGCAGTCGACGTTCACCGGCGGCCACGATCCGCAGGGCCTGGCGGCGGTCACCGCGGCCGCGCCGAAGATCGCCGCCGCGGGTGCGCTGGTGCGTTCGGCGCAGGACCGCCTCGCCGCCCTGGACCGGGGCGGCCTCGACCCGCGGGTCCGCACCGCGGTCGAGCGGCTCGACGACGGGCTGCGCCGGGTGGTGCCGCTGCTGGAGCCGGTCGCCCGCGCGGCCCGGCTGCTGCCCGCGATGCTCGGCGCCGCCGGGCCGCGGACCTACCTGGTGCTCTTCCAGAACCTCGCCGAGGTGCGGGCCACCGGCGGCATGATGGGCGCCTACGTGGTGCTCCAGGCCGACAAGGGCGTCATCAGCATCCTCGAGCAGGGCGCCGCCGCGACCGGCATCGGCTCGTTCCCGACCCCGGTGCTGCCCCTGAACCCCGACCAGGAGGACCTGCACACCGCCAGGCTCGGCACGTTCCCCGCCGACGTGAACCTCACCCCCGACTTCCCAACCGCGGCGGCGCTGTACCGCGAGATGTACCGGCTGCGCTCCGGCCGGGCCGTCGACGGCGTCCTGGCCACCGACCCGGTCGCGCTGGCCTACCTGCTGCAGGCGACCGGGCCGGTCGACGTCGCCGGCGGCCCTCCGCTCACCGCGCCGACCGCGGTGCGGCGGCTGCTGTCGGAGGTGTACCTGACGATCGCCGACCAGGCATCCCAGGACGCGTTCTTCGCCGGCGCCGCGAAGGCGGTCTTCGACAAGCTGACCGGCGCCGCGTTCTCCACCACGAAGCTGGTGCCGGCGCTGCGGCAGGCGGCGCGGGAGCGGCGGCTGCTCGCCTGGAGCGCGCACCCGCCGGAGCAGGCCGAGCTCGCCGGCATGGTCTTCGCCGGCACGCTGCCGGCCGAGGACGGGGACCGGCCGACCGTCGGGGTGTTCCTCAACGACGGGACCGGCGCCAAGCTCGGGTACTACATGACCCGCGAGGCCGCGCTGGTGCCCGGCGACTGCCTGGAGGACGGGTCCCGGCACCTGCGGCTCACCGTGAAGCTCGCCTCCAGCGCGCCCCGGTCAGGGCTGCCGCGCAGCGTGCTGGGGCTCGGGCTGGCCGGCGACGCCACGATCCGCACGAACGTCATGGTGTACCTGCCGAGCGGCGGCGCGCCCGTGGACGCCACCCAGGACGGCGCGCCGGTCGACTACGGCAGCGGCTTCGAACTGGGCCGCACCGTGGCGGTCTTCACCGTCGACCTGCCGCCCGGCAGGAGCAGCACGATCGAGCTGAACCTCATCACCGGGCCGCTGCCGGCGCCCGCGTCCGCGTTCACGCCGCGCCTGCTGACCACCCCCGGCATCGGGCCCTGGACGCTTCGGTTGCAATCCGCCGAGGCATGCGGCAAATGATGAAAAATGCCCATATCGGGGTGATGCGAAGTCTACGGTGAAATTTATGCGACCCCGAACAAGATCCGCACTGACCGCCCTCGCGGGGGCACTCGTCGCGGCGGCAGTGCTCGGAGCACCGACCGCCGCGCACGCCGAACCCGCTGGACCTGCGGCCGCGGCAGAGGCCTATCCGGCGCCGGAACCCGCCATCAGGGTGAGCTCCGGCTCGGTCAGCACCGGTGGCGCGGTCCGCATCGCGGGGAAGCGGTTCCTCCCCGGCGAGCCGATCTCGATCCGCGTCAAGTACCGCATCACCCGGCAATCCGGCGGCTTCGACAGCCCGTTCCCGGCCTCGGTGAGCGGCGACCGCCGCGCTGACGACGACGGCAAGTTCCACGCCAAGGTCCGGCTCACCTCGCCCGGCTACGCCACCATCAAGGTCACCGGCAAGAAGTCGGGACAGTCGGCCACCGTGACCGTGCGGGTGCTCGCCTGGCGCGGCTCCTACAGCTTCGGTGGCGACGACTTCTTCGCCGGTACGCCGCTGGGCAACGGCGTGCGCGACGACCGTGGCCACGACGACCACTGGGACGGCGGCGACCGGCCGGCCGGCTTCTACGGCCCGTTCTTCGGCGGCTGGAGCCCGTTCAAGCTGTCCGCCGACGAGACCAGCCTGAGTGCCGCGGACGCCTCGGCCGCCGGTGACCTGGCCGCCGGGACCCCGGCGAACGGCGCGCACGGCGCCGACGTGGTCGCCGGCCTGCTCGGCCTCACCGCGCTGATCGGCAGCGGCTTCATCCTGCGCCGCCGCCGCGTCTCCTAGCTCGCACCGCCGTCCACCTTTCTCCAGATGCGTTCGACCCGTCGGCCTTCACCACGGCCGGCGGGTCGAGTGTTCCCACCCTTAGGATGATCATGGGCAAAACAGTCATCATCGGGCAGGGCTACGTCGGCCTGCCGCTCGCCATCCGGGCGGTCGAAGCGGGCGACGACGTGATCGGGCTCGACGTCGACACCGACCGGGTCAAGTCCCTGGGCGCCGGCATCTCCTTCGTCGAGGACGTCCCGGACGACAAACTCGCCTGGGCGCTGGAAACCGGCCGGTATCACCCGACCGAGGACTACGCCGACGCCGCCGGCTTCGACACGTGCGCGATCACCGTGCCGACCCCGCTCACCGACGGCGTGCCCGACATCAGCCACATCGAGCAGGCCGCGCTGCAGATCGCCCCGCACCTGCGGGCCGGGTGCACGGTCATCCTCGAGTCCACCACCTACCCGGGCACCACCGAGACGGTCCTGCGGCCATTGCTGGAGCACGCGTCCGGGCTCAGCGCTCCGGACGAGTTCTACCTCGGCTACAGCCCGGAACGCATCGACCCGGGCAACCCCACCTGGCACCTGGACAACACGCCGAAGCTCGTGTCCGGCATCGACGAGGCATCCCTGGCCGCCACGATGCGCTTCTACCAGCGCTTCGTCGAGCGCCTGGTGCCGGTCTCCGCGCCCCGCACCGCGGAGCTGACGAAGCTCTTCGAGAACACGTTCCGGCACATCAACATCGCCCTGGTCAACGAGCTCGCCATCGTCGCCAACCAGCTCGGCGTCGACGTGCGGGAGGCGATCGGCGCCGCCGCGACCAAACCGTTCGGGTTCATGGCATTCGACCCCGGGCCCGGCGTCGGCGGGCACTGCCTGCCGATCGACCCGTCCTACCTCTCGTGGCAGGTCAAGCGCGAGGTCGGGCAGCGCTTCCGGTTCATCGAGCTGGCCAACGACGTCAACGAGGGCATGCCCCGCTACGTCGTGCAGCGCCTCGCCGCCGGGCTCAACACCCGGTTCAAGCCGGTCAACGGCAGCCGGATCCTGCTGCTGGGCCTGGCCTACAAGAGCAACGTCGGCGACCTGCGCGAGTCGCCGGCCCGCGCCGTCGCCGAGATCCTCGTCACCCAGGGCGCCGAGGTGCACGCCGTCGAGCCGCACGCCTCACAGCGCGACACCGGCAACGTCAGCGGGGTGACCGTCGTCGATCTGACCCCGGCCGAACTGTCCGCCGCCGACGCCGTCGTCCTGCTCACCGACCATGACGACTTCGACTACGACATGGTCGAGCGGCACGCCACGTACATCTTCGACACCCGGGCCCGCTGCCACGGCGAGGCCGTCGAACGACTGTAATCCGTCAATGTGAGGCGGCGTCACGTCCGTCGGGTAGCTTGGCCCGGTGATCGTGGTGCCGCTGCTCACGTTTCTGGCCGTCGTGGGCCTGTGCCTGCCCCGCGACGGCGGGGTCCGGCTCGCGCTGCTGCGGGCCGCGGTCCTCGTCGCCGGCGCCGCATCGCTCGGCGTCGAGGCGCTGTCGGCGGCGCACGCGCTGGACCGGCCCGTGGTCATCACCGGCTGGGTGCTCGCGCTGCTGATCACCGGCGGGTTCGCGATCCGCTCGTCCCGCCGTCCACGCTTCGACCTGCGGGCCCGGTGGACCGCGCTGGCCACCGTCGAGCGGCTGATGGTCGGCGCGCTCGCCGGGCTCTTCCTGCTCGACCTCGCCGTCGCCCTCATCGCGCCGCCCAACAACTTCGACTCCCAGACCTACCACCTGCCGAAGATCGAGCACTGGGTCCAGCAGGGCGACGTCAGCTTCTACCCGACCGTCATCGACCGGCAGCTGGCGATGGCGCCGGGCGCGGAGTTCCTGCTGCTGCACCTGCGGCTGCTCACCGGCGGCGACGGCGCCTACAACCTGGTCCAGCTCGCCGCCGGCGTCGGCGCGGTCCTCGCCGCGTCCCGCATCGCCGGGCAGCTCGGCGGCGGCACCAGGGCGCAGCTGGTCACCGCGCTCGTCGTCGGCACCACCCCGATGGTGGTGCTCCAGGCGACCAGCACCCAGACCGACCTCGTCGTCGCGCTGTGGGTCGCCTGCGTCGCGACCTTCGCCCTCGACGGACTGCGCGCCCTTTCCGGGCGCTTCGACACCCTGCTGATCGGCACCGCCGCCGGGCTGACGCTGCTGACGAAGGCGACCGGGCTGCTCGCCGCCGGTCTGCTGCTCGCGGTCTGGGCCGTTGCGCAGTTGCGGCTGGCCCGGTGGCGCGGCGTGGCGGCGGCGGTCGCGGTCGGCGCGCTGATGCTGCTGCTCGCCGGGCCCAACCTGCTGCGGGTCCAGGACACCTACGAAAACCCGCTCGGACCGGCGCACCTGCGCGAATCGATCTCCATGCAACGGCACGACCCGGCGGCGGTGCTGATCAACGCGCTGCGCGTCGCGGAGACGGCGCTGCAGACGCCGGTCGGGCCGGTGAACGACGCGGTTGCCGCCGGCATCATCGGCCTGGCCGGCGTCCTCGGCGTGGACCCGCAGGGGCGGGACATCACGTACTGGAACGAGGAGTTCCCCTACCGGTCGTGGCCGCCGGACGAGGACCGGGTGTCGCTGCCCGCGCAGGGCGTACTGATCCTGATCGGCGCGCTGCTGCTGCTGTTCCGCAAGGACACCAGGCTCTACGCCGCCGTGTTCTGGCTGGCGGTCCTCGCGTACGTCGTCACCGTGAAGTGGCAGCCGTGGGGCAACCGGCTCATCGTCTTCCTGCTCGTGCTGGGCGCGCCGCTCGCGGGGCTGTGGATCGCGGGGCTCACCGGCCGGCGGTTCGCCACCTGGGCCACCACCGGCGCGCTCGCGGCCGGGGTCGCCGTCGGCGGGTTCGCGGTCGCCTACGGCTGGCCCCGCCGCCTCGTCGGGCACGGCTCGGTCTTCACGACCTCGCAGCTCGACCAGCGGTTCATCCGTGAGCCCGGCTGGCAACGCGACTACGAGTGGGCGGCGGCCGAGGTCCGGGCGTCAGGGGCGCGGCGGGTCGGGCTCGTGCAGGGGTACAACACGTGGGAGTACCCCTGGTGGATCCTGCTGCCCGGCACGCGGATCGACTCGCTGCAGTCGCTGCAGCCGGGTCTGACCCCGCCGGGCACCGCCGAACTGGACGCGGTGCTGTGCGTGAAGCCGCCGCACGACTGCGAGTTCTACCTGCTGCCGACGTGGACCGTGCACCGCCGCAATGACGTGGCCTACGCGCTGGCGCCGCGACCCTGACGGCCTCTGTGCGGTGGCGCGGCGTCTATGCGGTGGCGTCCTGGCGGCCCGTGGCCGGCTCCGTGGCAGGGCTCTGGCCGGGGACGACCGCCGAGGGCTCGGCGCGCTGCCGGGAGCGGACCTCACCGGCCAGCAGCACCAGCCAGATCGCGCCGTTGGTGCCGCCGATCACCCAGTCCTCGGTCATGATCGTCGGGACCGCCGCGGCGGCGCCGACCGTGAACCACAGCGCCGGCTGCGCCACGTGCGGGCGGCGGAGGATCACGGCGTACCAGAGGCCGCGCAGCGCGTGCCACAGCAGCAGTGCGACACCGATCAGGAAGCCGATCGCGCCGAGCACACCACCGCGGCGGAACGCGCCGACCGCGGCGTTGTCGGTGTTGAGGTCGCGGCGCGGGCCCTCCTTGGGGGCGCCGTCGTTGTCGCGGTGCACGACGGCGCGTGAGGTGCGCGCGTCGCCGAACGTCTTCTCCGCCCAGCCGGCGTGCTCCCAGTCGACCCACACCTGCCGCCACGTGTCGGTGCGGCCGCTGGTGACGTCGGAGCCACCGTCGGTGAACCGGTCGCGGAACAGGAAGGTGCTGCCGCCGCCGATGGTGAAGATCGCCGCGAGGACCACGAACGGCATCGCGACCGCGACCCAGCGGGCCCGGCCGCGCTCCTCGTCTTCGCCGCGGCGGCGCAGGAAAACCACGACGGCGTGGGCGCAGGCGGCGGCGGCCGCGAACACGAACCCGGTCCGCGAGTCGCTGATCGAGATGACCAGCGCGGCGATCACGGCGACGCCGAGGCGCTGCCAGGCGGCGAACGCTCGGTCGAACCCGACCCGCACCGAGGCGATGACGACCAGGCCGGCGAGGGAGTTGGGGTGGTAGAACACACCCGTCCCGCCCCAGAACCGGTTGCGCATCACCCGCGCTGACGCGCTGTCGGGGATCGCGTGGAGCTCGTCGAAGAGGCTGCCGGCGCCGAAGTACAGCAGCGCGCCGATGCCGACCAGGATCGCCGCGGCCATGCCGATGCTGAGATCCCTGCGCCGGTCCTTACTGGTGACCGCGACCACGGCCAGGACCGCGAGGGTGAACACGCCGAGGTAGGCCAGGCGCTGCGCGGCCACGGTGAGATGGCCGGAGCGCAGCACGAACAGCGCGCCGAGCACGCCGAACACCCAGTAGGACAGGCCGAGCCAGGCGCCGCCGAGCGCCGGCAGCTCCCGCAGGTTGCGCAGCCACGGCCGCCCCCACACGGCGAAGACGACGACCTCGACGCCCAGCACCGCCCAGATGACGATCGGGCGCTGGGTCGAGGTCCAGGTGAGGATGCCGGCGAGGGTGAACAGCCCGCCGAGGACCGCACCCTGCAGCGTGCTGCCGCGCAGGCTCACCGCCAGCCCGACGACGCCGAGCGCGATGAGCGCACCCGCGAACGCCTCCGCCGACTCGCTGAGGCTGCCGGTCCGGCCGTGCTCCAGGACGGCCGCGAGGACCGCCAGGATCACCGCGGCGACCACGCCCGCGGTGGTCGCGGTGCGCCGGGTCACCGGGCGCTGGCCTGCAGCTGCTTCTTGCCCTTGCGCCTGCGGCTCAGGAAGAAGTCGCGCACCACCCGCCGGGGACCCGCCGGGACCAGCCACACCTGCAGGAACGTCACATAGTCCGTCACGCTGGGCTTGCCGTGCCGGCGGGCCTCGCCGAGCAGGTCGAAGAAGACCCTCGGGCTGCGGCTCGCGGCAGCCATCGAGCCCACGACGCTCATCGCGAGCGCGGCGTAAGCGCGCGGCGTCACCCGCGGGCGGGTCTCGCGCAGCCAGTCCAGCGACTGCTTCCACGGCGCGTCGAAGCTGATCCGGGGCCGGTTCTCGTCGGCATACCAGATGACCAGGGGCTCCTCGGCGTAGATCAGGTCGACGCCCTCCTCCTGGAGGCTGCGCAGCGTCCAGTCGAGCTCCTGCAGGCGGCGCAGGCCGTCGGCGAAGGGCACCTTCCGTAGCAGCGCCGTCGGCGCCATGATCGTGGAGGTCTGGATGAACCCGTCGCCGTGGAACAGCCCGTGCCGCACGGCCAGGTATTCGCTGATCGGCTCGCCGGGCGCCGGCACCCGGCGCGGCATGATCAGCTCGGCCCGCGGGGTGCGCATGTAGAGGCGGCTGCCCACGATCGGCAGCGGCACCCCGGACGCCTTGGCCCGGGCCAGCTGGGTCTCCAGCTTCACCGGCAGCCACTCGTCGTCGTCGTCGAGAAACGCGACCCACTCGGCGGCGGCGGCGTCGACCCCGTGGTTGCGCGCGGCCGGCGCGCCGCCGGACGTCTCGCGCTCGATCCAGCGGACCCGCTCGTCGCCGATCTCCCCGAGGGCTGCAACCGTCGCGGCGTCGGGGCCGTCAATGATGACGACGACCTCGATCTCCTGCAGCGTCGAAGCCAGTGCACTACGCACGGCCCGCACCACGAGCTCGGGCCGGTTGCGCGTCGGGATGACGACGCTCACCACGGGTGTTTGCACGATGACCAATCCGTCTCGGCGATCCTTAAGGGTTCGCTGGCGTAGCGTACACGAGCTGCACTTTTGTCGGATACTTCGCAGCGAGCAGGCGCGCGGCTTCGATGTTCGACGGTGCAGCCGGATCACCGAAGGCTACCGGCAGCGGCTGGCCGGGCTGCACTCCGGGGCGGCTCGGGTGATCCGTATCCACAACGAGCAGGCTGGCCGCCGGGTCGTGCAGGAAGAAGCGCACGGTCACCGGACTGTTTGCCACCAAACGATCCAGGTCGGCCATGGTGCCGCCCTTGCCGCCCGGGTACAGCAGGCCGGACCAGCCGGGGAACTGCCGGTACTGGCCCTGCAGGGCGGCGGCACCCAGCGTCGCCGACCAGTTGCGCCACGGGCTGCCCATGAGGTCGACGTTCACCGCGCCGCCGCCGTCGGGGAACATCCTGGCGATCAGCAGCGCGTCACGGGCCGCCTCCGGGGAGCCACGGTCCTTGCCGAGCGCGAGCTTCACCCCGGGCGCGACCGGCGTCGTGTGCCACTCGCCGCCGGCGACCAGCATGAACAGCGCCACCGGCACCGCCACGACGGCGGTCCGGCGCAACTGGAACCTGGCCAGCCCGCCCAGCGTGCACAGCGCGACCACGATCAGCAGGTGCAGCAGCTTGTCGAAGTAGTAGACGGGCCGGCCGAGGGTGGCGATCTGGTAGGCCCCGAGACCCACTGCCATGACGCCGGCCGTCGCGAGGGCGAACCCGGCTGCTCGCAGCCGCGGCGCCCGTCGGCCGTTGCTCAGCAGTACCCCCGCCGCAGCGAGGGCCACGAGCAGTGCGGTCGCGGGCCGGTCCACGACCCTGGCGGTGCCGTTGAGCAGCAGCTGGCCGCCGCTGGAGGCCTGCGCGGCGGTCAGCGGGCCGATCGCGGCGAGGGCGCCGACGGCCACCGCGCAGACCCACGCCCACCAGCGCCGCCACAGCCGGGCCCGGACGGCCCACAGCGCGGCGACGATCCCGGCGTAGGGCAGGAACAGCGCGTAGGTGAACGAGACGCCGACCAGCAGCAGCGCGACCGTCGCCGTCTGCTCGCCGAGGCGGGTCAGCGGGCGGGCCACCAGCGCGGTCAGGACCGCGGCGCAGGCGAGGCCGGCGAGCTCGTTGGGGTAGCCGCGGGACAGCACGGTCACCGGGTCGCCGAGGACCAGCCAGGCGCCGACCAGCCCGAGCACCGGCAGCAGGCGGGTGGTGGTGGCGCCCGGCCCGGCGATACGGCGGGCCGCCCACAGGATCGCGAGCGCGAGCAGCAGGTAGGTGCCGACGAGCAGCCACACCATCACGTCGACGGCGGTCGCGGGAGCGGCGTTGTGCCCCGACGAGCGCACGAACCGGTCCAGCACCGCGTAGCTGAAGTGCAGGCCCTGGGGATAGTTGGCGATGCCGGTGAGTTCGGCGTCCGGCACAAACGGGCGCAGCGACTCCGGCCGCATGAACAGGTAGCCGCCGGTCCGGCCGATGACGTCGAACAGCAGGTAGTGCCGGGCGATGTCCTCGCCGGCCAGGGGGAGGCCGAGCCGGCCGCCGAGGTCGCGGACGGCGTACGGCACGAGGGCCACCACCGACACGCCACCGACGGCGAGCGCAAGAAGTGCGTCTTTGCGCATCTTCGGCATTTCGGGCATGCGCTTGGTGGCGGTGGCGACCAGGACCAGCACCGTGAACGCGGTGCCGGCGATGAGCGTCGGGTGCAGGTGGCCGGGCCACAGCGTGATCGCGAGCCCGAAGACGCAGGCCGCGCCGAACAGCTGGGCGGCCGCCACGACAACCCGGTCGACCAGCGAGACTGCGCCCCGCTGGATGGCCACGGTGCCCGCGAGGACCAGCAGCGGCAGGACGAAGTCCAACCGCAGCGGATGGGTCGCCAACGGGACCAGCCAGGCCAGGGCGAGTGCCACCGCCGTTTTCCGGATCACCAACACGCTCCGTATTCATCGGGGCCACCGGCGATGCAACGTCGCCGCCGGGACGTGACGATATCGCGTTGTCCAGGTACGGTGCAGAAGGCTTCCGGGGCCGGCCTTCATGACGGAAGGTGATTGCCGAATACGGGGAGTGGCGGGGAGTTGGCGAAGGGCGTGGCGCGACGAAAGGGTCGCGGCCGGCGGGATCCACTGTGGGCCCGGATCCTTGTGATCGCGGGTGCGCTCCTGATGATCAGTGCCGGCACGACATTCGTGCTGAAGGACGTCGTCTTCGGCTACGCGACCCGCAGCGTCAACAAGGAAGACCTGCTCCCGGCCGACGGCGGCCAGCACGCCTCGGTCAACGGCGCGAAGAACATCCTGCTGATCGGCATCGACCCGCGGCCCAACCAGGACCCCACCGAGGCGATCCGCTCCGACTCCATCCTGATCCTGCACATCCCGGCCAGCCACGACATGGCCTTCCTGATCTCGATCCCGCGCGACACCTGGGTCGGCATCCCGAAGTACAACAACGGCAAGCGCACCTATGGCGGCGGCAAGGGCAAGATCAACGGCGCGTTCGCCGAGGGTGGCTACGGCCTCACCGGCAAGGACCAGCGTAAGCACGGCACCACGCTGCTCGCCGCCACCATCAAGCAGAACTGGGGCATCACCTTCGACGCGGCCGCGATCGTCGACTTCGTCGGCTTCCAGGACGTCGTGCGGGTCCTCGGTGGCGTCGACATGTATGTCGACCAGCGCACCGTCTCGGTCCACATCGGCCACGACGCCAAGGGCAACACGAAGGTCCCCTTCGAGCAGCGGGACGATCCCAACGGCGGCACCATCCTGATCCCGATCAAGGGCGTCACCCCCAAGGTGTATGAGGTGGGCCAGCAGCACCTGGCCGCCTGGGAGGCGCTGGACTTCGTCCGCCAGCGCGAGACCCTGCCCAAGAGCGACTACGACCGCCAGCGGCACCAGCAGCAGTTCATCAAGGCCCTGCTGAAGAAGATCGCCAGCAAGGAGGTCATCGGCAACCCCGGCACCCTCAACAAGGTCCTCGAGGTGATCGGCCGCGCCATGACCATCGACACCGGCAAGATCGGGCTGGACGACTGGATCTTCGCGATGCGCGGCATCGACGGCGACCGCATGCTGACGCTCAAGACCAACGACGGCGGCTTCCACGCGTCCCCGGAGAACCCCGGCGCCGAGGCGCTCGACCAGACCACCCTGGACCTGTTGAGCGCGGTGCGGACGAAGACGGTGCCGGCGTTCGTCGCCTCCAACCCGAGCATCGTCAGCTCCAGCAGCTGACCCGTCGCCCTGCCGCTGAAAGCGTGCGGCGCAACTTTGGCGGCCGCGGGTCTCGGCTCTCTCACAACCCGGTGGGTCTTTGTTGCCCGGCGACCGGTAATCCGCTGCGTTGCGTGAGCCGCGCGAGTCCGGACATTGCGTTGCGTGAGTCGCGCGAGTCCCGACACTGCGTTGCGTGAGTTGCGCGAGTCCGGACACACGACGTTGATCCGGCGAATCGGGCACATGGTGCATTGACCACCGTCTGTGCCGCTGCCGTTGCGAGTGGCGGGATGCGCGACAGCCCGAAGGGGCGGCTCGCCATTCCTTCGGGCTGTCGGCAATGCGTACGGCGGGGACTACTCGACGATGGTGATGAGCTCCTCCCGCAGGGTGCGCAATGCACCCGCGAGGAGCCGGGACACGTGCATCTGGGAGATGCCGAGCTGTGCGGCGATCTGCGACTGGGTCAGGTTGCCGTGGAAGCGCATCGCGATGATCTTCTGCTCGCGCTCGGGCAGCTTGGCCAGGATCGGGCGCAGCGACTCGCGGTTCTCGACGTTGGCCATGTCGGGGTCCTCGCCGCCGAGCAGGTCACCCAGGCCGGTCGCGCCCGGCTCGGCGCTGTCGCCGGCGGGAGCGTCCAGCGAGAGGGCCCGGTATGCCTGGCCGCAGTCGAGACCCTCGATGATCTCTTCCTCGCTGACACCGAGGCGGGTGGCGAGGTCGGCGACAGTCGGGGAGCGGCCGAGGTCCTGGGCGAGGTCGCCGGAGACCTTCGAGATCTCCAGGCGGAGTTCCTGCAGGCGGCGGGGCACGCGGACGTCCCAGCCCTTGTCGCGGAAGTGCCGCTTGAGCTCGCCGACGATCATCGGGATGGCGTAGCTGGTGAACGCGGCGCCGCGGGTCGGGTCATAGCCGTCGACGGACTTGATGAGGCCGAGGTTGGCGACCTGGACGAGGTCGTCGAACTGCTCACCGCGGTTGCGGAAGCGCCGGGCGAGGTACTCGGCGAGGGGGATGTACAGCTCGATGAGCCGCCCCCGGACGCGGTCCCGGTCGGCGCCCGCGGGCAGGTCGCCGAGCAGGGACAACAGGGCCTTGGCCTGCGCGTCGTTGGCCCTGGTGCTGCTGTTCTCGGTCGGGGTCTCGTGGCTCCTGGCGATGGCGCGGGTGATGTCGGCGGAGGCCGGAGCGGAGGCGGAGACAGAGATCGTCATTGGGAATGACCCTTCTGGTGCGTTGACCGGAACGGCGGTGACGGCACGGGTTGGAGAGCCGTGCGGAAGGGGTTACGTCACCGTGCCAGGCGGGCGCTGCGCGCACTGAAGCTGGCGCCGGTCGGGAATCGCTCTCGACACCCGTTGTTTGAGTGCCGGTGCAAGACCTGCGAGGTCAACCGGAGGGCCGGTCCGCCGCTGCTGGACGGAAGCCCGAAATCGTCCGTTCGGACGAGGTGACCGAGGCCGACTGTACTAGAGCGATGCGCCAAATGCGAGATGAGCGCTCCCACGAGGTTGAAGCACCGCGCTCTATCACTGACTGTGTTGCGCCTCGATACGCTGGGTATGCGCAAGGAATGGTTGTGCATTTCGATTCGGTAGTCGATCGGGTCCGTATGCCGATACCGGGGCTGCGTTTTCGCAGCGCGCAGGCTACCGTCTCACCCGTGGCGTGCACCTGATTCAACATTGATCCGTGAGGTGCGGATCGGGGTGTCGTCGCTAAGGAGTTACACGTGGCATCAGGCACGGTGAAGTGGTTCAACTCGGAGAAGGGCTACGGCTTCATCTCGCAGGACAACGGTGGTCCCGATGTGTTCGCGCACTACTCGGCGATCCAGGCCACCGGCTACCGCGAGCTGACCGAGGGTCAGAAGGTCGAGTTCGAGATCACTCAGGGCCAGAAGGGGCCTCAGGCCGACAACATCCGTCCGGTCTGACACACCCTTAGTCGTAGGCCGAGACCCGCTTCACGGCCGAAGGAGTATGCAAGCCCCCGTCCGGAGTTTCCGGCGGGGGCTTTGCGGTTCTCGCGTCAGGGAGGCCGGCAGAGCGTCAGGCGGGCGGCGCCGCGGGTGGTCGGCTGGCGGAGCAGGGGTCAGGCCAGTGCGGCCGGGCGGGCGAAGACCTCGGGCGTGCACGACTGGGCGTAGGCGTGCCGGATCATCCGCAGCGCCCAGTTCATCCGGGTCGACGCGGTCTCCGGGTGATCGCCGAACTCGGTGGCGACCCTCGCGACGCAGCCCTGCACGCCCATCCTCCGCAGGGTGGTGGTCACCGCGGCGCGCACGTCGGCGTCCGCCGCGCCTTGCGACATCTGCAACGTGGAGGCGAAGAGTGCTTCGGCGCGGACCGCCTCGAATGTTGACTCCATGGTGTGACCTCCTGCTCGCTGCTCCCTGCTGAGGTCTAGCTAACTCCTGGCCGGGTGCCGAGGTGATGACTGTTTGGTTGCTAAACGGTTAGCCCGAACGTTTCGAGCAGGCCGGTGAGTTGCAGCAGCCGGTGCACGGCCGGGCTGGTGCCGGTGATGCGCAGGTCGCCGGCCACGTCGGCCTGTGCGGCGACGAGCACCTGGATGCCGGTCGAGTCCATGAAGGGCACGCCGGAGAGGTCGAGATCGACCCGTGAGGGCGCGTACGCACGGATGGCGTCGCGCAGCGACTCGATGAGGGTGGGGGCGCTCGTCATGTCGAGCTCGCCGGTCGCGGTCACGGTGACCGTGCCGTCGGCGGAGGGGGAGGCCATCGCGGCGAATGCGGTCACAGGTGCTTCACCACCCTCAGCAGGAGGCCGTCGCCACCGACGTCGATCGTGTCGGCAAGGGTCGAGACGACCTGGAGGGACGGTTCCGAGGGAAGAAGCGCGTCAGGGAAGTCCGGCGGCGACGTGACTTCGATCACGCACGCCTTCTCATCGACGGTAGCGCGGACCTGGAAGGCGACGCCCACCCGTATGTGGGTGATCACGTTGGCCCACGTCTCCGAGACGATCAGGCCGATGTCGGTGCGTTTCTGCTCGTCGACGCCGAGGCCGGCGAGTGCGCCGTCCAAGACGTGCCGGAGAGTGTTCATGCGATCGAGATCGCGCGGCAGGTCGACGGTCAGGCGCAGGTCCACACCTGCTGTCTTACCGCGTACCGGAGATCGGAAACGCTTTGCAGGTCAGCCCGCGTATGCGAACTCGCGGCTGGCGAGCTCCTGGTAGGCGGCGTTGATCATGCCGAGCGCCCAGTTCATGCGGGCCGCGGCCGTCTCCGGGTATTCGCCGAACTCGCCGGCGACCCGGCCGGCGCAGCCCTTGATGCCGAAGCGGCGCAGCGTGGCGGTGACCGCGGCGCGGACCTGCACCGCCGACGGCGCCTGCGAGGCCTGCAGGGCGGAGGCGAAGAGTGCCTCGGCGCGGACCGTGTCGAACGTGCTGTTCATGTCAACCCCCGGGTTGGTGTGCTTCCTGACACCAATCAGAGTTCCTTCGGGATGGTGCGGCTTGGTCCGCCGTGTGGTTGCCGGAAGGTAGCGTGTCGACTACGGACAGATACTTGCCCTGGACGGCTGGACGAGCTACGGTCAAGCCAGTCCCGCGGAAGTCGGCAGTCTGTCGCCCGGGGACCACCTTTCTCAAACGCGTGTCACGCCCTCTCGCAGGAAGCCAAAGTCACACGCGTTTCGGCCAGTGTCCTCAGGGACACAAGCCATCTCACACGCCAGTCCCGAGGAGGACGCCCATGGCCCCAACCGAAGTGTTGGATCGAAACGCCAAGCAGAATCATCCGGCGAAGCCTCGCCGCACCAGATCTCCGCAGCGCAACAGGGACCACAGCCGTCCCGCCAACCAGCCTCAGCCCCCAGAGTCGGGCGAGGCCCGGGACGTCTCCGGCATCGCCGACGTCTTCCGCGACAAGATGATTCTCCGGGTCGACAGCTACAGCCCAGGCCCGGACGACGTCGCGATCCCCGCCGCCATGGTCCGGCGATACGGGCTGCGGCACGGCGACGCGATCACCGGCAGTGCCAACGGTTCAACCCTGACCCGGCTGGACACCGTGCACGGCAACGACCCCGAGTGGGCCCGCACCCGGCCGGAGTTCAGCAAGCTCACCGCGCTGTTCCCACAGGAGCGGCTGCGCCTGGAGACCGGACCGCGGCAGCTCACCAACCGGCTCATCGACCTGGTCATGCCGATCGGCAAGGGCCAGCGCGCGCTCATCGTGTCGCCGCCGAAGGCCGGCAAGACGATGGTGATCCAGTCGATCGCCAACGCGATCGCGCAGAACAACCCCGAGGTCCACATCATGGTCCTGCTGATCGACGAGCGGCCCGAAGAGGTCACCGACATGCAGCGGTCCATCCAGGGTGAGGTCATCGCCTCGACGTTCGACCGGCCGCCGTCGGAGCACACCGGCATCGCGGAGCTCGCCATCGAGCGCGCCAAGCGGCTCGTCGAGCTGGGCCACGACGTGGTCCTGCTGCTCGACTCGATCACCCGGCTCGGCCGGGCCTACAACAACTCCGCACCCGCCTCCGGCCGCATCCTGACCGGCGGCATCGACGCCAACGCGCTCTACCCGCCGAAGCGCCTGCTCGGCGCGGCGCGCAACATTGAGAACGGCGGCTCGCTCACCATCATCGCCTCGGCGCTCGTGGAGACCGGCTCGACCGGTGACACGGTCATCTTCGAGGAGTTCAAGGGCACCGGCAACGCCGAGCTCAAGCTCGACCGCAAGCTCGCCGACCGGCGCGTCTTCCCGGCGATCGACATCGACGCCTCCAGCACCCGCCGCGACGACGTCATCCTGCACCCCGACGAGCTGCTCGCCGTCTCCCGCCTCCGCAAGGCGCTGTCGGCCAGCAACCAGTCGGCGACCGAGCAGCTGTTGGACCGGCTGGCGAAGACCCAGTCCAACGCCGAGTTCCTGACCATGCTCCTGCGCGGCAACGCGAGCTAGCGGGAGCGTGCCCCGGGCGTGAGACGGACCAGTGCCTCGTCCGCCGACAGCACGCCCAACGCCGAGGCGTATGCCATTTCCCGACCCCACGACGCGACGTCGGCCGGGGCGAGATCAGCCACGCCCTCGAGCGTCGTCAGGTGCTCGCGCAGCGCCAGCCAGCTCTCCGTCGCGGCCACGCCTTCAGGGGTGGTCTGGTCGGCCCAGCCGAAGTCGACCACGAAGTATTGCGCCAGGTAGATCGCGCCGAGGCCGATGATCGCGCCGGCCACCTGGTCGGGGATCTTGGCGCTGAGCTGGTCGTCCACCCACCACCACGTCACGAACATCAGCACCGCCGGCACGATCGCGCCGAGCAGCAGGGCGCGTCGCGTCGTCGAGGACAGGCGCGGCCGGCAGAGCCCACGCGTGCGCGCCTCCTCCACCACGGCCCGGTAGAAGGTCCGCCGCCACCTGCGCGCCTCGGTCCAGCTGTCAAAGGCCAGGCTGGCCAGCGAGGTCTCCCCGTTGACCGACAGGCGGTGCACCCGGTCCAGGATCTGCTGCTCATATGGCGTCAGCCTGCGCCCGTCACCCTTGCGCAGGCGGGCCGTCGTCTGCACCGGCTCCTCGCCGGTCTCCCGCAGCTCCAGGAAGCCCCGCGCGGCCAGGTCCAGCAGGGTGCTGTCGATCGCGTCCTCGTCGGAACGCCACCGGTTGACCATCAGGCTGACCACCGCCGGCGGCTCCTGCCCCGGCAGGTCGGTGCGGGTCGGCCCGGGCTCGGGCAGGCGGGGGCGGGAGCGCCACAGGCTCACCGTCACCGCGGCAGCCCAGACGGCCAGCGTGATGGGCACGCTGAACTCAAGGTACGGAGGCCAGTCCACGACGGTCCTTCCCACGGGGGATGGGGAGACTTCGAGGAATTACTCTAGCGGCTCCGCGACCACCACCTTGCCGACCATATGTCCGTCTTCCACCATTTCGTGGGCTCGCGTGAGCGTTGCGGCGGTGATCGGCGACAGCCGGGTGGTGAGCGTCGAGCGGACCGTGCCGGCGTCGACGAGGTCCGCGACCCGGTTGAGCAGGTCATGCTGGGCGATCATGTCCGGGGTCTGGAACAGCGGCCGGGTGAACATCAGCTCCCAGTGGAAGCTGATGCTCTTCGCCTTGAGCGGCAACAGGTCCAGCCCTTCGGGTTCGTCGATCGCGGTGATCGCGCCGCCGGGCCGGAGGATCTCCGCGAACCGCTCGATACGCCCCGCCGTGCTCGGCGAGAAGATGTAGTCGACCCCTTCGGGGAGGTCGTGATGGTCCACGACGTCATGCGCGCCGAGATCCAGCACCCACTTGCGAGACTCGTCACGTGACGCGGTGCCGATCACGGTCAACCCCGTCAGCGCCCTCGCCAGCTGGATCACCATCGAGCCGACCCCGCCAGCGGCGCCGAGCACCAGCAGCGTGCCCGCGGCGCCCGCCTCCAGCCCGAACCGGTCGAACAACGTCTCCCAGGCCGTGATCGTGGTCAACGGCAGCGCGGCCGCGGCGGCGAAGCCCAGCGACCGCGGCTTGCGACCCACGATCCGCTCGTCGACCAGGTGCAGCCGCGAGTTGCTGCCCGGGCGGTCGATGCTGCCCGCGTAGTACACCTCGTCACCCGGCGCGAACAGGCTCACCTCGCTGCCCACCGCGGTGACGACCCCGGCGGCGTCCCAGCCGAGCACCTTGTCCCCGCCGCCCCGCCGGACCTTGTAGTCCACCGGATTCACCGACACGGCCCGCACCTGCACGAGCAGGTCCCGCGGCCCGGGCGCGGGCACGGGCAGTTCAACATCCTTGAGGCCGCGCGACGTGCTGATCACGGCCGGCATGTTCGTTCCCATGCCGCCGACGCTACCCAGGACGCCCTAGTTACCTGCAAGGGTTGCGAGTTTCCATTGGGTACTGTTGGGCGGTGCCCGACGATGTCTACGCGGCCTGCTGCCCGTGCCGCGACATGCTGGACCTGCTGGCCAACAAGTGGAGCGCCCTCGCCCTCGGCGCCCTGGAGGACGGGCCGCAGCGCTTCGGCAGTTTGCGGACCAGACTGCAGGGCATCAGCCCCAAGGTCCTCACGGTCACGCTGCGGAAGCTGGAGGAGCACGGACTGATCACGCGGGAGGTCTTCGCCGAGGTGCCGCTGCGGGTCGAATACGAGCTGACCCAGCTCGGCCGGGACGCCAACGCGCCGCTCGCGCAGCTGCGGACCTGGGTCGAGTCGAACATCCACCGTTTCCCGGCCGCGGTATGACGCTGCCCCTGCTGCCCGAGCTGAGCCTGGACCTGGCCGACGAGGACGCGGGCCTGTTCGACGCCACGGGCGGGAACTACCGCAGCGACGCGCCGCCGCCGTTCTGGTCGTTCGCGTGGCCGGGCGGCATGGCCCTGGGCCGGTTCCTGCTCGACCAGCCGCTGTACGTCGCCGGCCGCAGCGTCATGGACCTGGGCGCCGGCTCCGGCCTGGTCGGGATCGCCGCCGCCCGCGCCGGCGCCTGCACGGTCACCGCGGTCGACACCGACCCGGCCGCCCTGGCCGCCTGCGCCCGCAACGCCCGGGCCAACGGCGTGGACATCGTGACGTCATCGGTCCCGGTCGCCGCCGAGGTCATCGTCGCCGGCGACGTCTTCTACAGCGGCCCGGTCGCGGAGCGGGTGTTGGGCTTCCTGCGCCGCAGTGGCGCCGAGGTCCTCGTCGGCGACCCCGGCCGCGGCTACCTGCCGACGCGGCTGTTCGAGGCGCTCGCCACGTACGAGGTCCCGGTCCGCGTTAAACTTGAAGATCAGTGCACGATGCGCACCACGATCTGGCGCCTGCGCTGAGTAGTGGCCTGGTGACGACATTGGAGATCAATTTCTCCTGCCAGGGTACGGTGTAGATAGCCGGTCGACACCACCGAACGCCACGTAGCGCCGCCGCGATACGGCGACCTGGCCGCTCTTTCTTGTTCAGGCCGTCCAAGCGCTCGTCGAGGCCCGCCCGGCGCGACGCGTCCGCGAGGGCGCGCTTGTCGAGGCCCGCCCGGCGCAGCGCGTCGGCGAGAGCGCTGTTCTGCAGGCTGCCGCTGTTGCGCCGCCGACCGTCGCCCGCCGCCCGGCGAGTAGCGGCCGCCGGCCCGCGAGTAGCGGCCGCGCGAGTCGCCGCCACGTGAGTCGCGGTGGCGCACAACCTGGTGGATCCCTGTTTGCTGGTGGATCCCTGTTTGTCGGCGACCAGTAATCCACCGGGTTGTGCGAGTTGTGCGAAGTGCAGATCGATCGCAGGTGTCGGGATGCGCCGCCGCGCCTAGGCCTGCGAGCCGTCAATTCGCAACGGGCTCCAGGCACCGCAGATCCTTCGGGGCGTCGGTGCGCAGGTTCGTCGGAGCGCAGGGTTGTCGGAGCGCAGGTGAGAGCGGGACCCGCGCCTGCAAACGCAGGAGCCCCCCACGCCGCGCGATTCGCACGCGGCGTAGGGGGCCATCCCCGTCCTTCGGGGCGCGCAATCGTCAGTTCTTGTTGAGGCCGTCCAAGCCCTTGTCCAGGCCCGCCCGACGGAGCGCGTCGGCGAGGGCGCTGTTCTGCAGGCTGCCGCTGTCACGCTGCCGGCCGCCGCCACCACGGGAGTCGCCGCCGCGGCCGCCTTGACCGCTGCCGCCCGAGCCGCCGCGCTGACCACCGCCACCGCCGGCGCCCGTTCCGCCGCGCTGACCGCCACCGCCACCGCCCGAGCCGCCGCGCTGGCCGCCACCGGCGCCACCGCCACCCTGACCGCGCTGGCCACCGCCTTGAGCACCGCCCTGACCGCCACCACCGCCACCGGCGCCGGCGCCGCCGCGACCGCCGGGGCCGCGCTGACCGCCGCCACCCCCGCTGCGCGGGGCGCCGCCGTCCGTGGTGCGGGGACGGCCGCCGCCGCTGCCCTCCGGGGCGCCGGACTGCTGGGCCTCGTCGTCCAGGCGCAGGGTCAGCGAGATCCGCTTGCGCGGGATGTCGATGTCCAGGACCTTGACCCGCACGATGTCGCCGGGCTTGACGACCTCCCGCGGGTCCTTCACGAACGTGTACGACAGCGCCGACACGTGCACCAGACCGTCCTGGTGGACGCCGACGTCGACGAACGCGCCGAACGCAGCCACGTTCGTGACCACGCCCTCGAGCAGCATCCCGGGCGAAAGGTCGGAGATCTTCTCCACGCCGTCGGCGAAGGTCGCCGTTTTGAACGCCGGGCGCGGGTCGCGGCCCGGCTTCTCCAGCTCTTTGAGGATGTCGGTGACGGTCGGCAGGCCGAACGTGTCGTCGACGAAGTCGGCCGGCTTCAGCTTGGCGAGGGCCGTGCCGTTGCCGATCAGCGTCTTCATGTCGGTGCCGGTCGCCGACAGGATGCGCCGGACCACCGGATACGCCTCGGGGTGCACGCTGGAGGAGTCGAGGGGGTCGTCGCCGTCGGGGATGCGCAGGAAGCCCGCGCACTGCTCGAACGCCTTCGGGCCGAGCCGCGCCACGTCCTTGAGCGCCTTGCGCGACCGGAACGGCCCGTGCGCGTCGCGGTGCGCGACGATTGCGTCGGCGAGGCTGCCGCCGATGCCCGAGACCCGGGTCAGCAGCGGAGCCGAAGCGGTGTTGACGTCGACGCCGACACCGTTGACGCAGTCCTCGACCACCGCGTCGAGGGAGCGCGACAGCTTCGACTCGGACAGGTCGTGCTGATACTGCCCGACGCCGATCGACTTCGGGTCGATCTTCACCAGCTCAGCGAGGGGGTCCTGCAGGCGGCGGGCGATGGAGACGGCGCCGCGCAGCGACACGTCCATGCCGGGCAGCTCCTGCGAGGCGAACGCGGAGGCCGAGTACACCGACGCGCCCGCCTCGGAGACCATCACCTTGGTCACGTTGAGCGCCGGGAACTGCTTGACCAGGTCGGCGGCGAGCTTGTCGGTCTCGCGGGAGGCGGTGCCGTTGCCGATCGAGATCAGCTCGACGTCGTGCTTCTGGCACAGCGCGGCCAGCACGGCCAGGGACTCGTTCCACTTGTTCTGCGGGACGTGCGGGTAGATCGTGTGCGTGTCGACGACCTTGCCGGTGGCGTCGACGACGGCGACCTTCACGCCGGTGCGGAAGCCCGGGTCCAGGCCCATCGTGGCGCGGGTGCCGGCCGGCGCGGCGAGCAGCAGGTCACGCAGGTTGGCGGCGAAGACCCGCACCGCCTCCTCCTCGGCCGCCTGCCACAGCCGCATCCGCAGGTCGATCCCGAGGTGGACGAGGACCCGGGTGCGCCAGGCCCACCGGACCGTGTCGTTGAGCCACTTGTCCCCGGGGCGGCCCTCGTCGCGGATGCCGAACTTCGCGGCGATCGTGGGCTCATACAGCGACGGGAGATCGGGGTCCTGGGTGGGCTCCAGCACCAGGTCCAGCATCTCCTCCTTCTCGCCGCGGAACATCGCGAGGATCCGGTGGGACGGCAGCTTGGTGAACGGCTCGCTGAAGTCGAAGTAGTCGGAGAACTTCGCCCCGTCGGACTCCTTGCCGTCCCGCATCCTCGACACGAGCCGGCCCTGCGACCACATCTTCTCGCGCAGCTCACCGATGAGGTCGGCGTCCTCGGAGAAGCGCTCGACCAGGATCGCCCGGGCCCCGTCCAGGGCCGCGGCGGCGTCGGCGACACCCTTCTCCGGGTCGACGAAGACCGCGGCGGCGGCCAGCGGGTCGACGCTCGGGTCGGCGAGCAGCCCGTCGGCGAGCGGCTCAAGGCCTGCCTCGCGGGCGATCATCGCCTTGGTGCGCCGCTTCGGCTTGAAGGGCAGGTAGATGTCCTCGAGCCGGGCCTTGGAGTCCGCGGCCATGATCTGCGCCTGGAGGGCGTCGTCGAGCTTGCCCTGGCTGCGGATCGACTCGAGGATCGCCGCGCGGCGCTCCTCCATCTCCCGCAGGTAGCGCAGCCGCTCCTCCAGAGTGCGCAGCTGGGTGTCGTCGAGCATCTCGGTCGCTTCTTTGCGATACCGGGCGATGAAGGGCACGGTCGCGCCGCCGTCGAGCAGCTCGACCGCGGCGGTCACCTGCCGCTCCCTGACGCCGAGCTCCTCGGCGATCCGCTGCTGAATGGAGGTCGTCACGATCCTGCATTCTGCCCCACGGACCTCGCACGTCGCGAAGCCAGCGGGATGTGTTCCGCCGGAGGCGCACACATACTCACGCGTCGTGACCGCGGACAAGATTGCATTCGACCCGCGCGTCACGGTTCGCGCGGAGGGACGCCGGCTTCAGGCGGCGGGCACGCCAGTGATCGACTCGGCCTCGTCGTTCATCCGCTCCAGCTCCCGCTTGACGTTCTCGAGGGCCACTTCCGGCCCGTCCGGGTGGAACGGCAGCGCCATCGGCAGTCCGTACCCCCACCGCACGCCATCGGTCTCGATGCCCAGGCCCTGTGCGTGCTGGGCGAAATATTCGAACAACAGCAGCAAGTGCAGTTCGCGCTTGGCGGCGATCCGCTCCCTGGCCTCGCCCCGATCCCTCGCCCAGTCGCGCAGCACCAGCGCCGGCGCGTCCGGTGCGGGCGCTGTACCGCCGGCCAACGCTGTCCAGAACTCCTGCAGTTTGTCGCCGTTCTCCGGCCAGGCCAGCTGCTGGTACATGCGGAACACCATCTGCGCGGCGATGACGATCTTCGACTTGGGATAGGACTTGGCCGCGTCGCCATACCAGTCGGTCAACTCCTCCCGCCGCGTCCGAAACTCGTCGACGTCGGCGTGCTCGTCGCGGACACCGTTCCAGTCGCGCCAGCCGTGCGCCGACCGCTTGCCGAAGAGGAACTCCTCGTAGCGCATCGCGAGCCGCATCGTGGAGCCGGTCTGCGTGCCGGTCATGCGGCCGCCGATGGCGAACACGTCGTTGAGGCTGCGAGGACGCATCGTGTCGAAGTACTTGAACATCCATCGCGGCACGTTGTCGAACACGACGAACCCGTGCGGCCGCTCCTGGCGGGTCAGCCCGGTCAACCGGTGCTTGCCGTTGATCAGCAACCCGCGATCGTCGAAGCACAGCGGCCCGTTCGGCAGGAACGACACGAACCGGTCCGTCCGCATGAGCTGCTCCCACCGGCGGACGTCGCGCTGGCTGACCGGCCGCTGGTGGAAGTCCGGGTCGGAATCGGCCTTCAACAGGATGCCGCGCGCCTCGTCCGGCCCGATCAACCGCATCGTCGGCCGCATGACCCTGGGGTTGTCGATCTGCGGCACGGCCCGGTACATCCCGGCCGCGTCGAACGGATCGTGTGCCACGGATTGCCCTCCTGCTTGTCGGTACGACGCTTCCATTCGCCAAGAAACGTGCCAGCATTGCCGGGGAGCGAGGCTCCTTGCTGTAGGAGGCGTGGAGAGCCCCGCTCCCGGGTGGTCACATCTGGTCCCTATCGGGGGTCAGATGTGACCACTGTCCCGCAACATTCTTGTTGCGAGTCCGGCTGCCAGCATGACCGGCGTCAAGATCCTGGCCGCGGCCCATAGATCCATCTGCACCGTGATGGTGATCGTCATGCCGGCCCGTGGGCGCCGGTGCCTTCCGCCGCGCCTTTGCCGGGCCATCCAGGAACCCCCTTCAACACAGCCCTTCGAATAAGGACCACGGCAAATACGATCGCACATCGCAAGCCTTGCGCAAAGTCCGGAATGAGGAAAAGTACGTCCCCGTGTATGCGCAGGTCAAGTACATGATCAAGTGATCTTGATGGCTCTTTACGGCGACTGGAATAGCTGATCGTTGCCCGGCACAGTGAAGCAGTCACACTCCGCGAAAAATGCGAATCACCGCGCCGTCTAGAACTTCTAGCGTCATAACAATGTCCGTCTCAGGTGGACGATGTTGCCCAACACTTGCGTCACTCGTTCGTGTGCCTCTGAAGAAGGCGTGCCTCTGAAGAAGGCGTGCAGCTGAAGAAGGCATGTTCGGCGTGGGCAAGCTCGTCGTCCGTCCAGGCGTAGCTGAGAAAAAAACATGCGCGGCGAGGCGGGTGTGGGCAAGTCGGTCCTCGGCAGGCGGCCGGGCACGAACAACTGGACGTCGTTTACAAGACTGCGCAGGAGCCCACCGGTGATCCGTGACCGGGTCGGGTCCCGGTACCGGAAGGAGCGGCGGGTCGAGGCCGGTCCGACCCGACGACGTGCGCGGTGGCGCGGCGGCCGTTCGAGGTGCTGTGCAGGTCTGTTGCAACCGCAGGTCTGCCTGCCGAACCTCGAACGGAGCGTAGTTTGACCATGAGCCCAACGTGAGCTGGAAAAATTCGAGGAGAAAGCGTTATTGACCCTGGGCCGATCCGTCTCCTGAATAGTTCGACAGGAGGATGCGGATGGGCGCGGCCACGGTGATCGCGGCGAGGGACGGGGATCAGAGGGCGCTGGATGCCCTGGTCGCTGAGTACCTGCCGCTGATCTACAACATCGTCGGACGGGCGTTGCAGGGGCACGCCGACGTCGACGACGTGGTCCAGGAGACCATGCTCCGCATCGTCGACGGGCTGCCGCGGTTGCGCGAGCCCGACAGCTTCCGGTCCTGGGCCGTCGCCATCGCGATGCACCAGGTCAGGGACCGGCACCGCCGGCAGACGCAGGCGCCGCTGGTGGGGGACTGGGCCGACCCGACCGACACCGCGGACCCCGGCGCCGACTTCGCCGACCTGGCCATCACCCGGCTGCGGCTGTCCGGGCAGCGGCAGGAGGTCGCCGAGGCGACCCGGTGGCTCGACCACGACGACCGGGAGCTGCTGTCGCTGTGGTGGCTGGAGGCCGCCGGGCAGCTCGAGCGGGAAGAGGTCGTCGACGCGCTGCGGATCTCCAAGCAGCACGCCGCGGTGCGGATCCAGCGAATGAAGGCGCAGCTCGACGCGGCCCGGGCCGTGGTGCGGGCCCTCGCCGTGCGGCCCCGCTGTCCTGAGCTGCACGCCATCGTGACCAGCTGGGACGGACGGCCGAGCGCGCTGTGGCGCAAGCGGCTGGCCCGGCACACCCGCGAGTGCCAGCGCTGCGACCGGGCGTGGATGGACATGGTCGCCGCGGAGCGTCTTTTGGCCGGGATTTCGCTGGTACCGGTGCCGTTCGTCTTCACCGCGGCCGCTGCGAAAACCGGAGCGCTGACGATGGGCGGCGGAGGCCTGAAGGCGCTCATCGCCGGCTGGTTCGGTGCGGTGAAGCCCGCCCTGGCCGGTGTCGCCGCGACCGTCGCGATCGCCGGGGCGGCCGGCGCCGTCTACGTGACCACCCAGGGCGAGCAGCAGCCGGCGGTGGTGTCCCAGCCGGGCGAGTCGCCCTCGATACTGCCAAGCTCGAGCAACGCAGCGCCCAGCAGCGCCCCGCCGTCGAGCGCGGCCCCCAGTAAAACCGCAAGCGCGCCGGCGGCACTGCCACCGGCGGTGAAGAGCCCGAAGAAGGGCGTCAGCACCAACGGCAAGGTGAACTTCAACCAGGCCGCGGTCAAGGACATGAAGGCCGGCTGGTACTACAACTGGTCCCCGAGCCCCAGCTTCGGCGCGACCAGCGGCGTCGAGTTCGTGCCGATGGTGTGGGGCACCACCAACGTCGACGCCGACGTGGCCAAGGCCAAGGCGAACGGCAAGGTGCTGCTCGGGTTCAACGAGCCGGACCTCAAAGAGCAGTCGAACATGAGCCCCGAGCAGGTCCTCGACCTGTGGCCGAAGCTGCAGGCGTCCGGGCTTCGCCTGGGCAGCCCGTCGGTCGCATACGGCGGCGACACCGCGGGCGGCTGGCTCGACCGGTTCATGAGCGGGGCGAAGTCGCGCGGCTACCGGGTCGACTTCATCACGCTGCACTGGTACGGCGGCGACTTCGGACCGGACGCGCCGAACCAGCTCAAGCGCTACCTGCAGAATGTGTACAACAAGTACAAGCTGCCTATCTGGCTGACCGAGTACGCGTTGATGCGCTTCGAAGGCGGCACCGTCTACCCGAGCATGGATCAGCAGGTCAGCTTCGTGAAGAGCTCGACGTCGATGCTCGAAGGGCTGTCCTTCGTCGAGCGGTATGCCTGGTTCATCCTGTACACCTCGAAAGCGGGCGACACCGGTCTCTACAGCAACGGCACCACCCCGACCGGGGTCGGCGCCGCCTATCGCGCAGCAGGAGGATGATCATGGACGCGAGATCGGGTGGCGCCGCCACACTGCTCGGTGCGCTGAACGACGCCTGTGAGGATTTCCAGCGGTACGGGCAGCAGGTCGCCGCCACGCACGGCCCCATCCACTGGGAGCTGATCGGGCGGATCGGGCCGGGCGAGGCGCCGTTCGCGCTCGTCGGGGTGGTGCTGCGGTACGACCGGACCACCGTCGACCTGGGCGTCGACCTGTGGGTGCGGGAAGGTGCGTTCGAGGTCAGCGGCTACGGCACCGTCGACGGCCGGCGGCTGCTGATCGACCTGCCCGACGTGCTGACCGACGATCTGGACGAGGCGATCGACGTGCTGCGGGAGTACACCCGGCGCCTGTGCTCTTATCGCAACGTGCTGGACGAGGTCGCCTGAAGCAGCGTGCGCCGTGACCGGGTCCGCATCCGCAGGTGGACGGCGAGCGCGACCAGCCCCACCGCCGCGGTCGCCGCGCCGCAGGTGACGAAGGTGGCCGACGCCCCGACCGCCTGCACCAGCGGCGCGCCCAGCAGCGTGCCCAGCGGGGTCGACACGACGAGCACCGCGCCGCGGGCGGCGAGCACCGGCGGCAACTGCCCGGCCGGGACCGTACGCTGGAACAGCGACATGCTGGTCGCCGGGTACGGCGCCCACGCCAGCCCGGCAAACGCGAGCGTGATCATGTGCGCCCACAGCGGCCACGTCAGGCCGAGCGGCACGAGCAGCAGCCCGAAGCCGATCACCACGCCGATCGTGGTCGGCCACAGCGGCAGCCGGCGCAGGTGCCCGGTGACGACCGCGCCGATGACCGCGCCCACCCCGAAGGCCGTGTACAGCAGCCCGATCTCGCCGGCGCTCGACACGAACAGCGGCACCGCGACCGGCACCGGGCCGAACAGCAGGAAGAACCAGAACGTCAGGACCATCAGGCCGAGCAGGTGCGGGTCTCGGCCGATGACCGCGAAGCCCTCGCCGCGGTCGCCGGTCGGCTCCTGGGCCGGCGTCAGCGACCTGATCTGCAGGAACGACACCGCGAGGACGGCGAACGTGGCGGCGTCGACCGCGAGGACCGCCGGCGCGCCGAGGACCGCGATCAGCAGGCCCGCGATCGCCGGGCCGGCCACCGTCGAGGCCTCGGCGATGACCGTGAGCAGCGCGTTCGCCGGCAGGTGCAGGGTGCTCGGCAGGACCTGCGCGATGACGGTGTACCGGCCGGCCGAGCCCCACGCCGACAGCAGCGCGGAGATGGCGAGCAGCACCACGTACCGGCCGATCGACAGGCCGCCGCAGGCGGACAGCAGCGCGACGGCGCCGAGGAACACCGCCCGCAGGATGCCGTCGCACGCGACGAGCTGCGCGCCGCCGTGGTTGCGCAGCAGCGGCCCGAACACGATCGCGCCGAGGGCGCCGGGCAGCGCGTACGCGGCGATGGCGAGCCCCACCCACAGTCCGCGCGCGTGGTCGGGCGCCAGTTGCAGTGCCAGCCACCCGACCGCGACCGCGCTCATGCCGTCGCCCAGCGCCGAGAGCACCAGCCCCGGCAGGACCCGGTTGAACACGGGGTGCCGGATCACCGGTAGATAGGGAGACATCGATTGATTCTCGCCTACGTGCTGGGCATTCTCCAAGGATGATCGCCAAGGCGCGTAACAGCGGCGGCACGGGGTACCCGGAGGCCATGGTGAACTTCGGTTACACACTGATGTGTGAGCAGACCGGGCCCTGCGAACTCGTCGACGACGCGGTGCGCGCGGAAGAGGCCGGGTACGACTTCGCGGCGATCTCCGATCACTACAACCCGTGGCTGGTCGAGCAGGGACACTCACCGTTCGCCTGGTCGGTGCTCGGCGCCGTCGCGTACGCCACCCAGAACATCGAACTCATGACCATGGTGACCTGCCCGACCCGTCGCTACCACCCCGCGGTCGTGGCGCAGCAGGCGGCGACGATCGGCGCCATGTCGCAGGGCCGGTTCACGCTCGGCCTCGGCGCGGGGGAGAACCTCAACGAGCACATCATCGGCCCCTGGCCGCACCGCACCCAGCGGCACGAGATGATCGCCGAGGCCCTCGAGATCATCCGCCCGCTGCTGGCCGGCGAGACGGTGCACCACGGCGGCACCTACTTCGACGTGCCCGAGGCACGGCTGTGGGACCGCCCCGACGAGGGTGTCCCGGTGGTCCTCGCCGTGTCCGGCGACGATTCCCTCGCGCTCGCCAAGCCGCTGGACGGCACCGTGGCCGTCTCGCCGGAGGCCTCTCTGCGCATCCCGGGCAAGCCGGCGTACGGGCAGGTCGCGCTCTGTTACGGGCCGGACGAGTCCGAATGCCGCAAGCGCGCCCTCGACCAGTGGCGCTGGTTCGGCCTGCAGTGGCCGGTCCTGGCCGAGCTGCCCGACCAGCGCGCCTTCGACGCCGCGGCCGCGAACGTCACCGAGGACGACGTCGCCGCGTCCGTGCCGTGCGGGCCCGACCTGGACCAGCACGTCGCGGCGGTCCGCAAGTACGTCGACGCCGGCTTCACCCACGTCGCGCTGGTCCAGATCGGTGGCGGCCACCAGGAGGAGTTCCTGGCCTGGTCGCAGGCCGAGTTGCTGCCGGCCCTACACGCCGCCGGGGCGTAGCCGGGGCAGGCGCGAGTCGACGTCCGGTACCGAATATCCCAGCGCACGCAGGCGGCTGGACACCTCCTCGATCGGCTTGCGGATCTTCTGCGCCGCGGCGAGGAGGTGGTTGAGCGGCACCGGCTGGCCGGCGTCCAGCCAGGGCCGCGAGCCGTCCAGGTCGGTGCTGGCCAGGAGGAGGTCGTTGGGCTTCACCGAGTCGACCTGGATGCTGCTGAGGTCGACGTCGACGTTGTAGCCCAGCGTCTCCAGCCGCGCGGCGATCTCGTGCACCGGCCGGCGCACCCGCCGGGCCGCCTGCAGCAGGTGCGGCAGCGGCACCTGCTCGTCGAGGTCCAGCCACGGCTGCGAACCGTCCAAGTCCCGGCTGGTGATCAGCAAGTCGTCCGGCTCGACCTGGTCCAGCGACGGACCGGAGCCGTGCAGGCTCACCGCGTATCCGAGGAACGTCAGCCGGGCCGCGATGTCGTGCACGCTGCGCCGGGTCCGCTGCGCCGCCCGCAGGATGCGGATCGTCGGGACCGCCTTCATCGGGTCCAGCCACGGGTCGGAGCCGTCGAGGTCCTCGCTGGTGATCGTCAGGTCGTCGGGCTCCAAGTGGTCGATCAGGATCGCGTCGGGGTCGACGTCGACCCGGTACCCGACCGCCGCGAGCCGCGTGGCCACGTCGCCGACGTCCCGGCCGGTCGCCTCCGCCGCCCGCAGCAGGTGGATCAGCGGCACCGGGCGGGACGAGTCCAGCCACGGCTGCGAGCTGTCCAGGTCCCGGCTCGCCAGCTGCAGGTCCTCCGCCTCAAGCTTCACCACGTCGAGCGCGTCGAGGTTGCCGCCGAGCGTGAACCCGAAGCTGCGCAGCCGCGACACCACCTCCGCCACCGGCCGGCCGGTCCGCTCGGCGGCGCGCAGCACGTGCACCGGCGCCACCTCCTCCAGCAGGTCCAGCCACGGTGACGTGCTGTCCAGGTCCCGGGAGATCAGCACCAGGTCGTCGGACTCGACCGTCAGCGACTCCCAGCCGGGCTCCAGCGGATAGCCCAGCAGCGCCAGCCGTGCCGCGGTCTCGTCGGCCGGCAGGTCCACCTTGTGCGCGGCGCGCAGCACGTGCAGCCGCGTCACCGGCTCCCGCGGGTCGAGCCACGGGTGCGAACCGTCCAGGTCGCGGCTCGCGATCGTCAGGTCCTTCGGGCCGAACTGCTCGATCGGCAGCATGTCCACGTCGACGTCCACGTCGAAGCCCAGCTGCCGCAGCCTGGCAACGATCTGCTGGATCGGCCGGCCGGTCTTGTGCGTCGCCCGCAGCAGGTGTACCAGGTGGACCGGCAGGTCGGGATGCATCCAAGGCCGGGTGCCGTCCACGTCACGGCTGGTGAACACCAGGTCGTCGGGGTCGACGCCGACCTGCGCGGCACCCACCGAAGGCTCGTAGCCCAGCTGGTCGAGCCGGGCCGCGATCTCCAGCGCGCTGCGGCCGGTCTTGCGCGCGGCGCGCACCAGGTGCACCAGCGGCACGATGTCGACCGGATCCAGCCACGGGCCGGTGCCGTCCACGTCGACGCTGAGCAGCAGGGCGTCCGACGGCCGGGAGCGCAGCGCCCGCTTCCAGTCGGCGCCGGGCTTGAGCACCTTGCGGTAGCGCCCGCCGGCCGCGAGCGCGGTCAAGCGCCACTCGACCAGCTCGTCCGGCCCGCCGACCGGCCCGTCGTTGGCCACGAAACAGCCGGTGACCGCCGCGTCGACGGTCTCGCCGTCCATGTCCCACTTGCCGTGGCCGCGCTCGATCGCCTGCTCGAAGATGAGGTCCGCGACCAGCGGCCGGATCGGCGCCAGCCGGCACAGCCACTCGTAGCCGAGCAGCGTGGTGCCGGGCGCGGTGAGCGCCGGCACCGCCTCCCACAGCAGCCGGTCGACGTCGTCCTCGCGGTAGGCCAGGATCTTCGTCCGGTCGACCGACAGCCGTGGCGCGAGGTCCCGGTTGAGGTTGACCACCGCGCCGAAGATCTCCTTGCCGGCGTAGAGGCCGTCGGCGAGCAGCGCGCCGGTGCCCTTGCACCACCACACCCGCGACCCCTCGGTCGGGACCACCCCGGCGCCGACGCCTTCCTCGTCCTCGTCGTCGTCATCGATCGCGCTCGCCGCCTCGGACAGCTCGCCGGGCGCCCAGTGCTGGGTCTCCACGCCGTCGGTCGCGTCGGTGGTGAACTCGGCCACCCACAGCAGCTTGCGCAGCTCCTCGACCGACGCGACGGTGACGCCCTCGCGCAGGTGCAGCCGCACGGTAGTGCCCGAGTCGCCGCCCGGGCCCAGCACCTGGATCCGGAACAGGCTGCCCGGCCCCGCGATCGACACCCGCAGCCGCTCGCCCGCCTGCCCGTCGCGGCCCATCCGGCACGTCTCGACGGTCAGCTCGTCGGCGAGCATGAAGTAGCTGAGCACGCCGATGCCGAACCGGCTGTTGGGGAACAGCTGCACCGGCGGGTCGAGCCGGGCCCACTCGGCCTGCTCCTCGAGAAACTCCGGCAGGTCCGCGAGCCGCACGCCGGCCTGCGAGAACACCTCGCTGAGCTCCCGGACCCCCATGCCGATGCCGTTGTCCACGCAGTCCAGATACGGCCGGCCGGCGTCGTCGACGCCCTGCTCGAAGCGGATCCGGCCGTCCCACTGCGCCGGGCTCGTCGCGGTGGTGCGGGTCAGGAACTCCGTGCGCGCCTCCCGGTAGCGGCACGCGTCCAGGGCGTTCTGATACAGCTCACGAATGGCAAGGGCCGGGTCGCCATACAGCTGCTCGCCCATCAGCAGCTCCCGCACCCGGTCCTCGGCCAGCCGGAACCGGACCCCCGCGGACTGGTAGGCCGGCGCACCGTCGACGATCGCGGGCCGCACCTCGTCGGTGGCCGCCCGGTTGGGCAGGTGCCGCAGCGCGGCGAGGGACTCGTCCCTGGACGCCGCCCGTTGTGCCTCAGCGAGCAGTTGATTCAGCGTTTCGATGTGTACGCGCAGCGCCACCTCGATCGACGGGTGCGCACAGTCGGCGTTGAGCACCAGCGTCGCACCGCGCAGGTCCCACCGCGCCACGTGCACCGTGTCGATGACCTGGCGGGGCGTGACCGGGTCGCCGATGCCGAGGTGCTCGCCGATGACCTCGGGCAGCACCGTCGCCTCGACCGCGAGCCACCTGGCGATCGTCAGCAGGAACGCGACCAGCCGCTCCCTCGTGCCGTGCCGGTCCGCCGACACCAGCGACTCCGGCCGGTCGTGCCGGTTCAGGAACGCCGGGTCCGCGCGGATCGCCCGCAGCAGCTCCGCCAGGCGCTTCTGCGGCTCGTCGTTCAGCACGGTCGCGAGGTCCTGCGTCTGCCCCTCCGGCCCCCGGATCAGCGCTTCGATCGTGGCCGGCTGGTATGCCGCGGGACGCCGGCCGATCCACCGGTGCAGCAGCCACCAGCCCAGCTCGGCGGCGGCCTGCCGCCGGCCGGCCCGGATCGCGGCGAGCGCCCGGCGGTGCGGCTGGGCATACGTCTGCGAGAACCGCTCGAACGCGGCCCGGTCGCTGGAGGCGTCCTGCGACGGCTCGAGGTCGCCCGGCTGCACCCCACGCTCGGCCGCGGCGATGGTCGCCCACAGCGCGTCGTGCAGGAACGGCGTCGTCACCAGCAGCTCCGCCTCGGCGCCGCTGAACCGCACGTCGTCGGGCAGGAACCCGATCAGGCTCGCCACCTGCTGCGACATCCGCCGGGCGAAGTCACCGTCCTGCCACGGATCGTCGGTGAGCAGGGCCGCCGCCCGCGCCCGCGCCTCGGCGAGCTGGCGCACGAGCGTCACCGCCCGGTCGCGATGTGACGCACCGTCGGTCACCCGGCCCCACACCGTGTGCTGTGCCGCGAACGTTTCCCAGCCGTCAGGAGCCATGCGGGAAAACTTACCGGCCAATGGCAACGGACCGCTCCTGTTGGGGCCGAACGGCCGGTCGCGCGTCCTTGCGTCTGCAAGCTACGGTGCAGCGGGCAATGGTGGCCGTTGGAAGGAGTACGTCGGGTATGTCCGTCGCTGAAGACGGCAACGAGCAGGAACAGCCGGGCACCACGCCGCAGCGGGCAGACCGGGCGGCGCGGCATCGCGTACCGCCGGCGGCCTCCACATCCGCGCAGGTCCCGCTCCTGCCAGAGCCGTTCAACCCGGCGAAGCCGACGTTCCCGACAGGTGCGGCGATCCCCCGCCAACGCCGCGGCGGCCCCACCGCGATCGCGACCGCCTCGATCCCGACCATTCCCGTCGAGGACGACAGGCCGGACTTCGACGTCCTGTTCGCCGACGCGCTGGGCGACGACCCCGCGGAGCCGGACGAGCCTCCTGCCGACGAGGTCGAGGACCCGCCCGCTGACGAGGCGGACGACGCGACCGCTGACGACCCGTCCACTGACGAGGCGCAGGATCCGTCCGCTGTCGAGGCGGAGGACCCGTCCGCTGTCGAGGTCGACGACCCTTTCGCTGATGAGGTGGAGGACCCGGCGACGGTCGGCACGCTTGCCGGTGAGGTCAGGGCGAGCGCCGTGCCGTTCCTGGACGAGCCCGTCGCGCTCAGCAAGCCGATGGTCCAGTCGCCGTCGCTGGTGGACCCCGCCGCGTTCGAGTCGCCCGCGTTCGAGTCATCCGCGTTCGAGTCGTCCGCGGCGGCATCACCCGCGGCGGCATCACCCGAGGCCGAGGAGCCGGTCGACGAGGTTGCCGCGGAGCCGGCGCCGGTCGGGGTGGCGCAGGTCGTGGTGACCGCGGACGACTCGCCGACCGTGGCCGACTACGTGCCGCCGGCCTTCGCGATCGTCACCGACGACCCCGGCGACGAGGACGGCCCCGACTACCGCGGATCGCGCCGCCGGATCGCCGCCTGGCGCCGGTACCCGGTCGGCGCGGTCGCCGTGGCCGTGCTGATCCTCCTGGTCACCGCCGCCGTGGTCCTGCAGCTGGTCCGCGACACCGGCAACGACCCGGTCCCGGCCGCGGGCGAGGCCAGCCCGCAGCGGTACGGCGGTGTCGGTGGCCTGCCGGAGCTGACCAAGGACGCCGGCGCCGCGTCGCCGACCGGCGGTCCGACCTCGGCGGTCCCGTCGCCGAGCCGGACGAAGTCCGCCAGCCCACGGCCGAGTGTCTCCGCATCCCCGTCCAAGTCCACCAGCACCGCGGCGCCACCCCCGCTGGTCAGCGGCCAGCTCCGCGGCGCCGGCTCCGCCAAGTGCCTGGAATACCGCTCCGGCGAGAGCAACCGCGCCGTCATCGACAACTGCGACGACCGCGCCAGCGGCCGCACCAACCAGCGCTGGAGCTTCCAGAGCGACGGCACCATCCGCGCCGACGGCGGCTGCCTCGACGTGCTCAACGCCGGCACCGCCAACCGGACGCCCGTGCGACTGTTCACCTGCAACGGCACCCCCGCCCAGAAGTGGACCGTGGTCGGCGACGGCACCCTGCGCAACGTGAACGCCAAGCGCTGCCTGGACGTCGAGAACGGCAGCAACAGCGCCGGCAGCCCCGTCATCATCTTCGACTGCAGCGCCGCCTCCAACCAGAAGTGGTCGCTGCAGGCCTACTGACCCTCCGGTCCGTCGTTCCGGCGGGAGTGTTTGGGGATGGTGAGGGCGGCGGCGGTAGCGAGGAGGGCGGCGACGCACAGGGTGGCGTCGGTGGTCGCGGCCGCGGACGGTGCTGGGGCGAGGGACAGATAGACCGTGCCGAAGGTGGCGACGCCGAGGACGGCGGCGAGCTGGGTGACGGTGGCGACCACGCCGCTGGCGTCGGCGGCGACCGCCGGGGGGACGTGGGCCAGGGCGACGCCGATCAGCGGGCTGAACGCGGCGCCGAGGGCGAGGCCGTAGACCGCGCTGACCGTGAGGTACGCGGGACCCAGTGGCCGGCCGTCGCGGATCGTCCAGGCCATGAGGGCGTAGCCGACGGTGACGACGAACAGGGCGAAAGGGATCACGCGGCGGTGCCAGTGGGCGGGGAGCCGGCGCCAGTTCAGGCTGCTCGCGGCGAAGCCGACGGCGGCGGGGACCAGTACCAGACCGGCTTTTGCGGGGGTGTAGCCGAGGTCGCTCTGGGTGTGCAGGCCGAGGGTGAACAGGAAGCCGGCGTAGGAGGCCATCACGGCCAGGATCGCCGCCGCCGCGGGGAGCAGGCCCGGTGAGCGCAGCACCCGCGCCGAGATGAGGGGTGCCGCGCTGCGCCGCTGGACGAGGGTGAACGCGCCGAAGAGTGCGGCGCTGGCGGTGAGGCTCGCCCAGGTCCACCACGGCCAGCCGGACTCGTGGCCGAGGACCAGCGGCAGGACCAGCGTCAGCACCGCCGACGCGAGGGTCAGCACGCCGAGCGGGTCGAGGCGGCGGGTGGCCGAGCCGCGGTCGCGGGGCAGGTGCCGGCGGCCGAGGAGCAGCAGGGCCAGCCCGACGGGGACGTTGACGAGGAAGACCGGGCGCCAGCCGAGGCCGAGCAGGTCCGCGCCGGTGAGGAAGCCGCCGAACGCCTGGCCGGCGACGGCCGCGCCGGCGAGGACGGCGCCGTAGAAGCCGAGGGCGCGGGTGCGGGCCGGGCCGGTGAAGGTGCGCTGGATGATGCTGAACACCTGCGGCACCATCAGCGCCGCGCCGGCGCCCTGCAGGAGGCGGCACGCGATCAGCGGGCCGGTCGCCGGGGCGAGGCCGCACAGCAGCGACGCGACGGTGAACCCGGCGAGGCCGGCCTGGAACGCCCGGCCGTGGCCGTGCCGGTCGCCGAGGCGGGCGCCGGTGACGAGCAGGACGGCGTAGGCGACGGCGTACCCGGTGACGACGAACTGCAGGCCGGCCCCGGACGCGGCGAGGTCGGCGCGGATCGACGGCACCGCGACGTTGACGATGGAGACGTCCAGGACGGCCATGAACTGCCCGCCGAGCACGGTTGCCAGCAGGGCGCCGCCGGCCCGTGCGGTCGATGGTGGGGCAACGAGAGCGGTCATGGCGTCAGCCTCGGGCGTCGCCGACACTGGTAACGAGAGCCCGCTCATCCTGGTATCAGCACCACCTGGCAACGCCCGCCGGGCCGGACCACGATGGGAGGCGTGAGCGTGACGACGTCGCGAGCCGAGCTGGCCGCGTTCCTGCGGTCCCGGCGCGCCAGGATCGGCCCCGCCGACGTGGGCCTGGCGCCCGGGTTCCGGCGCCGGACCCCGGGCCTGCGCCGCGAGGAGCTGGCGCAGCTGGCCGGGGTCGGGGTCACCTGGTACACGTGGCTGGAGCAGGGCCGCGCGATCAACGTCAGCGTCCAGGTCCTGGACGCCATCGCCCGCACCTTGCGGCTCGACGAGGCCGAGCGGGAGCACCTGTACCGGCTGGCCGACGTGCCCGCCTTCACGCCGCAGCCGGCCGGCTGCCCTCTCGAGCCGCAGGTCCAGCTGATCCTCGACGGCATGTCGCTGCCGGCCTGCGTGTACAACGGCCGATACGACCTCCTCGCCTGGAACGCGACCTACGAGCAGCTCTTCACCGACCTGGTCCGCCGCAAGGGTCGCGAACGCAACGCCCTGTGGCACCTGTTCGTCACCCCTGAGTGCTGCATGCCGTTCGTGAATCTCGCCGAGGAGCTGCCGCTGATGGTGGCCACGATGCGGGCCACCTTCGCCCGGCACCTGGGCGAGCCGGCCTGGGAGGGCTTCGTCCGCGACCTGTCCGCGGCCAGCCCCGCCTTCGCCACGGCGTGGCAGTCGCACGACGTGGCCGTGCCCGGCAGCCGCCTGAAGATCTTCCGCCACGCCGCCCTCGGCGACCTGCGCCTGGCCACGCAGAGCCTGCAACTCGCGGGCACCCCCGAGGCCCGCATGATCGTCTACACCCCCGCCGACGCGGCGACGGCGTCGGCGCTGGCGCGCCTGGGCGAGGTGGGCGGCGTGTCCGCCGGCTGTGCCGAGCACCGCGGAGCCTGCTGAATCCGCACATATTGGCTCACCTCTTTACCGGGGGGAGCAGCGCCGTTAGTTTGTTAGGCAACACAACGAACCACATTCGGGACGGACGACTCCTCGGCGGGAGAAGTCCGATTCCTACACGCGTGGCGGTTTCGGCGAACCGTTGCGCGCAGCAACCTGTGTCCACCCCGCACAAGGAGCTTCGTGTTCACCACCCGCCGGCGCGCGTCACGCGCGCTACTCAGCCTTGCCTCCATAACCCTCACAGCTACAGCCGCAGTCGCTCTTCCCGCCCAGGCCGCCAATGCCGCGCCCGTCCAGGCGCCCGTACAAGCTCCCGCCGTGCCGCAGGCGCAGGCCGTCGACCCGTTCGACGTGCTGGTGTTCTCCAAGACCGCCGGGTTCCGGCACGATGCCATCCCCGCCGGCATCGCCGCGATCCAGCAGCTCGGCGCCGCCAACGGCTTCACCGTCGACACGACCGAGGACGGCGGCGCGTTCACCGACGCCAACCTCGCCAAATATGAGGTCGTCGTCTGGCTGTCCACGACTGGGGACGTGCTCGACGCCGACCAGCAGGCCGCGTTCGAGCGCTACATCAAGGCCGGCGGCGGCTACGCCGGCGTCCACGCCGCGAGTGACACCGAGTACGACTGGCCGTGGTACGGCGAGCTCGTCGGCGCCTACTTCACCAGCCACCCGGCGCAGCAGCAGGCCACCATCAAGGTCGAGGACCCGGCGCATCCGTCCACAAAGGACCTGCCGGACCGGTGGAGCCGCTTCGACGAGTGGTACAACTTCCGCGCCAACCCCCGCGCCAAGGTGCACGTCCTGGCCAGCCTGGACGAGACCAGCTACACGCCCGGGACCGGGGCGATGGGCGCGGACCACCCGTTCTCCTGGTGCCGTGACTACGACGGCGGCCGCTCCTGGTACACCGGCGCCGGCCACACCCAGGAGTCCTACACGGACCCGCTGTTCCTCGGGCACCTGCTCGGCGGCATCGAGACCGCCGCCGGCGTGCTCAAGTCGGACTGCAGCGCCACGCTGACCAGCGGCTTCGAGAAGGTCACGCTGGACAGCAACACCAACAACCCGATGGAGCTGGCGATCGCGCCCGACGGGCGGGTCTTCTACATCGAGCGTGACGGGCGCGTCCAGATCGTCAAGCCGGACACGCACACCACCGTCACCGCCGCGACCGTCCCGGTCTTCACCGGCAACGAGGACGGGCTGCTCGGCATCACGCTCGACCCCGGCTTCGCGACGAACCACTGGGTGTACCTGTACTACGCACCCAACGGCGGCGGACCACGCAACGTCCTGAGCCGGTTCACGGCGGTCGGCGACACGATCGACCTGAGCACGGAGAAGCAGGTCCTGCAGGTCGACACGCAACGCAACACCTGCTGCCACGCCGGCGGCACGATGACGTTCGACAGCGCCGGCAACCTGTACCTCGCCACCGGTGACAACACCAACCCGTTCGAGTCCGACGGCTACGCGCCGCTCGACGAGCGGTCCGGGCGGCAGGACTACGACGCGCAGCGCAGCGCCGGCAACACCAACGACCTGCGTGGCAAGGTCATCCGGATCAAGCCGCAGGCCGACGGCACGTACACCATCCCGTCGGGCAACCTGTTCCCGGTCGGCACCGCGAAGACCCGTCCCGAGATCTTCGCGATGGGCTTCCGCAACCCGTTCCGCATCGGCGTCGACCCGAAGACGAACACGCTCTACGTCGGCGACTACGGCCCGGACGCCGCCCAGGCGAACCCGAACCGCGGGCCCGGCAACACCGTCGAGTGGAACATCGTCGCGCAGCCCGGCAACTACGGCTGGCCGTACTGCACCGGCGCGAACGTGCCCTACCGGGACTTCACGTTCCCGTCCGGCCCGTCGGGCGCGGCGTTCGACTGTGCCGCGCCGGTCAACGACTCGCCCAACAACACCGGTCTGACGAACCTGCCGCCGGTCATCGCGGCGACGGTCGACTACGACTACGACGGCAACCCGCGCTTCCCCGAGATCGGTGGTGGCGGCGCGCCGATGGCCGGTCCCGTCTACCGCTACAACGCCGACTCCACGTCGGAGACCAAGTGGCCGCAGTACTACGACGGCAAGGCCATCTTCGGCGAGTGGAACCAGAACAAGCTCTACACGATGCAGGTCAGCACCGACGGTAAGTCCCTTGTGGACATCAACCAGGCCCTGGTCGGCATGAGCACGATCCGCCCGATGGACATGGAGTTCGGCCCCGACGGCGCGCTCTACCTCATCGAGTGGGGCACCGGCTTCGGCGGCAACAACGACGACTCCGGCGTCTACCGCATCGACTACATCGCCGGTGACCGGGCTCCGATCGCGCAGGCCGCGGCCGACCCGACCAGCGGCGCCGCCCCGCTCGCCGTGCACTTCTCCAGCGCCGGCTCCCGTGACCCCGACGGGCAGGCGATCACCTTCGCGTGGTCGTTCGGCGACGGGGGTACGTCCACCGAGGCGAACCCGACACACACCTACACCAGCAACGGCAACTTCACCGCCCAGCTGACCGTCACCGACTCCGAGGGCCGCAGCGGCACGGCGAACGTGCCGGTGACCGTCGGCAACACCGCGCCGAAGGTCACCATCACGCTGCCGCCGGACGGCGGCTTCTACCAGTGGGGTGACCAGGTCGCGTTCACCGTGACCGTGACCGACCCCGAGGACGGCACGATCGACTGCAGTCGCGTCCAGGTCCAGTACCTGCTGGGTCACGACGAGCACGCCCACCCGCTCAACCAGTACACCGGCTGCAGCGGCACGGTCCAGACGTCGCTGGCCAGCGGGCACGGCGCGGACGCCGACGTCTTCGCCGTCATCGAGGCGTCCTATGTGGACAACGGCGGCGCCGGCGGTGCCGGTCCGCTCACCGGGCGGTCACTGGTCCAGTTGCAGCCCAAGCGCAAGCAGGCCGAGTACTTCGCGGCCACCGGGCGGGTGCCGGGCTCGACCGCCGGCGGCGACCCGGGCGTGCGGACGGAGACGACCGGCGACCCGCAGGGCGGCTTCCAGAACATCGGCTTCGTCGAGGAGGGTGACTGGTTCTCCTTCGCGCCGGCCAACCTCACCGGCATCAGCCAGCTGCGGATCCGCGCCGCCAGCAACAACGCCACCGGCGGCACGATCCAGATCCGCACCGGCGCACTCGACGGCCCGATCGTCGGATCCGTCGCGGTGCCGGGCACCGGCGGCTGGCAGACCTATGTGGACCTGACGGTGGATGTCGCCGCCAGCACCACATCCGGACCCTTGTACTTCATCGCCACCGGGTCCGGAGCCGGCTACAACATCAACTGGGTCGACTTCATCGGCCGCGGCGTGACGGACAACGCGCCGCCGGTGGTCACCACGACCGCCACCCCGCCGACCGGGACGACGCCGTTCAACGTGGCGTTCACCGGCTCGGCGACCGACGCCGAGGGCGACACCCCGCTCACCTACGCGTGGGACTTCGGCGACGGCGGCACGGCCACGACCGCCAACGCGAGCCACACCTACACCGCACCGGGGACCTTCACCGCGACGCTGACCGTCACCGACGCCCGCGGGGCGAAGGGGTACAGCAGCGTGGTCGTGCGGGCGGAGGCGCCGAACACCTCGTGCTTCGGCGCGAAGTCCGACGACTTCACCGGGTCCTCGCTGGACCGTACGAAGTGGACGGTCGTCCGGGAGAACCAGACGTTCTCCGTCGCGGGCGGCTCGCTGATCCTGCCGACCGCGGCCGGTGACCTCTACGGCGGCCGTAACGACGCGACCAACCTGGTGCTGCAGCCGGCACCGTCCGGCGCGTGGCAGGCGACCACGAAGATCACCCTGACCGCGGCGGCGAACTACCAGCAGGCCGGTCTCATCGTCTACGGCGATGACGACAACTACGCCAAGGTCGACCTGCTGTACGGCGACTCGCGCAAGATCGAGTTTATCCGCGAGACCGCCGGCACTCCCCGTAACGAGGGTGCCGACGCGATCCCGGCGCAGCCTGGCGACACGTACTACGTGCGGATCGCCTCGGACGGCACGAACCTGACCGCGTCCTACTCGGCCGACGGCACCACGTTCGTCCCGGTCGGGCGGTCGGCGGCGCTCGCCGGCATCGCCAACCCGAAGGTCGGCCTGTTCGCGCTCAACGGCGGCACGACCGCGCCGGTGGTCAACGCGAGCTTCGACCACTTCCTGCTGGCGCCGGACGACGTCGCGAGTGTCGACCCGAACGACGAGTTCACCGGGTCCACGTTGGACCACTGCCGGTGGAACGCGATCGTGCGGGAGGACTCCACCAAGTACCGCGTCTCGGGCGGTGCCCTGCAGGTCGACGTTCCCAACGGCGACATCTACGGCACCGGAAACAGCAACCCGGCGAACTTCATCCTGCAGAAGGCACCCACCGGTGACTTCACGCTCGACACGAAGGTCGACGGCTCGCTGTTCAACGAGCAGTACCAGCAGGGCGGCCTGATCGTCTACGTCGACGACGACAACTACGTGAAGCTCGACTTCGTCGTGGACAACCAGCCGGGGCAGCCGGTCACGCGGCGGCTCGAGTTCCGCAGCGAGATCGCCGGTGCCGTGCAGAACCCGCAGCCCGGGGCGAACAACCTGACCGCCTCGGTCTGGCACCTGCGGCTGGCCAAGGCCGGCAACGCCTACACCGCCTCGTACTCGGCGGACGGCGTCACCTACACACCGCTCGACACGCTCACGAACGCGTTGTCCGCGAGCCTGAAGGTCGGCCTGTACACCCTCGGTGCCGGGCAGACCGCGTCGAAGCCGGCGTCGTTCGACTACTTCCACCTCAGCACCGCTTCGGTGGACACGACGGCACCGGTCGCCACCTCCACCGTCTCCTCCGATGTTCCGCCCACCGCGGGCTGGTACACCGGGCCGGTCACCGTGACCCTTGCGGCGACCGACAACGCGGGCGGCTCCGGCGTCGACAAGATCGAGTACCAGCTCGACGCCGACAGCACCTGGACGGCTTACACCGCTCCGGTTGCCATCAGCGGCGACGGCACGCACACCGTCAAGGCGCGGGCCACGGACAAGGCGGGCAACGTCTCGGCCGTGCAGACCACCACCGTGAAGATCGACGCAACCGCGCCGGTCACCACGGCGGCGTTCGCACCGGCGACCGACGCCGGCTGGCACAACGGCGCCACCCCGGTGACGCTCGCCGCCACCGACGCCGGCGCGGGCGTGTCGAAGGTCGAATGGTCCCTCGACGGCGGTCCGTGGACGGTCTACACCACGCCGGTCAACGTGACCGGCAACGGCCAGCACGAGCTGCTCTACAAGGCCACCGACGCGGCCGGCAACGTGGAGACGCTCAAGTCGGCCATCCTGAAGATCGACGGCACCGCGCCGACGGTCATCGTCGCCGGCCTCGCCGACGGCCAGCTCTACGGCGACAGCCAGGACGTCCGCGTCACCTGGCAGGCCATCGACCCGGTCTCCGGCATCAGGTCGGTCACCGGTTCGCTGGACGGCGGCGCCTACCAGACCGGCACCCTGCAGGCCATGTACGAGCTCGACCTCGGCCTGCACGAACTGGTCGTGGTCGGCACCGACAACGCCGGCAACGCCACCACCAGCACCGTGCGGTTCTTCGTCACCACCTCGTTCCGGGACATGCAGAACCTGCTGGACCGGTTCAAGGCGACGAGCCGCCTGACGACCAAGGCGTACAACCAGCTGTCGGACCAGCTCGCCAAGGCCCGCAAGGCCGAGGCGAACGGCAACGACACGAAGGCCCTCAAGGAGCTCAAGGCCTTCCGGGACCTGGTGACCGCCAAGCTCGTGCCTGAGGCGGAGATCCGCGACACGTTGATCCGTGACGCGGACGCGATGACGGTGCGGCTCGGCGGTACGCCGCCGAACAACGCCGGCGTCAAGGCCAATGCCGGCAAGTCGCTGAAGGGCACCGGGCGCCTCGACGAGGACCCGAACCGGGTGAAGAAGAACGGCAAGCTGTGAGATTTGTTTTTGCTCTGCTCGCGTTCGTGGTGCTGGGGCTCGCCCCCGGCACCGCGCACGCGGACGTTCCCGGCGACCTCAAGCTCGAGGTCGCCGGGGACGGCGCCGAGGGGGTGACCGTCCGCGCGTTCAGCGCGGACGGCCGCCCCGCCGAGGGTGACCTCCGCCTGGTGCTGACCGCGTCCGCGGCCGGTGGCAGGACGATCGGTCCCCTGCAGCTCAACCCCGCGGCGGAGGGCCGCGGCTTCTACACCTCGGGCCCGGTCCTCACGCCGGGCACGTGGACCGTCGTGGTGACCGGCCCGGGCGCGAGCCCGGTCAAGGCCACGTCGACAGTGGAGTCGCGACCGGCGCAGTCACCGCCGCCAGCCTCGTCCAGAGCCGCGCCACCACCCCCGTCGACGTCCTCGCACCTGTGGCTGTGGGGACTCGCCGCGGCGGTCGCGGCGGGGGCGTTCGCGGTGACCGCCGTCGTGCGGTCGCGGCGTTCCCCCTGACCACTGATCAGCACCGACAGCACCAGCAGTCCCGCACCGGCCGCTGACCACGCCGTCAGCGGCTCGTGCAGGACCAGGACGCCGAGGGTCACCGCGGCGACCGGCTCGACCAGGGCCACGACCGCTGCGGTCGTGGCCCTGACCACGGTCAGGCCCGCGAAGAACAGCGCATAGGCCAGGGCGGTCGGCACCGCGCCGAGGAACGCCAGCAGCCCGACCGTCGCACCGAGCCCGCCGCGCGTGGGCAGCAGCCCCTCGATCAGGGCGAGCGGCAGCAGCGCCACGATGCCGACCGCGAACCCGCCGAGCGCCGATTCGAACGGGTCGTCCTTCGCCGCCCGGTTCAGCAGCGTGACGGCGGCGTACCCGGCCGCGGACACCAGCGCCACGGCGAGCCCCGCCACCGGGTTCTTCCCGGAGCCGTCCGCGTTGACCAGCAGCACCAGCCCCGTGAGCGAGACCGCGATCGTTGCGGCGCCGGTCCGGCCGAGCCGCTCGCCGAGGAAGACCCGCGCGCCGACGGCGACCAGCACCGGCCCCGACCCGAGGACGACGACCGTGGCGACGGCGACGCCGGCCAGGTCGATCGCCACGTAGTACGCCGCCTGGTAGAGGGCCATGCCCAGGCCGTTGAGGATGGTCCTGGTCCTGCTGCGCGGCGCCTCGTCCCTCGTCCTGAACGGCCGCATGGCCATGAGCAGCAGGATGCCGCCGAGGTACCGCCAGAAGGTGACCGCGATCGGACCGAGCCCGCTGTGGCCGTACAGGACGGCGGCGACGAACCCGCCGACACCCCACGAGACGGCCGCGAATGCGATGAAGAACAGTCCCCGCCCGACGGGCAGAGAAGGATTATGTCCCATTTGTGAGTGACTCCCGAATTGTCGTGACAATGCGAACCTTCACGAAATGCGGGCAGCCGTCACCGGCACCCGGCGCCGAGGCCGGGTGCTATTTCGGGGTCGTTCGCCTGCCCGCTAGCGAATGGGCGGCGAAAGCACGACACGCAAGCACATGCCGCGCACGGTAGCGATCACCCGCGGGCGGGACACCTGAATTACCGTTCACGATCACGTTCTGGTGACAAGTGCCCGACAGTGTCCTGGTGATCATCACCGTCCGCTGTCGCGGCACCCCAGCTGACCGGGCCTTTTACGCTCGGCAGTGACAGCTCGTGTCCGGCTTTTCATCGAATTGTCACCCTTCGATGGGTCGACCCGCCCTGGTCATGACCATTACGCTGTAGCGACACGCACAGCCGGAGGTCGCGCCGTGGCTCTTTCCGCACCCGCCACGCACGGGTCATCTTCGGGAGGGGGCCTGCCCTGGACCCTCGACGGCGGCCGGGGCATCCTCGGCCTCGACCCCATCACCGGCGCCCTGGCCCTGTATGCCGCGATGATCGGCTTCATCGTCCTGTTCATCCTGTTCGCCGCGATCCTGTCCCGGTGGAGCCTGCACCGCATCAACCGGGCCGAGCGCCGCGCCGAGGTCGCCGAGGCCGATGCCAGCCTCAGCCCCACCGAGCGGGCCCGCCTCCGCGTCGAGGCCGGCGAGCTGATCCGCCAGGCCGCCGCGACCGCCGCCGCCGCGAAGCGCGCCCAGATCGAGGTGGTCGAGGCGCAGTCCCGCGCCCTCGCCGCCCAGCAGGCCCGCGAGGCCGCCTGGGCCACCTTCGACGTCGCGCAGAAGGCCTATGAGGAGGCCCTGCGCGCCGCTGCGGCCACCGACCCGGACGCGCCGACCGACGCCGAAGAGGAAGACAAGCGCGAGGTGTCCCGCGCCGCCCTCGCCGCCTTCAAGCGCGGCGACATCACCGTCGACGCTCTCGAGTCGGTCTTCCGGGGCGCCTCCGGCTGGGACCAGCTGCATGAGCTGCAGGCCCGCGAGATCGAGCTGCGCCGCTCCGCGGAGAGCCGGGCCCGCCGGCTCTACGACGCCGCCGCCGCGGCCGAGCGCACCGCCGTCAAGTCCGCGGACGTGGCGGTCGTCGCCGCCCACGCGCTCGCCGAGGAGGCCGCCGAGGTCGCGGAGGAGGCCGCCGAGCTGCGCGACACGCTCGACGCCGCCCGCCAGTCGGCCATCGTCGCCTCCACGATCACCCGCAAGAAGCGCCGCGTCCCGCAGCAGCGCACGAAGAACACCCGGGCCGCCGAGACCCGCCCCGGCCTCGACATCTCCGTCACGGCCGTCAACCCCGACACCGACCGCACCCAGGACCTCCGCGCCGCCGTCGAGGCCGTCCCGCTCACGGGCAAGACCCCGCTCACCGAAGCCGCCTGACCCACCCGCGGCGCCCCTCGAGCCACGCCCACCGCCGTCGTCGCCCGCCGGGGCGGCGGGGTGGCGGACGGCCGCGCGGATGAGTGCGTGGGCGATAGGGGATCCCGAGGGTTGAAGAACGTGCGTTCAGTACCGCAGCATGGAGTGCATGGGTGAGCTTGTGGCGCTGCCCAAGTCGGGCGACGTGTTCGAAGACGTGCGAAGCGATGACCGCACCATGCGGGTGACCTGTCACCCGATGCGTGGCACCGTGGTGGTGTCGCTGTGGGTGGACAAGATCTGCCGGGCCTCGTTCCAGCTGGCCGAGGGCGACCTGCCCAGGCTGCGGGCCGCCCTCGATGCGATGGAGTTCAACACCGCGCCGATGGTGGTGCGGGAGGAGAGCGCCTAGGGCACGCGCAGGACCACGCTCGGCGACGGGTGCTCCAGGACGACCCGGCCGGGCTGGGGCACGCCGGTGCCCGGGTCCAGCTCCAGCAGCGTGACCGTGTCGGAGTGCTGGTTCGCCACCACGAGGGCGCCGTCGATCAGGGTGAAATGGCGCGGCCAGGTGCCGCCGGTCGACACCTCGTCGAGCGGGGACAGCCCCGCGTCGGTCACCGCGAACGTGGTGACGGTGTCGTTGCCGCGGTTGGCCACATAGAGCCGCGTGCCGTCCGGCGAGATGAGCAGCTCGCTGGGGAAGTTGTCACCCGCGGGCGGGACCAGCACCGACGGCCGCACGTCCAGGACCTCGAAGTCCGCGTCGAACGTGGTGACGGTCGACATGAGCTCGTTGGCGACGAAGACCCGGCCGTCAGGATGCAGCGCGAGGTGCCGCGGGCCGCTGCCCAGCGGGGTCGTGCTCGTGACGCGCTCCCGTTGCAGGGTGCCGGCGGCCGTCAGCCGGTAGTGGATGATCTCGTCGAGGCCGAGATCCACCACGTACACCATGGAATCGCGAACCGTCACCTGATGCGCGTGCGGCGCGGACTGCCGCTCCGGGTGGACGCTCCGGCCGGTGTGTTGCACCAGGTCGGTCCGCGCGGCCAGGCCACCGTCGGCGTCGAGGGCGAACACGGAGACGCTGCCGCCCTGGTAGTTGGCGGACAGGACGAACCCGTCGGTGATGGCCAGGTGACACGGGGAGGCACCGCCGGTCGGCAGCGAGCCGAGCGGGGTGCCGTCGAGGCGGAACGCGGCGACGTGACCCTCGTCGAGCTCGGCGACCGTGTAGATCACCCCGGTCGGCCCCGCGGCGAGATATGACGGCGAGGACGTCCGGATCGGTGCGGCCGCGGGCTTGAAGTCGTCGTCGAAGATCGAGATCTGGTCGGCGTAGGAGCCGATGAGCACTGGCACCCCACCCACCCTAACGGTCCCTGATGGTAGGGCCAGCCCTACCATAAACAGCGGGGCTGCCCGGCTCGATGTCTGAGCGCGATGTCGAGACGCTGGACACATGACGATCCTGGCCGACCGCACGTCCGACTTCACGACGTTGTCCAAACACATCCGTGCGGCCGGTCTGCTCGACCGCCGGCCCGGCTATTACGCCGTACGGTTCACCCTGGTGGGTGCCCTGTACGTCGGCGGCTGGGCCGCCCTTGCCCTCACCGGCTCGTCGTGGTGGGCGCTGCTGGTCGCCGCCGTGCTCGCCGTCGCGTATGCCCAGGTCGCGCTCGTCGCCCACGACCTGGCGCACAAGCAGGTGTTCCGTGGCCGGCCCATCTCCGAGGTCTGCGGCATGCTGGTGGGCAACCTCGGCATCGGGATGAGCTACGGCTGGTGGATGAACAAGCACACCCGCCACCACGCCAACCCCAACCATGAGGAGCACGACCCGGACGTGGCGCCGGACATCCTGGTCTGGTCGACGCGGCAGGCGAACGAGGCCAAGGGTGTGGCCCGGTTCATCGGCGGCCGCCAGGCGCTGCTGTTCTTCCCCCTGCTGCTGCTGGAAGGGTTCAACCTGCACGTGGCCAGCGCCCGGGCGCTCGGCAAGATCAAGCGTTCCAAGATCGAGGGCGTCCTGCTGTACGGGCACTTCGTCATCTACCTGGTCGCCGTGTTCGCGCTGATGTCGCCGGGGGTGGCGATCGCGTTCATCGCCGTGCACCAGGGGCTCTTCGGCCTGTACCTGGGCATGACGTTCGCGCCGAACCACAAGGGCATGCCCACCCTCACCGGTGAGGACGAGCTCGACTACCTGCGCAAGCAGGTCCTGACCTCTCGCAACGTGCGCGGCGGGGTGTGGGTCGACGTGCTGCTCGGCGGCCTGAACTACCAGATCGAGCACCACCTGTTCCCGAACATGCCGACCCCGAACCTGCGCAAGGCCCAGCCGATCGTCGAGAAGTACTGCGCCGAGATCGGCGTGCCGTACGTGTCCGAGACCTTCGTCGGCTCCTACTCCCAGGCGCTGCGCCACCTGCACGCCGCCGGAGCGCCGCTGCGCAAGTAGCGCACGCCCCGCGTGACGTCCCGGGCCTTCACGGGGGGCTCGGGACTTTCCCTTTGAACGGCACGATCCTGCCGCCGGGGCGCGGTGCCGAAGGTGCTGGTCTACGGTTCCTCCAAGGTGTGACCGGGTACGGTCGGGGCGTGGACGCACTGTCGCTCGCCGACTTCCGGGCCCGGGTCGCCGCCATGTACCTGTCCGATGTGGACGTCGCCGGGTTCCGGGCGCGGCGCGACGAGCTGTTCGCGACCCATCCGCAGTCCGCGGCGCCTGGTCCGTTGCGGTACTTCCCCGTCGACCCGGCGTTTTCCGTCGTGGTGCCGGTGGAGCCCGCCGACGGCTCGCTCGAGATCGCGACCGGCGGCGAGGACGGCGTCCTGCGCTACGAGCGGGTCGGTGTGCTGCCGACCCCGTGGGGCCGGCTGACGCTGTTCTGGCTGGCGGCGTATGGCGGCGGGCTGTTCCTGCCGTTCCGCGACGCGACCTGCGGCAAGGAGTCCTACGGCGCGGGCCGTTACCTGACGGACACCGTCAAGGGCACCCACGGCCGCGGCGTCGTGCCGCAGCCGGACGGCCGGGTGCGGCTGGACTTCAACTACGCCTACAACCCGAGCTGCGCCTATGACGACGCGTGGGCGTGCCCGCTCGCGCCGTACGAGAACCGCCTCGACGCCGAGATCAGGGCGGGCGAACTGGCATACACGTGAAAGGCCGGCCCCCACCGCGGGGACCGGCCTTCTCGTGGAACGGCGGTGGGTCAGCCGCCGCCGAGCAGCCCTCCGACGAGCGGGAGGTTGCCGCCCGCGACGCCGTTGAGCAGCGGGAGGCCACCGACGACCGGCAGTGCCTCCTCGGCGGCGGAGTGCCGCGGGCTGTACCTGGTGGAGTGCTTCGGCGCGTAGGTCTTCTCGGCGACCAGTGGCAGCTGGCTCGCCGCCTGCGGCAGGGCGCCGGTCGTCGGCACGAAGCGGTTCGCGACCGCGGTGGTGCTGACGCCGGGGGTCGGGCCGACGCCGCCGATCACCGGGACGCCGGTGATCGAGTCGTTCTTCAGCACGTCGCTGCCGCCGAGCGGGAGGTCGCCGACCATCGGCAGGCCGGTGCCCGCCTCGGTGCCCTGGATGCGCTGCACCCGCTGGTTGCCCGAGCGCTTCCCGGCGGCGCCCACCGGGATGGCGAAGTCGTCGACCGGCTTGAGCGTGCCCTGCACGGGCAGGCCGTTGACCAGGCCGCCGACGACCGGCAGGCCGCCACCGGCGCCGCCGACCAGCGGCAGGCCACCGCCGGTGCCGTTGCCCACCGGCAGACTGGTCGCCTCGGTCCCCACGTTCGGGAACGCGGTGCGGGTGTCGGCGATCGACGTGCCCCGCAGCGTGTCACCGGCGTCGACCGGCATGCCGGCCATCCCCGGCAGGCCGAACTGCTGCAGCGAGCCGACCAGCGGCAGCGCGGCGACGGAGTCCTCGGTCGGCAGGCCGCCGGGAATGGCGTTCCCGGGCACCGACGAGAGGTTGGAGACCTTGCTCGACGTCGTGCGGGGCAGGCCCAGCATCTCCGTCGGCAGGACCGTGTTCAGCGGCAGCGTCTGCAGGACGTTGGGCAGTTGCTGCCCCCCGCCACGCGTCGTGGTGCTGGTGCTGGTGGTGCGGCGACCTGCCTGCGAACTGCTGGCCGCACTCGTGTCGATGCGCGAGCCGTGTGCCTCGAGCTGCAGCGACTGGTTGTTGGGACCCCCGGCGGGCGAGAAGAGATCGTCCAGCTGGCCGGGTACCAGGGCGGAGTCATCGGCATGTGCGGCACCGGCACCGAGCAGCAAAATGCCACCGGCCAAACCGACGGTACCGACCGCCCGGCGAAACCACGTGTTCATCCTCGTAAACCAATCTGGTCGACAAATCCGATCGTCAGTTCAACGACCAACCTGGACAAAGTGACGCGCACGTTCTTCCATCGACCGGGACATCAGGGGTTGGTGATCTTCGTTAGGATCGTCCCGTGGAGTCCGAGTCCTGGTTGATGCGGCGGCTCCGCAGCGGCCTTCCCCGCGCTCAGGCCATCACCCGTCCGTGGTCCCTCGAACCTCCCGGCGGCGCGCACCGGCCGCCCGGTCCGGCGGCCACGAAGAAGATCGTCGTCTGGGGTGACGACCCTCTGGCGCATCGCCTGATCGAGGAGCTGATCCACCAGTACGGGGTGCACGTCACGGCGATCCTGCCCAGCGTCACCCGCCGGCACGGGCCCGACATCGCCCGCCTGCTGCGCGAGCACGGCGGCCGGGTCATCGAGGCGGACCACGCCGACCGGGACGCGTTCGAGCTGGCGGGCCTCGCCGACGCCGACGCGCTCGCGCTGGTCAAGCAGGACGACATCGGCAACCTCGACGCGGCGTTGCAGGCGCAGGAGATCAACCCCGGGCTGCGGCTGGTCATCCGGATGTTCAACCTGCGCCTGGGGTACAGCGTCCGCCGCCTCTTCGCCGACGCCCGCGTGCTGTCCGACGCGCAGATGGCGGCGCCGGCGTTCGTGTCGGAGGCGCTCGGCGAGGTCGCCCCGGTGCACGTCCGCGTCGCGCGCCGCACCCTGTTCGTGGCCCGGCGCTCGGAGGTGCGCGCCGAGGACGTGATCTGCGGGCTCGCGGTGACCGCCGGCGACGGCGAGCCGGTGCTGCTGCCCGCCGACCAGGCCGCCGCCGACCTCGTCCTGGCCGTCGCGACCGGCGAACCGGTCAGCACCGTCATGGGCCGCGAGGACGGCCCGGAGCATGTGCCGGTCCGCCGCAGGCGTCGCCGCTGGCGCTGGCTGCGCCATCCGGTGCGCACCTTCCGGGGGCTGGTCGGGCGGCGGCTCTGGACCACCGCGATGATCATGCTCGGCCTGCTCGCCGTGGGCACCGGGATCATCGCGCACTACAAGCAGATCTCCTGGTGGGACGCGGCGTACGTGACGCTGCTGTCCGAGCTCGTCGGTGCCGGGCCGGACCTGGAGGCGCGGTGGCCCGAGAAGGTGGTCACGGTGCTGCTGAGCCTGGTCAGCATCGCGTTGATCCCCGTCATCACGGCCGCGGTCGTGGAGACGGTCGTCAACGCGAAGCTGGCCCTCGCGCTCGGCCGGCTGCGCGAGCCGCTGTCGGACCACGTGGTGCTGGTCGGTCTCGGCAACGTCGGCACCCGGGTCATGCACGCGTTCGTCGACCTCGGTGTGCCGGTCGTCGTGATCGACCGCAACGAGAACGCCCGGGGTGCCCAGTCGGCCCGGGACCGCGGCGTGCCGTTCATCGTCGGCGACGCGAGCCGGATCGCCACGCTGCGGGCCGCATCCGTCGACACCAGCCGGGCCCTGGTCGTGGTCTCCACCGACGACCAGGCCAACCTGGAGGCGGCGCTGGAGGGTCGCCAGCTCAAGCCCGACCTGCGGGTGGTGCTGCGGCTCTTCGACGGCGCGTTCGCCGACCGGGTCCAGCGGGCGTTCGGCATCACCGCGTCGCGCAGCGTCTCCTACCTCGCCGCGCCGGCGTTCGCGGCCGCGCTGCTGGAGCGCGAGGTGATCGGCACGATCCCCGTCGACCGCCGGGTGCTGCTGCTGGCCGAGGTGCCGGTCGTCGCCGCGTCCGACCTCGACGGCGGTGCGGTCGCGGCGGCGGAGGACGTCGGCGAGGTCCGGGTGCTCGCGGTCACCACCGACGGGGGCCGGCAGACGATCTGGAGCCCGCCGGCCGGCTACGTGCTGTGCGAGAGTGACCTGCTCATCGTGGTAGCGACCCGGCTGGGCCTGGGCAACCTTTTGGCTCAGACCGGCGGCACGCTCGACCCAACTCCCTGAGTTCCCGCCTCCTCTGCCTGGGATCCGTCGTTGAATGGGGCGGATCGCCCGATTTACCCCTAACAGTCCGGGCGGCCCTTCATGCGGACCATCGGGAGGAATGCGCTCATGCGCCGAAGGGTTTTGCTGGTGTCCGGGGTGTGCGCCGTCGTCGCGCTCACCGGGGCGGGAGTCGCCGCGGCGACGTCGTTCGCCCCCGCACGACCGCCGGCGGCCGCGTTCGCGGCGCCCGCGCACGAAGAGCCCGCGCCCGAGCCGTCGGGAGTCCTGGAGGCGGTGACGGGCGGCGCGATCGAGCGCGCCACGACGTTCCGTTACCCCGGCGCCGACTACGTGAAGGTGCACTTCTCCCGCCTCCAGCTCGACCCCGGCGACACCGTCAAGGTGTCCGACGTGAGCGGGACCGAGGTCCACCGGTACACCGCCGCGCAGCTGCAGGACACGGGCAACTGGTCGATGTCCGTCTCGGGCGAGTCGGCCGTGGTCAGCGTCGAGAAGGCCAAGGACGACCCGCTCGGCATCCGATCGAAGCTGGCGAACCTCGGCCTGAGCGTGGACCAGGTCGCCCGCGGCCAGACCCCCACGGAACGCGCCGACGCGGAGGCCAAGCGCAAGGCCGCGGCCGCCGCGCAGCGACACGAGGAGAGCATCTGCGGCCACGACGAGAAGCAGGACGCCGTCTGTTACAAGTCGGCCGATCCCGTCGCGTACGCCAACGCCAAGCCCGTCGCACGCATCCTCATCAATGGCGTCGAGCTGTGCACCGCGTGGCGGCTGGGCGCGAACAACCGCATGATGACCAACCACCACTGCTTCACCACGACCCGTGAGGCCCGCAACACCGAGGTCTGGTTCAACTACGAGTGCGCGCAGTGCGGCGGCGGCGCCACCCTGCGGCCCACCAAGGTCATGGCCGACCAGGTCCTCGCCACCGACGACATCCTCGACTACACGCTGTTCACCGTCCGCAACTTCGACGCGATCGCCCGCTTCGGCTACCTGCAGATGGACGACCGGGCCCCGGTCCGCGGCGAGGAGCTCTACATCCCGCAGCACCCCCGCGGCATGCCGACCGTCATCACCACCCACGACACCAGCGAGCGCAGCGGCAACTGCGCCGTGGCAAACCCCGCGTACGACGGTTACGACGTCGACACCGACATGTCCTACTACTGCGACACCGACGGCGGCTCCTCCGGCTCGCCCGTCATCTCCCGCCGCACCAACAAGGTCATCGCGCTGCACCACTTCGGCGGCTGCCCGAACTCCGGCGTCCGCATGGATCACATCGCGGCGGACATCAGGAACCTTCTGTAGAGGTCTGGAGAGGTCTTGTGCAGGGGCCGGGCCCGTTTCGCGCCGTCGGGTAGGTTTTCCGACATGCGGAACGTGCGCCCGGCCTTGTGGTTCGACCTGGTGCTCCTGGCACTCTTCGCGGCGATCACGGTCGCCCTGGCGCTGCGCACCCCACTGCTGTCGGTCGACCTCGCCGTCCGTGACGTCGTCGACGCGCACCGCCCGTCATGGGCGTACTGGACGGCCCGCGTCTTCAACTACCTCGGCCAGGGCGGCCAGGTGCTCACCCCCCTCGCCGTGCTGACCGCGGCCTACGTCGGCTGGCGCACCCACTCCGTCCGCCCCGCCCTGCCCGTCATCGGCGGCTACGCCATCACCTACCTGACGATCGGCCCGCTGAAGATCTGGACCGACCGCACCGCGGCCAGCGATCACAAGGTCGTGCACCCCGAATACCTCTTCCACGTGCCGACCGGGATGTCGTACCCGTCGGGCCACGTGGTCAACGCGATCGTCTGGTACGGGGTGCTCGCCATCCTCCTCGGCGGCCTGTTGCGCCCCGGCCAGCTGCGCGCGATCCGCTACGCCGCCCCGGCCGTGGTGCTGTTCACCACGACGTTCCTGAGCTTCCACTGGCTCACCGACGGCCTCGCCGCCATCTGCCTCGGCGTCGTGCTGGACCGCGTCCTGCAACGCGTCCCCTGGGACACCATCCCGCTGCCGTCCTGGTTCACCACCCGCGGCTGGTCCGGCCCCATCGCACCCCCGAAGTTCGCCGAAACAGCAAGTTTGCGGTAGCAGCAAACTCGCCGTTTCAGCAAACTCGCGAGGCTTACTCGAGGCTTATGAGAGCCAGGTGCCGGCGCGCATGACGCGGGTGACGTGAAGGGACTCGTCGAGCAGGACGAGGTCGGCGCGGAGGCCGGGGCGCAGGGTGCCGAGTTCGTCGGCGAGGCCGATGGCGGCGGCGGGGGTGGTCGAGGCCATCCGGGAGGCGTCCACGAGGGACAGGCCGGCGCCCGCGGCGCGGCGGAAGGCGGCGTCCATGGTGAGGGTGCTGCCGGCGATCGAGCCGTCGCGGGTCAGGCGGGCCACGCCGTCGGCGACCGCGACGCCCTGGCCGCCGAGGTCGTACTCACCGTCGGGCATGCCGGCGGCGGCCATCGCGTCGGTGATGAGCGCGGCGCGGGCTGCACCGGTGACGGAGACCGCGAAGGCGAGGGTGCCGTCATGCAGGTGGACGCCGTCGGCGACGAACTCGCAGGTCACCGGGGCGGCGCCGAGCAGGGCGAAGACGGGGCCGGGCTGGCGGTGGTGCGGTGGGCGCATGCCGTTGAAGACGTGGGTGCCGACCGTGGCGCCGGCGTCGACGCCCGCGAGGGTCTCCTCCCAGGTGGCGTCGGTGTGGCCGATGGCGGCGACGACGCCGCGGGAGACGAGCAGCTTGATCGCGTCGAGGGCGCCGGGGAGCTCGGGGGCGACGGTGACCATGCGGACCGCGCCGTCGCCGGCGTCGATGAGGGCGGTGAGCTCGTCAAGGGACGGGTGGCGCAGGTACGCCGGGTTCTGCGCGCCGCAGCGGGCCTGCGACAGGTACGGGCCCTCGAAGTGCACGCCGCCCAGGACGCCCTCGGTGACCAGGGGCGCGAATGCCTTCGTGGCGGACAGCATCAGGTCGGGGGGCGAGGTGACGAGGCTCGCCAGCAGCGTGGTGGTGCCGTGGCGCAGGTGGTACGCCGCTGCGGTGCGGGCCGCCTCGGGATCGCCTGTGGTGAACGTGGCGCCGCCGCCGCCGTGGACGTGGATGTCGACGAACCCGGGCACCACGGTGGCACCGGACGCAGCGCCGGAAGGCGACGAACCGACCTCGGCGATGCGGTCGCCCTCGATCCGGACGAAACCGTCCTCGATGACGCGGTCGCCCGCGATCACCCGTACGCCGGACACCACCGTCATTGCGTTCCTCCTGAGCTGTCGTCGTGCGGGCTGTCCAGTGCGTGCAGGCTGTCCAGTGCGAGCAGGGCGGCGCCGAGGCAGCCGGCCTCGTCGCCGAGCGCGGCGCGGGTGATGGTCGGCTCGCGGTGGAACGTCACGCGTGCGTGGACCCCTGCCCGCAGCGGGGCCAGCAATGCCTCACCCGCCTCGGCGAGCCCGCCGCCGAGCACGATGACCGCCGGGTCGAACAGCGCGATCCCGGTCATCAGGCCGTCGGCGAGGGCGTCGATGGTCTCCTGCCACACGGCGACCGCGATCGCGTCACCCTCGGCGGCGAGCCGGGCGACCTCTTCGGCGGTGGCGGGGCGGCCGGCCTGCTCGCCGTACCGGCGGCCGACCGCCGATGCGGAGGCGATCGCCTCCAGGCAGCCGCGCTGGCCGCAGCCGCACATCGGGCCGTCGGGGCGCACCACGATGTGGCCGATCTCGCCGGCGGCACCGTGCGCGCCGGTGTAGACCTGCCCGTTGACGACGTTGGCCGCGGCGATGCCGGTGCCGATGGGGATGACCAGCACATACGAGTGGTCCCGACCGGCACCCAGCCGGGCCTCGGCGAGCCCGCCGGCGCGCACGTCGTGACCCAGCGCTGCGGGCAGGCCGAGGCGCTCCTCCAGCAGGGCCTTGAGCGGTACGTCGCGGAAGCCGACATTGGCGGCCCAGACGGCGATGCCGTTGCGCTCGTCGATCACGCCCGGCACGGCCACGCCGGCGGCCCGCGGGTCGAGGCCCTTCGCGCGCGCGGTCTCGGCGAGGCCCTCGGCGATGTCGAGGATCGTCGCGACGACGGCGTCGGAGCCGCGCTCGCGGCCGGTGGCGTGTCGCTCGGAGTGCAGGACCGTGTGCCGTGTGTCGCCGTCGGCGCCGACCAGTGCACACTTGATCCCGGTGCCCCCCACATCGAGGGCGATCACGGTCTGCGTCATGTGTAGCTCGTCCTCGCGCTGATCGATGTGGCATGAAACTCGGCGGGTTTGCGCATCATTGCGCACGGTCGGGCAGGCTGGCAACCGTACCCCTCGGGTTAGTTTGAGCAGTTGCCTTTGCGTTTACCCGTAGTTTCGCGCATCATTGTGCACACATCTCGCACCGTACGCGCAGGGGAGGGGCCCGTGGACCGCTATGCGCGCTGGAACGCGCTCCTCGAGATCCTCACCGACAGCGGGCGGATCAGCGTCGAGGACGCGGCCGAGCGCCTCGACGTCTCGCAGGCGACGATCCGCCGCGACTTCGACCAGCTTGCGCAGCAGCAGATGATCACCCGCACCCGCGGCGGTGCGGTCGCCAACGGCGTCTCGTATGACCTGCCGTTGCGGTACAAGACGGCGAAGCACGCGCCCGAGAAGCAGCGCATCGGCGCCGCCGCGGCCGCCCTGGTCTCGCCGGGCATGGTCGTCGCGCTCAACGGCGGCACCACGACCACCGAGGTCGCCCGCGCCCTGGCGGTGCGCCCCGAGCTGACCGGCGGGGTCGACGACGCCCAGCTCACCGTGGTCACCAACGCCCTCAACATCGCCAACGAGCTGCTCGTGCGCTCCCGTATGAAGATCGTGGTGACCGGTGGCGTGGTGCGCCCGCAGTCCTTCGAGCTCGTCGGCCCACTCGGCGGCAACATCCTGCGCGACGTCACCCTCGACATCGCCCTGCTCGGCGTCGACGCGCTCGACGTCACCCTCGGCGCGGCCGCCCACCACGAGGGCGAGGCGGCGATGAACAGCCTCATGGTCGCCCGCGCCCGCCGGGTCGTCATCATCGCCGACAGCTCCAAGCTCGGCGGCCACGCGTTTGCCCGCATCTGCCCGATCGACCGCATCGACACGCTGGTCACGGACTTCAACGCCACCCCGGAGACCCTGGCCGCGTTCACGGCTGCCGGCGTCAAGATCGTGACTGCGTAGCCCGCTGCGGGTGCGGGCGATCACGGGTGTGCGCCGGTAGGCTGGGCGGACCCCGGACCGGAGCCTTTGGAGCGACGATGAAGCGCGACGACCTCGCCGCCGCTCGTGTCCCGGCGCAGCCGTCGACCCAGGACGCCGACGACTTCGTGGACACCGATCTGTCCCCTGGCTTGTTCCCCGACTCGGACACCGACCTGGATGCCGGCTCGGATGCCGGCTCGGATGCCGGCTCGGATGCCGGCTCGGATGCCGGCTCGGATGCCGGCTCGGATGCCGGCTCGGACGCCGCTGAGGACGCCGAGGTGCTGGACGTCGCCGAGGCGGAGGAGCCGCCGGAGCTCGACGAGCGCAGCAAGCAGATCCTGGACTTCGAGCGGCGCTGGTGGCGCCAGGCCGGCTCCAAGGAGCAGGCCGTCCGCGACACGTTCAACCTGTCCGCGACCCGCTACTACCAGCTGCTCAACGCTCTGCTGGACAACCCCCTGGCACTGGCACACGACCCCGTGGTCGTCCAGCGCCTGCGCCGCCTGCGCGCGTCCCGCTCCCGCCGCCGCTGATCCTGGCGCTCGCGCCGCATTCGCCGCGCGGCGCGTTGCCGCTTGGCGTTGCAACAGCCCGTTGCTGATTGACCAACGTCTGTTCGCGCGTGGGGAGGGGCGGGCAGCGCCAGGGTGCCCGCTGGCAGGAGCAGGGGGCAGGGGGCAGGAGCAGGGCGAGACGGCGGCTGGGGGCGTCAGCGGGACTGCTGTTGTTCGGCGTAGGCGGCGAGCCAGGCGACCTGGACCGGGTCCAGGGACGGGCGGACGCGGTCGCGGGCGAGGGCCACGTGCGCGGCGGTCACCTCGGTGGCCTCCAGCGACTCGCGCATCGCGGCCAGGGCGGACTCGCGGATCAGCGCCGTGCAGTCCGCGGCGGAGAATCGCTCCAGTGACACCGCGAGCGCCTTCAGGTCGACGTCCGCGGCGAGGGGTACCGGCTTCGACGCGGCACGCAGGATCTCGGCGCGGGCGTCGGCGTCCGGGGGTGGGACGAAGACGAGACGTTCGAGCCGGCCGGGGCGCAGCAGCGCCGGGTCGACCAGGTCGGGGCGGTTGGTGGCGCCGATGACGACGACGTTGCGCAGGGACTCGACGCCGTCGAGCTCGGTGAGCAGGGCGGCGACGACCCGGTCCGTGGTGCCGCCGTCGGTGGCCTGGCCGCGGGTCGGGGCGAGCGCGTCGACCTCGTCGAGGAAAACCAGGGTGGGTGCGGCCTCGCGGGCGCGGCGGAACAGCTCGCGGACCGCGCGCTCGCTCTCGCCGACCCATTTCGACAGCAGCTCGGCGCCCTTGACCGACAGGACGTTGGCCTTGCCGGTGCCGGCAATCGCCTTGACCAGGAACGTCTTGCCGCAGCCGGGTGGGCCGTAGAGCAGGACGCCACGCGGCGGCTCGACGCCGAGGCGGGCGAACGCGTCCGGATAGGACAGTGGCCACAGGACGGACTCGGTGAGGGTCTGCTTCACCTCGACCATGTCGCCGACGTCGTCGAGGGTGATCTTGGCCAGCTCCAGGGACGAGTCGGCCATCGAGGTGGCGCGCACGACCTCCAGGGCCGCGTCGAAGTCGACCATGAGCACCAGCGGCGGTTCGCCCTCGCGGCGGTGGCGCAGTGCTGCCCGTACGCCGGCCTCGCGAGACAGCGCGGCCAGGTCCGCGGCGACGAAGCCGGGGGTGCGGGCGGCGACGTCGTCGAGCCGGACGCCCTCGTCCAGGGGCATGCCGCGGGTGAGGACGGTGAGCTGCTCGCGGCGCAGGGCGGCGTCGGGCAGCGGGACCGCGATCGTGTGCGCCAGCAGGCCGGGGGAGTGCAGGGCCGGGTCGACGGACTCGGGGCGGCTGGTGGTGCACACGACCGCCTCGCCGTCGCGGATGAGCTCGCCGATCAGCTGGCGGAACACGGTCGACAGCGGGCCGGGCTGGTCGCGCGGGGCGAGCGCCTCGACGTCGGCCACCAGCAGGATCGCCGGGCCGGGCGCGCGCACCTCGCCGGCGGCCTTGCGCAGCCGGGCGGCCGCGTCGTTGTTGGTGAGCGCCGCGAGCTCCGGGGCCCACAGCGGCACGACCCGCGCCTCCACGCTGGTCGCGACGACGTGGACGAGGTCGGACTTGCCGGAGCCGGCGGGGCCGGTCACCAGCACCCCCAGCGACACCGACGTGCCGAGCTTCGTCAGGACGTCGCCGTGGTGGAAGCCGAGGTCGAGCAGCTCGACCAGCTGCTCCGCCTGCGCGCGCAGGCCCGGGAGGTCGTCCAGCGACGGCACGTCCTCCTCGAAGGCGGGCGCGGTGATCACGCTGCCCGGGGCGTGTGTGGCGTGCCCGTGCTGCCAGCCGACCGCGGTGTCCATGGTGACCAGCGACCCCGAGCCGGGGTCGGCGGTGACGACGGTGAGCAGGGCGCTGGTCCAGGCGTAGCCGACGGTGTTGGACAGGCTGCGCCGCGCCGCCTCGAACACGCCGGGGTCCAGTGACGTGAGCGACACGTCCTGCGGCAGCAGCGACACGTTGTCACCGACGGTGACGACCTTGCCGAGCAGCGCCAGCCGGAGCATCTCCGGGGACACGACCGCGGCGATCTCCGCCGGGCCGGCGAGGGTCACCGACGCCGCCGCCCGCAGCGGCGCCGCCGACACGGTCACCTGGCCGCCGTCGCGCAGCCCGAGGTTGCCCAGCAGGAGATCGTCGGCGTAGAGCAGGGCGCGGCTGGCGCTGGCCTCGGCGACCGCGGCGATCCCGGCCGACTCGCGCCGGCCGGTGAGCGTGATCGGGTCACCGGCGCGCAGGCCCAGCGCGGTGAGCACCTCGGGGTGGAGCCGGACCACGCCACGGCGGGCGTCCAGCGCCGCCGGGCGCAGACTCGCGGTGAGCGTCAACGTCGCGGACACGCAGCGAGCCTATAACCCGGCCGCTTGCCCCGACCGCCAGCCGAGAGCACTCGCCGGGACCGCTTGCTGAGAGCGTGCTGAGGAATTCGCCAGGGCGCAACATCGGTTGCGTACGTTTGGCCGATGCGTCTCTTACCGCGTCTCAACCGGCGCAGGGTCATCGCCGGCTCGGTGATCACGCTGCTGCTGGTCGGACTGGTCGGCTGGGCGGTCATTCCCTCGCCCGCCACGTTCCGCACCGAGGAACAGCGCATCACGGTGCGCACCGGCCCCGACGACGCGACCGAGGTGACCCTCGACACGACGCTGTACCTGCCCAAGAAGAGCGGCAAGAAACCGGCGATCCTGCTCGCGCACGGCTTCGGCGGCACCAAGCAGAGCGTGAAGTCCGACGCCCAGGACTTCGCCGACCTCGGCTACGCGGTGCTCACCTGGACCGCGCAGGGCTTCGGCCGCTCGACCGGGGAGATCCACGTCGACAGCCCGGACTGGGAGGTCAAGGACGCTTCCCGGCTGCTGGACTGGCTGGCCGCCCGCCCCGACATCCAGACCGACGCCGGCGGTGACCCGCGGGTCGCCGCGGTCGGCGGCTCCTACGGCGGCGCGCTGGCGCTCCTGCTGGCCGCGCAGGACCCCCGGGTCGACGCGATCGTCCCCATGATCACGTGGAACGACCTGTCCCGGGTCTTCCTGCCCGAGTCGACCGGCCAGGGCCCCTCCGCCGGCGTGTTCAAGAAGCAGTGGGCCGGCCTGTTCTTCGGCTCCGGCAGTGCCGACCCCGTCAGTGACGTGTTGAGCGGCGGCGGCGGTGGTACCACGCCGCAGCGCACTGCCAGCGGCGACGCGCAGTGCGGGCGCTTCGCCAGGGACATCTGCGAGGCGTACCTGGACATCGCGACGACCGGCAAGGCCGACGAGGACGCGATCGCGCTGCTGCGGCGGTCGAGCCCGGCACCGGTCCTGAGCCGGATCAAGGCGCCGACGCTGGTGATCCAGGGCCAGGTCGACACGCTGTTCCCGCTCAGCGAGGGCGACGCCAACGCCCGTGGCATCGCCGCCGCCGGCACCCCGGTGCGGGTCGCCTGGTTCACCGGCGGCCACGACGGCGGCACGGGCCCCCAGTCCGAGGTCGACCGGCTGCGGTTCCTGACCGCGCAGTGGCTCGATCACTACGTCAAGGGCAACGGCAAGGCGCCGGAGGACAGCTTCACCTACTCGCGGGTCTCGGGCCTCAACGCCCAGGGCCGGGGGCTGGTCACGGCCGCGTCGAAGCTGGACGCGTACCCGGGCATCGCCGGCACCTCCACCGCGAGCGTGTCGCTCACCGGCGGGCCGGAGGACATCGCCAACCCGCCCAACGGCAACCCGGCCGCGATCTCCTCGCTGCCGATCGCCAACATCGCGAGCCTGCTCGGCAACGGCGTCTCCGCCGAGATCCCCGGCCAGCACGCCGACTACACCTCCGCCGCACTGCCGGCGACGATGGACGTGGCCGGCGCGCCGACGGTGCGCATCCGGGCCGCGTCGCCGACCGGTGAGGCGGTGCTCTTCGTCAAGCTGTACGACGTGCCCGCGAAGGGCGCCGCGTCGATCCCCGACGGGCTGATCGCCCCGGTCCGGCTGACCGGGCTGCCCAAGAGCATCGCCGACGCGCAGCCGGTCACCGTGACGCTGCCCGCCATCGTGCACCGCTTCGAGGCGGGCAGCCGGGTGCGGATCACCGTCGCGGCCGCCGACACCGCCTACTGGTCGCCGCCGGACCCGGTCGTCTACCAGGTCGCCGTCGACGGGGCGGTGACGCTGCCGAACGTCGCCGGGACGCCGCTCGCCAACCCGAACATCATCTGGCGGTACGTCCTCGCCGGGCTCGTCGCGCTCCTCGCGGTCGGGCTCACCGTCACGCTGCTGATCGCCCGCGGCCGGGCCAGGCGCATCGAGCGCCGGGTCGACCCGGACCTCACCGACACGCCCCTCGTGGTCCGGGGGCTGCGCAAGACCTACGGGGACTTCGTCGCCGTCGCGAAGGTCGACTTCACCGTCCAGCGTGGACAGGTGGTCGGCCTCCTCGGACCCAACGGCGCCGGCAAGACGACGTCGCTGCGGGTCCTGATGGGGCTGACCCGGCCGACCCAGGGCGAGATCCTCGTCTTCGGTCACCAGCTCCTGCCGGGTGCGCCGGTGCTGTCCAGGGTCGGCGCCCTGGTCGAGGGGCCGGGCTTCCTGCCACACCTGACCGGTCTGCAGAATCTCCACCTGTACTGGGCGGCGACCGGCCGGCCCCACGACGACGCGCATTTCGACGAGGCGTTCGAGATCGCGGGCCTCGGCACGGCCGTCAACCGGCGGGTGAAGACCTACAGCCACGGCATGCGCCAGCGCCTCGCCATCGCGCAGGCCATGCTCGGCCTGCCGGAGCTGCTCGTCCTCGACGAACCCACCGACGGGCTGGACCCGCCGCAGATCGCCGAGATGCGCAAGGTGCTGCGCCGCTACGCGACCGGGGGCCGGGCCGTCCTGGTCTCCAGCCACCTGCTCGCGGAGGTCGAGCAGACCTGCACCGACGTGGTCGTCATGCACCGGGGTGAGGTCGTCGCGGCCGGCAAGGTCGACGACATCGTCGGCGACTCCCCGACCGTCCAGCTCGACGTGTCCGACGTGGACGCCGCCGAGAAGGTCCTCGAGGAGCTCGACGGGATCCGCTCGGTCGCCTGGTCCGGCGGCAGCGGGCTGGTCGTCGACATCGACGGCGTGCCCAGGTCGGAGGTCGTCGCCGCGCTCGTGCGGGCCGGCATCGGGATCGACCGGGTGACCCCGCGGCGGCGGCTCGAAGACGCGTTCCTGTCGCTCGTCGGCGGCGACACCAAGGCCAGTGGGGAGCGGTCATGACAACGTCCGTAGATGTCGTCGGCGGTGCGCCGGGGTACAAGCCCGGGGCGACCCTCTCGCTGTGGACGGAGATCCGCCGTCAGGCGGCCCGCCGGCGCACCCAGATGGCGCTGGGCTTCATGGTCCTGCTGCCGCTGATCATTCTCGTCGCGTTCCAGCTCGACAACGGCGGCGACGACGAGGGCGGCAACGGTGGCGAGTTCGCCCGCCTGGCCGACCTCGCCACGGCCGGCGGCGCCAACTTCACCCTGTTCACCCTGCTGGTCTCCTCGGGCTTCCTGCTGGTGGTCGTCATCGCCCTCTTCTGCGGCGACACGGTGGCCAGCGAGGCGTCGTGGGGCAGCCTGCGGTACCTGCTGGCGATGCCCGTCCCGCGGGCCCGGCTGCTCGGCATCAAGGTGACCGTGGCGCTGCTCTACTGCCTCGTCGCGATGCTGGTCCTGGTCGGCACCGCCATGCTCGCGGGGACCCTGCGCTACGGCTGGGCCCCGCTCAACGCCCCGATCGGCGGCGAGATCGCGGCCGGCACGAGCGTGGTGCGGTTGCTGGAGATCGTCGGGTACCTGTGCGTCTCGCTGCTGGTCGTCGCGTCGCTCGCGTTCCTGCTGTCGGTGTCGACGGATGCCCCGCTCGGTGCGGTGGGCGGCGCGGTCCTGCTGCAGATCCTGTCCAACATCCTCGACCAGATCACCGCCCTCGGGACGATCCGCAACTTCCTGCCCACCCACTACGGCGACGCGTGGCTCGGCCTGCTGTCCACGCCGCTGCAGACCGACGACATCGTCAAGGGCTGCATCGCCTCCCTTGCGTACGCGACGATCTTCTTCTCCCTCGCGTGGTGGCGATTCCTGCGAAAAGACGTCGTCAGCTGAAGCCGTTTCACGTACTGACCGGTAGGGTGCCGGTCCATGCGAACTTCGGCGCTGCGTGGCGCGTGGCTGCTCGTGCTCGGCCTCGCCGTGCTGTCCGGCACCCTTTACTACGACCAGGCCAACATCGCCGGCTGGACCAGCTACCGGCCCTCGTCCAACGCGATGAACGGCCCGGCCGAGGCCCTCACGGCGCAGATCTTCACCCTGATCGGCGCGTTCGCGTCCGCGGCGGTCGCGTCCCTGGTCCTGGTCTGCGCCCTGCTGTTCGCCACCGGCAGGAGGCTCGGGCACTGGGCGCTGCGGCTGACCGTGGTGCTGACGTTCGTGCTGCTCGCGCTGGTCGCGGTGGTGGTCGTGGTCGCGTCGTTCACCGGTGAGGCCCCGACCGCCGTGATCGACACGCCGGCGTGGCTGCTGCTGGCGGAGTGGGCCGCGGTCGCCGCCGCCCTCCTGGGCGCGGGCATCACCACGTCGACGCTCTGGCAGTTCACCCCCGAGCCGGTCGAGCTGGAAGAGCGCGACCTCATCGCCTGATGCCGGGCGGGGCGCCGCCGACGGGTGATCGCGGCCGCAGGTCGCGTCGCGGCCGTCCGCGGCCGCGGCTCTTCGCGGCCGTAGGTCGCGGCGGGGTGACCGCACACGGACCTGGCAGGGAGGGCCGCCAAGGCCCGACCGGTGGCTGACGGGAGCGGCGGGCCGCGCCCACGGCGGACCGGAGCAGGCAAACGGCGGGCCGAGCGGCGGTGGCTACGCGGAGCGGTAGCCGGGGACCGACGTCATCGGGGGGCGGTCGGGAAGGGCGATGTCGTGGTCGGTGGGGGTGACCGTGACGTCATGCCGTTCGAACTGGGTGAGGGTCGGCCACGAGGCGCGGTCGGGGAAGACGCGCAAGTGGATGGTGTGCAGGATCGTGGCGGCCATGCGGCCGAGGGCGGCGGTGTCCTGGTGGCCGTGGGTGCGCTGACCGAGGTCGACCTGGGCGACGGCGTCGAGGCCCGCGGCGCGGTAGGTGTCGATGAGCAGGCCCGTCTCGACGCCGTAGCCGGCCGCGAACGGCAGCGACTCCAGCAGTGAGCGGCGGGCGGCGTATTCGCCCGCGAGGGGTTGCACGACGCCGGCCAGTTCGGGGAAGTAGGCGTTGAGCAGGGGGCGGGCGGCGAGCTCGGTGACCCGGCCGCCGCCGGCGGCGGAGACGTCGAGCAGGGGGCGGTCGTAGAAGGCCTTCACCATCAGGGTCGCCGGGTCCTCCAGCAGCGGGCCGAGCAGGCCGGTGACGAAGTGCGGGCGGAAGTCGGTGAGGTCGGCGTCGACGTAGACGAGGATGTCGCCGGTGGCGACGGCCAGGGCCTTCCACAGCACCTCACCCTTGCCGGGGCGGGAGCCGGTCGCGGGGAGGATGTCGTCGCGGTGGTGGACCGCGGCGCCGGCCCGGCGGGCGACCTCGGCGGTGCGGTCGACGGAGCCGGAGTCGACCACGATCACCTCGTCGACGAGGGGCATGAGGGAGCGCACGCCGGTGACGATCTCCGCGACGGTCGGCTCCTCGTCCAGCGCCGGCAGCACCACGCTGACGCGGGTGTCGCCCTTGCGCCGGTGCAGGTCGGCGAGGGGCCAGTCACGCCAGGTCGAGGTGCGCTTGGCGAACCAGTCCGCCGCGTCGGGATGCATGAGTGAAACCGTAGTCAGGTCCATCTCGTGAGATGACTCATACGGCACGGCCCGTGTCGGCCCTTACACTGAAACACGCAGGACATACGCGCACGACACAACTGAATACCTCATCCAGAGGGGCAGAGGGATACGGCCCGATGAAGCCCCGGCAACCCCTGCGACGCGTCTCGACGTTGAGGCCGGTCGCGGTAGGTGCCAAATCCGTCCCGGTGCGCAAGGCCATGCACCTGGGGAAGATGAGAGGAAGGCCTCCATGACCTCGACGCTCAGCGTCTTCACCGACTCGCCCGCCCGCCACCTGGTCTGCCGTGGCTGCGGCGCCCAGTTCCCGCTCGCTGCCCAGCACGCCTGTTACGAGTGTTTCGGCCCCCTCGAGGTGGGCTATGACGCCGCGGCGCTCAGCCGGGTCACCCGGGAGCAGATCGAGGCGGGCCCGCAGAACATCTGGCGCTATGCGCCGCTGCTGCCGGTCGGCACCGACCCCGCCAGCCGCGTCACCCTCGACCCGGGGCTGACCCCGCTGGTCAAGGCCGACCTGCTGGCCAAGGAGCTCGGCATCACCGGGCAGCTGTGGGTGAAGGACGACTCGGCCAACCCGACCCACTCGTTCAAGGACCGGGTCGTCTCGGTGGCGTTGACCGCCGCGAAGGCGCTCGGGTTCACCCGCTATTCGTGCGCCTCCACCGGCAACCTGGCCAACTCGGTCGCTGCGCACGCCGCGCGGGCCGGGGTGCCCTCGACCGTGTTCATCCCGGCCGACCTGGAGCCCGGCAAGGTCGTGATGAGCGCCGTCTATGGCGGCGACGTCGTCGCGATCGAGGGGTCCTATGACGACGTCAACCGGCTGTGCTCGGAGCTGACGGAGACCGACGAGTTCGAGGACACCGCGTTCGTCAACGTCAATGTCCGGCCGTTCTACGCCGAGGGCTCCAAGACCCTGGGGTATGAGGTCGCCGAGCAGCTCGGCTGGCGGATCCCGGCGCAGGTCGTCATCCCGATGGCCAGCGGCGAGCTGCTCACGAAGATCGACAAGGCGTTCAGCGAACTGGTCGAGATCGGCCTCGTCCCGGCGACGGAGTGGGCGGTGTTCGGCGCGCAGTCCGCGGGCTGCAACCCGATCGCGGTCGCGCTGCACAACGGCACCGACGAGATCGTCCCGGTCAAGCCGACCGGCATCGCGAAGTCGCTCAACATCGGCGACCCGGCCGCGGGGGTCTACGCGTTGGAGTCGGTGCGGCGCACCGGCGGCTGGATGGAGTACGTCGACGACGACGAGATCCGCGCCGGCATCGAGCTGCTCGCCCGGACCACCGGCGTGTTCGCCGAGACCGCCGGCGGGGTCACCGCCGCGGTGCTGAAGAAGCTGGTCGAGACCGGCAAGCTCGACCCGACGAAGGAGACGGTCGTCTTCAACACCGGTGACGGGCTCAAGACCCTCGACGCGGTGGCCGGCTCGGTCGGTCCGACGCACCGGGTGAAGCCGTCGCTGAAGTCCGTGCGCGAGGCCGGCCTTTTGAGCTGATGGCTGATTTTTTTGTGCAACCGGCGAAAAGCGGTGACGCTCGGTGTCGGTCCGGCTGCGTTTGAGAGAGCGCTTCCACGCTTGGACGAGGAGCGACTCAGCCGATCGACGGAGTCGACCGCGACGCACGGTGATCGCGGTCAAGCCGAGCGTCTCGAAGCCACCCTCCGAGGGACTTGACGACCTCGGGACCGCGCGCCAGGATGCTCGATGCGGGAGGACGTGTCGCCGCGAGGCCCGGACCCTGGTCCAGGCCCGCGACCACAACACCGGAGGTGTTGGCGAGCGTCCTCTCGACCAATTTCCGGCCAGGTTATATCTGTTGTCGCCCGGCGTGCGGTGGGCCACCCTGGCGGCATGAGCCAGGATCTGCGCATCGTCGAGCTGGACGTCGATGACCCGACGGCGGTCGACGCGGCCTACACCATCGGTAACGAAGCGATCGCCGCCGATCTGCCGGACCTCCCGCCGGTCTGCCGCTATGAGCACGACGTGCGGATCCGGCTGCCGATGCCGGGTGCCGACCGGCACACGTTCCTTGCGTATCGCGGCGAGGAGCCGGTCGGGCTCCTGCAGGTGGACCTGCCGGTCCACGACAACCTCGACAAGGCGATCCTGGAGCTGCTGGTGCTCAAGCAGCACCGCCGCCAGGGCGTCGGGCGAGCGCTGTATCGGCACGCGGTCGACTTCGGGCTGGCCCGTGGCCGCACCTCGGTGATGGGCTTCAGCGTGATCACCGATCGTGACGGTGCGCCGGTCGGCTCCGCGGCGCCGTTCGCCGCCGCCATCGGCCACGAGAACAAGCTCCTCGACGTCCGCCGCCGGTTCGACCTGTCCACCGCCGACGACGCCGAGCTGGACCGGCTGCTCGCCGAGAGCTGGCCGAAGGCGGCCGGCTACACAACCGTCCAATGGGGCAACCTGCCGCCGGAGGACCTGATCGAGGACCTGGCGCTGCTGGACAGCTCCTTCCTCGACGAGGCCCCGAACGGTGAGCTGGACTACGAGCCGGAGAAGATCGACGCCGACCGCCTGCGCCGCGCCTCGGAGGTCCGCGCCCAGTACGGTGCCCGCCGGTACGAGACCGGCGTCATCCACGAGGCGACCGGGCAACTGGTCGCGTGGACCGCGATGCGGGTCGCGAAGACCATCGACTGGCACGCCTGGCAGTTGGTCACCCTGGTGCACCCCGAGCACCGCGGCCACCGCCTCGGCATGATCACCAAGGCGGTCAACCTGCGGACCTTGCGTGCGCAGGAGCCGGCGGTACAGATGATCGACACCTTCAACGCCGAGGTCAACGCACACATGATCGCGATCAACGAGGCGATGGGGTTCCGCGCGGTGGATCGCTGGGCGAACTGGCAGGCGTCAGTCGCGTGATCGGTCCTCGTACATGGCGAGGAAGATCGAATAGGGCCGGCCGTGGGTGCGCTCGCGGCCGGCGTACTCGTCCAGCAGCACCTGGAAGCGGTCCTGCAGCTCCTGCCACTCCTGCGGGGTGAGCCGCAGGCCGAGGCGGGCGAAGTTGACCGTGTCGGTGGTGTCCTCCAGGAGCGCGAGCTCGTGCTCGAACGCGTCGAGCATCGCCCGGTTGGTGGCCGAGACCTGGTCGCCGAGGCTGAGGTCCCACGACTTGGTCGTCGACAGGTAGGGCACCTCGCGGGTGCCGCGCGGCCCGCGGCGCTCCTCCTGCGGCACCAGGAAACCGGTCGCGACCAGCGTCCGGACGTGATGCAGCACGGTGGCCGGGTTGGCGTCGAGCCGCTCGGCGATCTCCTTGTTGGTGAGCGCCCGGTCCAGGCAGAGCCGGATGATGCGCAGGCGGACGCCGGAGGCGAGTGCCTTGGCCTCCGCGTCGGTAGCTGGTCGCCGCATCGTCCGATTCTATCGATTGACTTTTCCCAATCGGTCATTGACAGTGTGCTGGTGAGACTCGGACTGCTCCGCGATCACGACTTCCGGCTGTTGTTCACGGCGGACACCATCAGCCAGGTCGGCACGCAGGTGACCCTGCTGGCGCTGCCGCTGGTCGCGGTGCTCACCCTCGACGCGACGGCGCTGGAGGTCGGGGTCCTGGCCGCCTGCGAGACCGCCGCGTTCCTGCTGGTGGGCCTGCCCGCCGGGGCGCTGGTCGACCGGCTCCGCCGGCGCGGGACGATGATCGTGGCCGATGTCCTGCGGGCCGCCCTGCTCGCCTCGGTGCCGCTGGCATGGTGGATGGACCAGCTGCGCATGCCGCAGCTGTACGTGGTGGGCCTGCTCTGTGGGGTGTGCACGGTCTTCTTCGACGTGGCGTACCAGAGCTACCTGCCGTTCCTGGTCGGCAAGGAGCACCTGGTCGAGGGCAACGCGCGGCTCGAAATGGTCCGCTCCACCTCGCAGATCGGCGGCCCGACGGTCGCCGGTGGCCTGGTCAAGCTGCTCGGCGGGCCCTGGGCGATCGCCACCGACGCGGCCAGCTACCTGGTCTCGGCGCTGGCCCTGTGGCGGATCCGCAAGATCGAGGACCGTCCGGTCCGCAAGGCCGACGCCCACCTCGGCCGCGAGATCATGGAGGGCCTCCGGTTCGTCCTGGGCAACCGGCTGCTGCGGGCCATCTCGATGTGCACGGGCACCGGCAACTTCTTCGGCTCGATCTTCAACGTGATGCTGATCATCTACCTTGCCCGCGACCTGGCACTGTCGCCGTCGCTGATCGGTGTCTTCTTCAGCGTCACGGGCCTCGGCGCGCTCGCCGGCGCGTTCCTCGTCGGGCCGTTCGTGCGCTGGTTCGGCCAGGGGCCGGCGATGTGGATCTCGATGCTCGGCGCATCGCTCGGCGGGCTCCTCGTGCCGTTCGCGCAGGCGGACTGGAGACTCTGGCTGGCCGCTTTCGGCATGATCCTGTTCGGCGTGGGGGTCGTCGTCTACAACGTCACCCAGGTCAGCTTCCGGCAGCAGATCACCCCGGACGCCCTGCTCGGCCGGATGAACGCCACCATGCGGTTCATCGTCTGGGGCACGATGCCGATCGGCGGTCTCGTCGGCGGCCTGCTCGGCGCGGCCATCGGTGTCCATCCGACAATCTGGTTGGCCTGCGCCGGAGAGCTGCTATCCGTGGTGCCACTCGTTCTGTCACCCTTGCGGAAGCTCCGCGAATTGACGTCCGCACCCTCCGCGGGCACGGAAGTGGTGCGGAAGTAGGCCGATCTTGCGGTTGTGAAGCGGTTGCGTGGTTCCAGTCGCGGCTTCCGGTCACAACCGCAAGATCGGCGCTTCCCAGATGGCAGGATGGTTGGCATGGAGAACTCACACCCCATGTTCACCACCCACACCGCCACCCTCGAGCGGGCGCTGACCGCGATCGCCGAGCGTGCGTACTGGTCGGCGTACCCGGAGTCGCCCAGCCCCCGCGTCTACGGCGAGCACGCCGCGGCCGACGGTGAGGCCGCGTTCCGCGCGTATCTCGGCAACGACTTCCCGCTCAAGGACCAGCCGGCGATCACGGACTGGGTCGCGACCGAGGTCTCGCCGTTCGGCATCCCGCTCGACGTGCGCTACCCGCATCTCGACGTCGACGGCCTGCTCATCGCCGCGGCGGCGGGGATGCCCGCCTGGCGCGACGCCGGGCCGCAGACCCGGGCCGGGGTCTGCGTGGAGATCCTCGCCCGGCTGCACGCCAACGCGTTCGAGCTGGCCAACGCCGTGCACGTGACGACCGGCCAGGCGTTCGTCATGGCGTTCCAGGCCGGTGCGCCGCACGCCTTCGACCGCGCGCTCGAGGCGATCGCCTACGCGTACCGCGAGATGGCCCGCACCCCGGCGACCGCCACCTGGGAGAAGCCGGCCGGCAAGGGCGATCCGCTGCGGATGAGCAAGACCTTCCACATCGTGCCCCGCGGCATCGCGCTGGTGATCGGCTGCAACACGTTCCCGACCTGGAACTCGTTCCCCGGCCTGTTCGCCTCCCTCGCCACCGGCAACCCCGTCGTGGTCAAGCCGCACCCGGGCGCCGTCCTGCCGCTCGCGATCACCGTCAAGATCGCCCGCGAGGTGCTCGCCGACGCCGGCTTCGACCCCAACCTGGTTCTCCTCGCGCCCGAGGCGCCGGGGGAGGGGCTCGCCAAGGTCCTCGCGCTGCGCCCTGAGGTGCGCATCATCGACTTCACCGGCTCGACCGAGTTCGGCGACTGGCTGGAGGACAACGCCCGCCAGGCCGCCGTCTACACCGAGAAGGCCGGGGTCAACACGATCGTCGTCGACTCGACCGACGACTTTGCCGGGATGTGCCGCAACATCGGCTTCTCGCTGCTGCTGTACTCCGGCCAGATGTGCACGACGCCACAGAACGTGCTGGTGCCCACCGGCGGCATCGCCACCGAGGACGGCCATCGCTCTTTCGAAGACGTCGCCGCCGGGATCGCCGGGGCGGTCGCCGCGCTGACCCGCGATCCGGCCAAGGGCGTGGAGCTTTCAGGTGCCATCGTCAATGAAGGCGTCCTGCGCCGGTTGGAGAAAGCCCGCACGGTCGGCACGGTGCTGCTGGAATCGTCAGACGTTACGCATCCGGTATATCAGAACGCGACCGTCCGCACGCCACTCATCGTGCGACTCGACGCGGATGCCGCGGCAACCTATGGCACTGAGTGGTTCGGTCCTATTTCCTTCGTTGTCGGCACCGATTCGACCGCCGGCAGTTTGCGGATCTTCGCCGACACGGTCGGTAAGAAGGGCGCACTCACCGCCTCGGTCTATTCGACGGCTGCCGATGTGCTGGACGCGATGGAAGAGGCCGCCCTCCAGGCCGGCGTCCATTTGTCAGTCAACCTTACCGGTGGTGTCTTCGTGAACCAGTCGGCCGCGTTTTCGGACTTCCACGCCAGCGGCGCCAATCCTGCCGCCAATGCCGCGCTCACTGACGGTGCATACGTGGCCAGTCGCTTCCGCGTGGTGCAGTCGCGCAGGCACGCCTAGTCGGGGCCTTGTCGGCGCCGGGTCGCGGCTTAGTCGACTGGCGATGTTTGCGCCGGCAAGAAACCGTTCAAGAAGGTGTCTCGAAAAGGTCTCATCGGAAACCTTTTGCGTACGCATGATTCGTGACCTTGCTGTCCGATTTAGGGCTGTCGGGCCTCGGGTTATCTCGTGTACCGTCCGTTTCGGTCGTCGATCCTCGCGCCGGTGCCACCCCAAGGCCCGGCGTGCCCGGCCGAGGACCTCAAGGCTGGTCCCCACAGCCAGCCGGAGTGACGAAGAGGGACCGAAGTAGAGGAAGTGCACCGTGGCACAGGGCACCGTCAAGTGGTTCAACAGCGAAAAGGGCTATGGCTTCATCGCGGTCGACGGAGGGCAGGACGTCTTCGTCCACTTCTCCGCGATTGAGATGGATGGCTACAAATCGCTGGAAGACGGACAGCGCGTCGAGTTCGAGATCGCGCAGGGCCAGAAGGGCCCGCAGGCAGAGAAGGTCCGTCATCTCGCCTGAGACATCGTCTGGATTCACCCCGCCGGGGCACCGTTCTCATTGATGAGGAACGGTGCCCTGCGTCTATTCCGGCATTGTTCGTACCATTCATGCCTGGTTTGTCGACCTTTAGGGCGCTTCGACCACCCGTGTCGTCACCTCGGGTTTGCTTGCACTCACCCGGGCAGAGTGCTAAACAGGAGTTGGCACTCGCGTCAGGTGAGTGCCAACGGTCGGGGCGGTGCAGCGTCTGGGCGCGAGAGCGTCGGGAGGCTGGTCGTCGCGGGCTCATCCGGCCCGACCACCGGGGATCCCACCGGGTCCTTGAAGGTGCGAAAGCAGGCGGTGAGCCGCCGGCCCCACGTGGGTCGCGAGGCGTAACCGGAGTGTCCAGGAGGACAACGCCGAATGGCCAAGATTATCGCGTTCGACGAGGAAGCGCGCCGCGGCCTCGAGCGGGGCATGAACACCCTCGCCGACGCCGTCAAGGTGACGCTGGGCCCCAAGGGCCGCAACGTCGTCCTCGAGAAGAAGTGGGGCGCGCCCACCATCACCAACGATGGTGTGAGCATCGCCAAGGAGATCGAGCTCGAGGACCCCTACGAGAAGATCGGCGCCGAGCTGGTCAAGGAGGTCGCGAAGAAGACGGACGACGTTGCCGGTGACGGCACGACGACCGCGACCGTCCTCGCCCAGGCGCTGGTTCGTGAAGGTCTGCGCAACGTCGCCGCGGGTGCCAACCCGATGGCGCTGAAGCGTGGCATCGAGGCTGCCGTCGCGTCTGTCGCGACGGAGCTGGCCAACCTTGCCAAGGACGTCGAGACCAAGGAGCAGATCGCTTCCACGGCCTCGATCTCCGCCGGTGACTCCACGGTCGGCGAGATCATCGCCGAGGCGATGGACAAGGTCGGCAAGGAAGGCGTCATCACTGTCGAGGAGAGCAA